>DATAOL010000112.1:0-5988 GCA_036265755.1 Gaiellaceae bacterium | reverse complement strand
CTCGCTCGGCGCGGACCCCGTGCTCGTCACCGATGGCGACCGGGTGCTGCAGATCGTCTCGAATCTTCTCGACAACGCGTTCGCCTGGACGCCTGACGGCGGCCGCATCGACCTCGACCTCAGCGCCGCGAACGGGACGGTCGCGGTCTCGGTTGCGGACTCCGGGCCGGGAATCGGACCGGAGGAGCGCGAGCGCATCTTCCGTCCCTTCTGGTCGCGGGCGGGGGAGGGCACCGGCCTCGGGCTGCCCATCGCCCGGGAGCTGGCGCACGCGCTTGGCGGCGAGCTCACGCTCGAGTCGCAGCTCGGCAAGGGGTCCCGCTTCGAGCTGCGACTGCCTTCGAGCTAGGCGCCGGGCTTCCGGTCGAGCCGGTACACCGATGCGCTCTCGGATGCGCGCTCGTCCAGGGCGCGCTCGACGCGGTCGAGGACGCGCTCCATCCGATCGAGCCGCTTCTCGACGCCTTTCCAACCCGACGTGATCAGGTCGACGAGGAGGGCAAGGTCCTCGACCCGCGCTTTCTTCTCGGACGCCAGGTCCGTCTGCAGCCGCTCGAGCCGCCGGATCGTCTGGCCCGAAAGTCCCCGCACCTCGGCGAGATGGCGAGCAACCGGCAGCACCTCTTCCCGCAGGCCCTTCTGCAGGGAAGCATCGAGCCTCTCGGGGATTCCCGTCTCGAGCTCGGCCGTTGTCATGGCAAGCGCCTCGAGGCCCGCGCGCGCGCGCTCGAGCAGCGCCTTCAGCGCGGCATCGTCGGGTCGATCCTCGCCACTCTCGGCGAGACGCATCCGAGCTCGTTCGATGGCATCGCGGTCCACGGTCATGACTCTAACCTTCCTTCCGGATGTCGGCATGAGGACGTCTGAGCTTGATTACGAGCTTCCTCGGGAGCTCATCGCGCAGCGTCCGCCCGCCCGTCGCGACGAGTCCCGGCTACTCGTCTACGACCGCGAAAACGGGGCCGTCGAGCATGCGCGCTTCTCCGATCTGCACGGTCTACTCGCCTCGGAGACGCTGGTCGTCGTCAACGACACGCGCGTGCTGCCCGCGCGGCTGTTCGTCGAGAAGCCGACGGGTGGCCGCGCCGAGATCCTGCTGCTCGAACGCGTGGAGGGTGATATCTGGGAGGCGCTCGCGCGTCCGAGCCGGCGGTTGCGCTCGGGCATGGCGCTCGGCCCGGTCGAACTGCTCGAGCCCCTCGGCGAGGGCCGCTGGCGGATCAGGCTCGTGGGCGAGCCGGATGGGCAGTTGCCGCTCCCGCCGTACATCGCGGAGCCGCTCACCGACCCGGAGCGTTACCAGACCGTCTACGCGGACGAGGCGGGCTCGGCGGCCGCGCCGACTGCCGGCCTGCACTTCACGCCTGAGCTGCTGGGAAGGCTGGATATCGAGCGAGTCACCTTGCACGTGGGGCTCGACACCTTCCGTCCGGTCACTGCAGAGACGCTCGACGCGCATCGGCTGCACAGCGAGCGGTACGAGTTGGAAGCGGGCGCATGGGAGAGGATCGAAGCTGCTGCGCACGTCACCGCCATCGGCACGACGACCGTGCGGGTGCTGGAGTCGGTCGCGCGAGGCGCGGCTCTCCGGGGGCGCACCGATCTCTTCGTCACACCCGGCTTCGAGTTCCGCCGCGTCGACTCGCTCGTGACGAACTTCCACCTGCCTCGGTCGTCGTTGCTCGCGCTCGTGATGGCGTTCGCCGGAATCGAGGAAACGCGGCGCCTGTACGAGCTCGCGATCGCGGAGCGCTATCGATTCTATTCATTCGGCGACGCGATGCTGATCAGGTGATGGGGCCACCCCGTGCCTCCACCCGCTTTCGAGCCTATCCCGCCAAGATGAGCGTGTGGCGCGGCGAATGAGACGAAAGAGAGACGCGTGAGCCGACCGACCTTCGAGCTCGCCGCGACGGACGGCGAGGCCCGCGCCGGTGTCCTCCACACCCCGCACGGCGACGTGCCGACGCCCGCTTTCATGCCTGTCGGGACGAAGGCGACCGTGAAGGGGCTCGAGCCGATGCGCCTGCGCGAGCTCGGCACCACGATCCTCCTCGGCAACACCTACCACCTCTACTTCCGCCCGGGCGCGGAGCTCGTGGAGGAGCTCGGGGGGCTTCACCGCTTCATGGCCTGGGACGGTCCGATTCTGACCGACTCCGGTGGCTTTCAGGTTTTCTCGCTCCGAGACACGATCGCGGCGGTGGACGGTGAGGGCGTGACCTTCCGGTCGGTCTACGACGGGCGCGCCGCTCGCTTCACCCCCGAGCTCGTCGCCGACATCCAGCGCAGGCTCGGCTCCGACATCGCCATGTGCCTCGACGTCTGCCCTCCGCCGGACGTGCCGCGCGAGGATCTCGAGGGGGCCACCGCACTGACCACGCAGTGGGCGGCGAGGCAGATCGCAGCGCCGCGAGCTCCCGGACAGCTTCTCTTCGGCATCAGCCAGGGAGGGACGGATCCCGAGCTCCGGCGCCGCTCGACCGACGAGATCTCCGGGCTCGGCTTCGACGGGCACGCGCTCGGGGGCCTGAGCGTGGGAGAGGACCGCGACGTCATGCTCGAGACGGTCGGGTGGGCGGCTCCCACGCTGCCCCAGGAAAAGCCCCGGTACTTCATGGGCATCGGCGATCCAGCCGGCATCCTCGAAGTCGTCGAGCGGGGGATCGACATGTTCGACTGCGTTCTGCCGACACGCGTCGGGCGCACCGGTTCCGCGCTCACGTGGGAGGGGCGCTTGAATCTCAAGAACGCCGGCTTCGCACGCGACCGGAGGCCGCTCGACGAGGACTGCCCTTGCACGGCGTGCAGCCAGTTCACGAGGGCCTATCTACGTCATCTGGTCAACCAGCAGGAACTGCTCGGCTTGATACTTTTGTCCGAGCACAACGTCAGATTTCTGCTCGATTTGACCGCCGGGGCGCGGGCTGCCATCGAGCGCGGCGAGTTCGGCTCCTACAAGGCGGCCGCCCTCGAGCGCCTCGAATCGGCAGCTGCCGTGCCAGGCGAGGAGGTCTCTCGGTGAGTGGTGGTTTCCTAGTACTTCTCGTTGCGATGTTCGGCTTCATGTACTTCCTGCTGATCAGGCCGCAGCGCCAGCAGCAGCGCAAGCACGCAGAGCTCTTGGGGTCCCTCAAGCCGGGTGACGAGGTCGTCACCGCAGGAGGGATCTACGGCGAAGTCGTCCAACTGGACGCTGAGCGCGTGATGATCGAGATCGACGAAGACGTCCGGATCGCCGTCGCCAGGCGCGCGATCACAAGCGTGGTCCCGCCCGAGGAGCTCGAGCGCCTCGAGTCCGATGACGAGGGCGGGGTCGTGGACGAGGCCGACGCGGAGCCTGTCACGGCCGACGAGCCGCTGACCGCCGAGGAGCGGGACACCGCCCGCAGCTAGACGAGCGTCAGTGCGCCGCTATCTCCTCATCCTCGCTGCGCTCGTTGCCGCTGTGGCCGGCGTCGTCGTGCTCGCCGTGTTCCGCTCGCCGACGCTCGGGCTCGACCTCCAGGGCGGCCTCGAGGTCGTCCTCCAGGCGAAGGCGCCGAAGGGCCGCGAGATCACGCAGGACGATCTCGACCGCTCGATCGAGATCATGCGGCAGCGGATCGACAAGATCGGAGTCTCGGAGCCCGTGATCACCCGGACGGGAACGGATCAGATCTCCGTCGAGCTCGCCGGCGTCCACGACGCAGGGCGGGCGGCGCAGATCATCGGGCAGACGGCCCAGTTGCAGTTCTTCGACCTACAGGGGGACGCCGTCGCGCCCACGCTCGGCGCGAACGGGCAGATCAACGCGTCCACCCAGCTCCTGCCCATCCTCTCCGGCCAGCAGGCGGCTGCGAAGAAGGGGACTCCGACCCAGTGGTACCTGTACTCGAAGGACAAGAAGCGCGTCGCAGGGCCGGCGGAGACGAAGGAGGAGATCCTCAAGGGCCTCGGCGGTAAGCAGCCCGAGGGTTCGACCTTCTACGCCGTGCCGCAGGGGAAGATCGTGCTCACGTGCACCGACAATGCGACGGTGTGCCCCGGTGTCGGGGTGCCCGCGGCGGGAGCGACCTACTACTACCTCTTCAAGTACCAGCCGAACAATCCGACCCACCCGATCCCTGAGCTGACCGGGAACGATCTCAAGGGCGACCAGGTGCGGCAGGACTTCGGCCAGGGGAACCAGGCGATCGTCCTCCTCGGCTTCACGTCGAAGGGGGCCGACAAGTTCCACGACGTCACGCGCACGCTTTCGCAGCGCGGCCTCACCCAGGCCAACCTCGCCGGCGCCACGGGCTCGCAGCGCGACGCCTACAAGCAGAGCTTCGCGATCGTCCTCGACGGTGAGATCCGCTCGTTCCCGTCCATCGACTTCGACGACCCGAGCCTCCGCGACGGGATCTCTGGTGGCAGCGCGGAGATCACGGGCCTCGACTCCGTGCAGGAGGCGAAGGACCTTGCGCTCGTGCTCCAGACCGGCGCGCTCCCGGTCGAGTTCGTGCAGGTCGAGCGCTCCGACATCTCCGCGACGCTCGGCCAGGACTCGCTCCATCAGGCGCTGATCGCGGGCATCGGGGGCCTGCTCGCAGTCGCGTTCTTCCTGCTTCTCTTCTACCGCTTCCTCGGCGTCATCGCGATCATCGGCCTCGGCATCTACGGCGTCCTCCTCTACGGGGCGCTGCTCCTCTTCAACGTCACGCTGACGCTGCCCGGCTTCGCCGGCCTCGTGCTCACGATCGGCGTCGCGGCGGACGCGAACGTCGTCATCTTCGAGCGCATCAAGGAAGAGGTGCGGGCCGGGAAATCGGTGCGCGCTGCCATCGCGACCGGTTACCGCAAGGGCTTCAGCACGATCGTGGACGCGAATGTGGTCACGATCATCACGGCCTTCGTTCTCTTCGCGGTCGCCACCGGCGGCGTGAAGGGCTTCGCCCTCATGCTCATGATCGGAACGCTGATCTCGATGATCACGGCGGTCGCGGCGACGCGGGCCCTCCTCGGCGTGATCGCGGGCTTCCGCTGGTTCAACAACCCGGCCTTCATGGGCGCGAGCGCCCAGAAGATCCCGGCCTGGCAGCGGGTGGACTTCATCGGCCGCACGAAGTACTGGTTCGCTGTCTCGGGAGCCGTGCTTCTGATCGGCGTGGTCTCGCTCGCGGCCCAGGGACTCAACCTCGGGATCGACTTCAAGGGAGGGAGCCAGTTCTCGTTCAAGACGCCCGAGGGGCTGCAGATCTCCGACGTGAGAGCGCAGACGGCGGCGATGGGAATCAATGACGCCGTCATCCAGGGGCGCGGCCCCTCGACCGACGGGGCCTACAAGGAGTTCCAGGTCCGTACCGAGTCGCTGGGCCAGCAGGAGCAGACCGACCTGAGCGCGAGGCTGACCTCGGATTTGAACGCGACCTCGGTCGGTGTGAAGAACGTCTCGGCGAGCTTCAGTCGTCAGATCCTCAAGAGCGCGATCCTCGCGATCATCGTCTCGCTGGCGCTGATCGTCATCTACGTGACGCTCAGGTTCGAGTTCAAGTTCGCCGTGCCGGTGCTCGTCGCCCTCGTCCACGACATCTTCATCACCCTCGGCATCTACTCGCTGACGCAGCGGGAGGTGACGAGCGCCACCGTTGCTGCGGTCCTGACGATCCTCGGCTACTCGATCTACGACACGATCATCATCTTCGACCGCGTGCGCGAGAACGTTCCGCTCATGCGCCGTTCCAGCTTCGCGGCCATCGCGAACCAGTCCCTCTGGGAGACGATCCGCCGCTCGCTGGCGACGACGTTCATCACGTTGCTCCCGGTCACCTCGCTGTTCATCTTCGGCGGTGAGACGCTCAAGGACTTCGCGTTCGCGCTGATGGTCGGGATCACGGCCGGCGCCTACTCCTCGATCTTCATCGCCACGCCGCTCCTCGCGATGTGGAAGGAGCGCGAGCCCGAGTACGCGCGGCGGAAGGATGTCCCCGTCGAGGGTGCGGCGGCGGATCGCGTGCTGGCAGAGGC
>DATAOL010000111.1:0-12697 GCA_036265755.1 Gaiellaceae bacterium | reverse complement strand
TCCGCATTGGTCTCGATCGCCCCGCCCGAGGAGCTCGACGCGGTCGTCGTCGACGACGGCCTCTCGCGCGAGCACGTCGAGGCCTACGAGGCCGCCGGCGTCAACCTCGTCTTCGCCGGGGGCCACCGCACCGCTTCTTCCGTCGCCTAACCACAAGGAGGACCGATGGCACGACCCGTGACGCTTTTCACCGGCCAGTGGGCCGACCTTCCGCTCGAGGAACTAGCCGAGAAGGCTGCCGGTTGGGGATTCGACGGTCTCGAGCTCGCCTGCTGGGGCGACCACTTCGACGTCGACCAGGCGCTCTCGGATCCCTCCTACACCGAGACGCGGTGGGAGATCCTTCGCCGCCATGGCCTCGAATGCTTCGCCATCTCGACGCACCTCGTCGGCCAGGCTGTGTGCGACCCCGTCGACGAGCGACACCGCGCGATCTTGCCGCCTGACGTCTGGGGGGACGGCGATCCGGAAGGCGTCCGCCGGCGCGCGGCCGAGAAGGTGGCCGATGCCGCCCGCGCGGCGGCGAAGCTCGGCGTGCAGATAGTGAACGGGTTCACCGGCTCGAGCGTGTGGCACATGCTGTACTCGTTCCCGCCAAACGACTGGGATGCGATCGAGGCCGGTTACCGAGACTTCGCCGACCGCTGGAACCCGATCATCGATGTCTTCGACTCAGAGGGAGTCCGCTACGCGCTCGAGGTCCATCCTACGGAGATCGCCTACGACTTCGTGACGACCCGTCAGGCGCTCGCCGCGATCGACCGTCGGGAAGGCTTCGGGATCAATCTCGACCCGAGCCATTTCGCGCACCAGTCCCTTGACTCGGCCGCGTTTGTGGACGAGTTCGCCGACCGCATCTACCACGTGCACATAAAGGATTCCCGCAAACGTCTTGACGGGCGCCGGTCGATTCTCGGCAGTCACCTGAATTTCGGCGAAGCGGCTCGCGGCTGGGATTTCGTCTCGCCGGGCCACGGAGACGTGGATTTCGAAGAGCTCTTCCGGGCTCTGAACCGCATCGGCTATGAGGGACCACTCTCGGTTGAGTGGGAGGACGCCGGCATGGATCGGGAGTGGGGCGCACAGGACGCGCTTGCGTTCGTCCGCCGCACCGACTTCGCCCCGTCCGCCGTAGCCTTCGACGCCGCCTACGAAAGGAAGTGATCGATGGCTGAGCAGGAGGTCGGATTCGTCACGATGGGCAAGGCTTCCGGAGCCGCGAACGCGCGCACGATCGGGGTCGGGATGCTCGGCTACGCCTTCATGGGCAAGGCGCATGCCAACGCCTACCGGAAGATTCCCTACATGACCTGGCCGCCCCCGCTAGTGCCTCGCCTCGTGGCGGTGGCCGGGCGAACTGAGGAAGCCGTCGCGGAAGCGGCTCGCCGTTACGGATTCGAGGGGTACGCGATCGACTGGCGCGACCTTGTCTCCAACGACGAGGTCGAGCTCTTCGACAACTCGGGCCCGAACAACCTTCACGTCGAGCCCACGATCGCCGCCGCGGAAGCGGGCAAGCACGTCATCTGCGAGAAGCCGCTCGCTCGCACGGCGGACGAGAGCCATGAGGTCTGGCAGCGCGTGGCGGCCGCGGGGGTCAAACACATGTGCGCGTTCAACTACCGCTTCGTGCCGGCCGTACGACTCGCCCGCGAGATGCTCGAGGCCGGCGAGCTGGGCGACATCTACCACTTCCGCGGCAGCTACCTCCAGGAGTGGGGCGACATCGACGATCAGGTCTGGCGTTTCGAACGCGCAACGGCGGGCTCGGGTGCCCTGGGTGACCTCGGCGCCCACGTAATCGACCTCAGCCGCTATCTCGTTGGAGAGGTCAAGTCGGTCAGTGGTGGAACGCGGACGTTCAAGCAGGGCCGCGATGTCGACGACGCCTTCGAAGCGGTCGTCGAGTTCGAAGGCGGCGCGATCGGGACGGTGGAGGCGTCACGCTTCTGTCCCGGGCGTAAGAACGCCTTCACCTGGGAGATCAACGGCTCCAAGGGCTCGATTGCGTTCGACCTCGAGCGCCTGAACGAGCTACAGGTCAACCTCCGAGGCTCGAAGCCGGGCGAGCGAGCCCAGGGTTTTCGTGACGTCCTGGTCTCGGAGGCCGACCACCCGTTCTGGGAGCACTGGTGGCCTCACGGGCACATCATCGGGTGGGAGCATTCGTTCGTGCACGAGATCCATCACCTTCTGGGCGCGATTGCAGAGGATGGGGAGGTAGCTCCGCACGGAGCCACCTTCGAGGACGGCTACAGGGCCGCAGAGATCTGTGACGCAATCGTCCGTTCGAGCGAGTCAGGCCGGCGGGAAGAGGTCCCGTATCGCTGAGCGTCGCGTTCAGCTTTTCGCCACTTGCCTGGGCGACCTCCTCTTTCCAGAGGTGGTCGCCGACGCAGAGCTGCTCCTTCGGGAGGCGGGCCACGAGGTCGACTTTCCCCGTGAGCAGGTCTGCTGCGGGCAGCCGGCATTCAACGCGGGCCATCGCGCCGCGGCCCGCCGCGTCGCCCGCACGTTCGTCCGAGCCTTCTCCCGGGACCGTCCCGTCGTCTGCCCATCCGGCTCCTGCGCGACCATGGTCGCTCACTACCTGCCCGAGCTCTTGGGCTGCGAACCGTACGAGGTCTGGGAGCTCTCCGCCTTCCTCGCCCTGCCGGAATCGACCCTCCCCGCTCGAAACGCCGGCTGCTCCCTTGCTTACCACGACTCGTGCCACATGCTGCGCGAGCTCGGCATCGTCGACGAGCCCCGGCGCTTGCTGGAAGGCTCGGGCGCGCAGCTTATTGCACTGCCAAGGCCGGATCTGTGCTGCGGGTTCGGCGGGACGTTCTCTGTCCGCCAGCCGGAGATCTCCCTGGCGATGGCCGACGAGAAGCTGGCGGGCGCTCGCGCCGCCGACGCCCTGGTGACCGCAGATCCCGGCTGTCTCATGCATCTGCGCGCACGCGCGGCACGGACGGGAGGCCAGCTCGTGATTCACCTGGCGACGGCGCTCGCCCGGGGGGCCAGGCCTTGAGCGAGCTGGCGCAAGTCGAGGAACGCTTTCGTCAGGTTGCCCAGGGAGCACTGGCCAACACGCACACCCAGGAGGCCGCCGACGCGGCCACGCAACGCATGCTCGAGGGCCGCACCACTGCCTGGGCCGACCTCCCCGACGTCGAGATGCTGCGCGAGCGAGCCCGCGAGATCCGGATGCGCACCATCTCCGATCTCGACCGCCATCTCGCCGACTTCATCGCGGCTTTCGAGGCCCGCGGCGGCAAGGTCCATTTGGCGCGGACGGCCGAGGAGGCAAACGAGTACATCGTCGACGTCTGCCTCAGGGTCGGTGCGCAGCTAGTCGCCAAGTCGAAGTCGATGGCGAGCGAGGAGATTCGCGTCAACGAAGCGCTCGAGGCAGCGGGAATTCGTCCCGTCGAATGCGACTTGGGCGAGTACATCCTCCAGCTCGCGCAAGAGCACCCGATCCACATCATCCTGCCCGCGATCGAAAAAACGGCGGCCGATGTCGCCGAGCTCTTCTCCGCGGTCGAAGGCGCGCCTGTCTCTCCTGAGCTGGAAGAGCTCGCGGCCGCCGCCCGACGGCAGCTTCGGAAGGTCTTCCTGAGTGCCGACGTCGGGCTCACCGGCGCGAACTTCGCCGTCTCGAAAACCGGCTCCCTCTGTCTCGTTACGAACGAGGGCAATGGGGGCCTGGTGACGTCCCTGCCGAAGGTCCATATCGCCCTTCTCGGCATGGAGCGCCTGGTGCCGACCCTCGACGATCTCGCCGTGCTGCTCCAGCTCCTCCCCCGCAGCGCCACGGGGCAGAAGCTGACGAGTTACACGAGAATCTTCACGGGACCCCGGCGCGTGGGAGAGATCGACGGTCCCGAGGAGCTGCACGTGGTCATCCTCGACAACGGTCGCTCCAACCTCCGCGGCGGCCGCTACGAGGAGATGCTCGCCTGCATTCGCTGCGGAGCATGCCTCAACGTCTGCCCTGTCTACCGCAAGGCGGGCGGAGGCGCGTATGGCCCGGTTTACTCCGGCCCGATGGCGGCTGTGCTCGTGCCCCTGCTCGTCGGGCTCGACCGTGCGCCTGCCCTGCCGCACGCCTCCTCCCTCTGCGGCGCCTGTACTGTCGCCTGTCCGGTGAAGATCCCCCTTCACGAGCTGCTCCTGGAGCTCCGCAAGGATCTCGTCGAGGAGCGGGTCGCGTCTGCCCGCGAGCGGCTCGGCTTCACCCTCTGGTCGCTGGCCTGGTCGCGTCCGTCCCTGTACAGGGCCTCGACGTTTTTGGGTCGGCTCGCCGCGCGGCTCGGAGGACACTTAGGGCCGGGCCGTACTTGGACACGAGGCCGGGAGCTGCCCGCGCTCGCCCGGCGCCGGTACCGGGATCTGCGATGACTGAGTCTCTGGCCGAGCGCTTCGTCGCGAACGCCGAAGCCGCCGGCTTCGTCGTCCATCGTGGCGAGGCCCCGGAGATCGAAGGCTCCGAGCGCTCGACGGCCAGCTACGGGCTCGCCGACACGGGCAGCGTCGTGCTTGCCGCCGCGCCGGACGAACCGCGGGCGCGGCACCTGCTTCCGGAGGTTCACGTGTCTCTACTTTCCGAGGAGCGCATCCTTCCGGGCTTGGCAGAGCTCTTTGCCGCGGTCGGGCACGATCTGCCGAGCGCGCTCGCAATCGTCACCGGTCCCAGCAGGAGCGCTGACATCGAGCAACGCTTGGTGGTCGGCGTCCATGGCCCTCGCGAAGTGCACGTCGTCCTCCTGCCGTGACCGACGTCGTCTGCCTTGGGATCCTCGTTGCGGACGCGATCGCCCGGCCCGTCGACGACATGCCCCCGCGCGGTGCCCTCGAGCTCGTCGACGAGATCTCGCTCCACGGCGGTGGCTGTGCGCTCAATACGGCGACTACGCTGGTCCGGCTCGGTCTGGAGGCGGCGGTCGTCGGGAAGGTGGGAGCCGACCCCTTCGGCGATTTCATCCTTCAGCTCCTCGACGAGCGTGGCGTCGACCGCCGTGGCGTTTCACAGGATTCGGCCGTGCCGACCTCTGCGACGGTCGTCCTCGTGGACTCGGGCGGTGAGCGGACGTTCCTCCATCTTCCGGGGGCAAACGGCCACCTCATGCCCGAGGAGCTCGACGAGGACGCGCTCTTCTCGGGCAGAGCCCTACATGTTGCCGGCGCGTTGGTCATGCCAAGTTTGGACGGCGACCCTACCGTCGCCGTTCTCGAAGAGGCCAGAGCGCGTGGGCTGACTACTAGCCTCGACACGGTCTGGGACGCCACGGGCCGCTGGGAGCGACTCGTTCCCAGTCTGCCCTACCTGGACCTGTTCGTTCCCAGTCTCGCTGAAGGCTCTGCCATCTCTGGCCAGCCTGACCCCGAGTCGGTCGCCGCCTGGCTGCGGGAGCGAGGCGTGGGGACCGTGGCGCTCAAGCTGGGCGCCGACGGCTGCTTCGTCTCAAGCGAGGAGTTCGAGGGCTTCGTGGCTGCCCCGGCCGTTGAGGCGGTTGACGGAACGGGATCGGGTGACGCGTTCGCCGCGGGCCTCCTCTACGGTGCGCTCGCCGGCTGGCCGCTCGAGCGCTCGGCAGCGCTCGCCAATGCAGCCGGCGCCCTTGCGGCGTCTGCAGTCGGGGCGGTCGAAGGGGTGCTGGGGCTCCAGGAAACACTCACTCTTGCCGGCCTGGCGTCAGCAGCATGAACGCGAGGCTCAACCGTCTGTTCGCCGCTGACGGACGCTGCTTCGACGTCGCCGTCGACCACGGCTTCTTCGGCGAGGGCTCCTTTCTCGCTGGGATCGAGGACATGGCGCGAACGGTCGCCACTCTCGTCGAAGCCGGCCCGGATGCGATTCAGCTCTCTCCGGGGCAGGCCGCGCTCCTGCAAAGCGTTCCGGGCCCGGCTAAGCCGGCGCTGGTTCTACGCACCGATGTCGCGAACATCTACGGCGGCTCTCCTCCCAGCCGCCTCTTCAGCCACGTCGTTGGGGCGTCGGTCGAGCGCGCTGTCGTCCTGGACGCGGCCTGTGTGGTCGTCAATCTCCTCCTCCTCCCGGGGCAGCCCGAGCTGCACGAGCAGTGCATTCGCAACGTTTCTGCCCTCCGGACGGCATGCGACACGGTCGCGATGCCGCTCATGGTCGAGCCGCTGGCCATGAAGCCGGGCGAAAGCGGTTACGGCGTCGACGGAGACGTGGAGAAGATCGTCCCGCTCGTGCGTCAGGCCGTCGAGCTGGGGGCAGACGTGATCAAGGCGGATCCGACCGACGACCCGGCGGACTATCCGCGCGTGGTGGAGGCGGCGGGCACACGAGCGGTGCTCGTGCGTGGCGGCGGGCGCGTGGCGGACGACGAGATCCTGCGCCGTACAGAAGCGATCATTCGGCAGGGCGCCGCCGGGATCGTCTACGGGCGCAACGTAGTGCAGCACGAGAACCCCGGAGCAATGACGCGGGCGCTCATGGCGATCGTGCACGACGGCGTCTCGGCGGAGGAAGGCGGCAAGCGCCTGCGCGCCGGTGGCTAGCCGAGTCGTCCGCTTCGGCCTGGTCGGCGGCGGCCTGATGGGCCGCGAGTTCGCGAGCGCCGCGGCTCGCTGGATCCACCTCGATGACCTCGGAGTCTCACCCGAGCTCGCGGTCGTCTGCGACGCCAACCCCGAGGTTCTCTCCTGGTACGAGCGGCTCCACCCGCGACCACGGCTTACCGCGGATTACCGTGAGGTGCTCGAAGACGAAAGCGTCGAGGCGGTGTACTGCGCTGTGCCCCATCATCTGCACGAGGAGATCTACATCGCCGCCGTTCAGGCTGGGAAGCACCTGCTCGGAGAGAAGCCCTTCGGGATCGACCTGGCGGCGAATGAGGCGATCACAGCCGAGGTGGAGTCACATCCCGACCTCCTCGTCCGCTGCTCGTCGGAGCTCCCGTTCTACCCCGGGGGTCAAGAGGTCGTGCGCTGGGTTCGGAGCGGCCGCTTCGGCCGCGTCCTGGAAGTCCGCTCCCTCTTCCTCCATTCGAGCGACCTCGACCCTCAGAAGCCCATCAACTGGAAGCGCCTTGCTCGCTTCAACGGCGAGTACGGGTGCATGGGCGATCTCGGAATGCATGCCCTCCACCTGCCGCTGCGCGCCGGCTGGCTGCCGGCCAACGTCCGCGCCATCCTCTCCGACGTCTTCCCGGTGCGCCCCGACGGTGCCGGCGGTACCGAACCGTGCGACACCTGGGACAACGCTGTCCTGCTTTGCGAGGTCAAGCAGGACGGTGACGCCTTCCCACTGCGCGTCGAGACGAAGCGGATCGCCCCGGGCGAGACGAACACGTGGTCGATCGAGATCGACGGCACCGAGGGCTCGATCGCCTACACGACCAAGTTTCCGAAAACTCTTCGCTTTATGGACTACGAGCCGGGAGAGCCCCAGGCCTGGCAGGTGCTCGATCTCGGCTCCCAGTCGGCGTATTCCACGATCACGGGAGCGATCTTCGAGTTCGGGTTCTCGGATGCGGTCCTCCAGATGTGGGCGGCCTACCTCGACGAGCTTGCCCACGGAAACGCCGGGATGCAGCAGCCGTTCCACTGCGCCACCCCTGCCGAAACCACCCAGACCCACCGCCTCTTCACGGCGGCACTCAAGTCGCAACAGGACGCGACTACCGTCACGATCGCGTGACGGCCGCCGTCGTGCAACGCGAGCTGCGGTCGTTCCTCCCTCACGAATCCGTCCTCGTCGGCACCCCGGCGGCCTATCTCGTCGACGAGACCGAGACGCGCGGAGTCAAGGGCCGCGCCGACGCCGTCGTCGTGCCGGGAACCGCCGACGAGGTAGCCGAGGTTGTCCGGTGGTGTTACGACCGTGGCGTTCCGATCATCCCGCGCGGAGGAGGGACGGGCTTCGCCGCAGGTGCCGTGCCGCTCGACGGTGGGGTCGTCGTCTCACTCGAGCGGCTCACTCGCGTTCGCATGTTCGATCCTCTGCTCTGGCGAATCTTCGTCGAGGCAGGCCTCAGAACCGCCGAGCTGCGCCGCATCGTCCGCGAGAGCGGTCTCTTCTTCCCCCCGGATCCCGGGGCGGCCGAGCAATCGCAGATTGGCGGCAACATCGCCACAAACGCCGGCGGCCCGCACGCGTTCAAATACGGCGTCACCGGCGCCTGGGTCACGGGGCTCGAAGCAGTTCTGCCACCCGGCGAGATCGTCTCGGTGGGCGGTGCGATCCGCAAGGACGTCGCGGGCTACGACTTGAAAGGTCTTCTCGTCGGCTCGGAGGGCACCCTTGGGATCGTGACGGCGGCTTGGCTCCGCCTACTCCCGACTCCAGAAGCGTCGTACCCGGTCGCTGTCTTCTACCGCTCGGTCGAGGCCGGGTGCGAGGCGATCGAGTCTGTGCTCGGAAACGGCCTCGTCGTCGCCGCGCTGGAGTATCTCGACGGGTCGACTCTCCGGGCGGCCGGGCCCGCTTTCCCCGCGCCTGTCCCTACAGGCGCGGACTTTCTCGTGGTTGCCGAGGCGGACGGGTCGAAGGCGGAGGCCGCCAGAATGCGGGCCGCGCTGCTCGTCGTCCTCGGCGAGCAGGCGGTCGCCGTCCATGCACCCGAGGAAACCGCCTCGATCGAAGCGCTCTGGCGCTGGCGGGACGGTGTGTCGATCGCGGTCAGCGCTCAGCGCGGAGGAAAGGTGAGCGAGGACATCGTCGTCCCGCTCGACCGGCTGGCGGAAGCCATTGAAGAGACGCTCGCCATCGGGAGCCGCCACGGTCTTTCTGCCTGCAGCTGGGGGCACGCTGGGGACGGCAACCTGCACGCCACGTTCCTGGTGTCGCCCGGGAGCGCCCATGAGCTCGAGCGCGCCGGGGCGGCTGCGGAAGAGCTCTTCCTGCTCGCGGTCTCGCTCGGCGGCTCAGTCACCGGTGAGCACGGCGTCGGCATCGTGAAACGCGGCCGCCAGCAGTGGTCGGCCAGGAAGTCAGCACTCATGACCTCGGTGAAGGAAGCGTTCGATCCCCGAGGGCTCATGAATCCTGGAAAGAAGATCTGATGGCCGCCGAAAGTCCAGGCGGCTTGCGTCCGGGCTTCCGGGCGGGTCGCCGCGAACGCAACGGTCGCTGAGCATACGGCGCTTACCGGGTCGACCGTTCCCGCGCCTCCGAGTAGACGCCCGGGTCCGCGCGAGCGTCGTTCGACCGTGACCCTACGAGGTAGCCGGGGCTAGACCGGGGCGAGGATCTCGTTCGCGTAGAACGGAGGAACCCGGCCTGGCCCTCGCCGAAGTGGTACTCGAAGAGGCCAAAAGGATCAGGGAGTGATGCGGCGACGCTCGTCGATGGCGTCCTCGGCCCAATCCTGGAGGACGGTCATGAGCTCATCCTCGCGGCCCTCGGCGCTCGACGGCAGCTCCACGTAGACCTGGTGGACGGTTGCCTCGACGTCCGAAGCGAACTCGAAGCGCTGCTGCGAGACGATCTCGATGGTGTCGAGCTTCTCGAGGAGGGCCTGCGCGAGGCGGTAGATCTCGGCCTCGGTCGCCTCCCGCCCGGAGAACACTCCGAAGTTGACGATGAGGCGCGAGCCCACGCTTCCTTCGCCGGCGAACACCAGGGTCGAATCGGTCACGACCCAGCTATACCCTCACGGGGCTCCCATCTGAACATCCGTAGGGCGAGGAGGACGCCTGCGGCTCCCCAAACTGCGACGACGGCGATGGCGCCGCCCGACTCGGACAACGCGTCCTGGTCGAGGAAGACGTGCCGCATGAGCTCGAGCAGGTAGGTCAGCGGAAGGACGGCGGCGATCGCGCGCAGGAACTCCGGCATCGACTCCGTCGACCAGAAGACGCCCGAGATGAAAACCATCGGCAGGTAGATGGCGTTGACGATCGCCGAGGAGCCTTCGGCGCTCTTGACGAGTCCGGTGAGCGCGAGGCCGAGTGCCGCAAAGGCCACCGTGCCGAGGAGGAGCGTGAAGACGAACGCCCCCGGAGACGCCGGGAGGTCGGCGTCGATGAGGTAATGCCCGATGAGCAGCTGGACGACCGCTTCGAGGCCGATGACGAGGAGGGTCGAGGAGATGACCGCGGCCATATAGGTGCGCGGCGGGAGCGGCGTCCCGCGGACGCGCTTCAGCACGCCCGACTCGCGCCGTACGACGAGCTGGATGGCGAGGCCGGCAAACGCGGTCGAGACCACCCCGTAGCCGAGCAGGCCGGCCAGGAGGTACGTACCCGCCTGCACGCCGCCGATCGTGTCCCTGTCCCCGTAGATAGAGCCGAGGAGGACGAGGAAGATGATCGGGAGCAGGAACGTGAAGAACGCCGCCTCCCGGCTCCGCCAGAAGATCCGCTGCTGCGCGGCGAGCTCGTGGAAGAAGATCCTCATCCGACCTCGGTGCCTTCCCGGGTGAGCTCCAGGTAGAGATCCTCGAGCGAGCGACGCCGGACCTCCAGCTCTTCGAGCTCGTAGCCTCCGGCGAGCGCCTCAGAGGTCAGCTCGTGGAGGACGCGCGTCGGGTCGTCGGTCGCGATCACGAGCTCCTCGCCGTCACGGCGATACCTGATCTCGACGCCTTCCGCACCCGAGAGCAGCTCGCGGGGCGAGCCGGTCGCCACGATGCGACCGTCGCGAAGAATCGCCAGTCGGTCGGCGAGCGCCTGGGCCTCCTCCATGTAGTGGGTCGTCAGCAGGATGCTCCTCCCGAGCTCGCGCAGGCCGCGGATGGTCTCCCAGGCCTGGCGGCGCGCGGCGGGGTCGAAACCGGTCGTCGGCTCGTCCAGGAAGATGAGCTCGGGATCGCCCGCGAGCGCGAGGGCGAGGTCGAGCCGCCGGAGCTGGCCGCCGCTGAGGGTGCGCACCCGCGAGTCGCGCTTCTCCGTCAGCCCGACCAGGTCGATGACCTCGTCCACCCCTCGGGCGTGCTCGTAGTAGCCGGCGAAGAGCTCGAGGATCTCGCGCACCGACAGGAGCGGGTAGACCGCCGACGACTGGAGCACGATGCCGATCCGGCTGCGGAACGCGGTTCCTCCGCGGGCGGGATCCGTCCCGAGCACGGTCACGTCGCCTCCCTCGCGCTCGCGATACCCCTCGAGGATCTCGACGGTGGTCGTCTTTCCGGCTCCGTTCGGGCCCAGGAGTGCGAAGACCTCGCCCGCCTCGACCGCGAAGGAGATCCCGTGCAGCACCTCACGAGGGCCGTACGACTTCGTCAGGCCGGAGACCTGGATCGCGCTCACGCGGCCAGAATACTGACCACCTGCCCGCCGCCCTCCTAGACTGCGTGCATGAGGGTCTTCGCGGCCAGCGCTGCGCTCACGACTCTCCTGGCCTGTGCAGGACTGGCTCAGGCGGCGTTTCGCGCCTCGGTCAAGGTGATTTCGGCGGACGTGCGCGCGCACATGGTCGGGTCGTCCTGGCACCGCGGCTGTCCGGTGGCGCTTCGCGATCTCCGGTTGGTGACCGTGACCTTCCACCGCTTCGACGGAACGGACCACCTCGGGCGCCTCGTCGTCCATCGCCGCCAATCGCCGCACATGGTCGCCGCAATGCACAAGATCTACGACGCCGGCTTCCGCATCCGCCGAATGCGGCTGGTGGACGCCTACGGCGCGAACGACGACCGGTCGATGCGCCACAACAACACGTCCGCCTTCAACTGCCGCGTCGTCGCCGGCACGACCTCGTGGTCGATGCACGCCTACGGGCGCGCCATCGACATCAACCCCGTGCAGAACCCGTACGTCTCGGGCAGCCACGTGTCGCCGGCCGCCGGCGCACCCTACGCCGATCGCGATCAGTGGAGGCGCGGCATGATCCACGGCGGAGACGCAGTCGTCCGCGCTTTTTCCTCAGTGGGCTGGGGGTGGGCCGGCTACTGGGCCGGCTCCACCAAGGATTACCAGCACTTCTCGACCAACGGTCACTAGCCGATCTGGCCGGCGGGGCTCCGCCGGGCGAGCCCGGCAGCGTCTTGCGCGCGGGTCACTGAACGCCGAGCCGCTGGGCGAGCCAGGCGCGCATGTCCGCCCTGGCTTGATCGTTGAGCTCGTGCTCCGTGGGGTAGAGCTGGAGCTTCTTCGGCGAGCTCGCCACCTGGAACGCCTCCTGCGTGTCCTTGGGGCTCGGCCGTGTGTCCTGCTCGCCGGCCTGCAGGAAGAGAGCGCTCGGCGCGGCGTGGGGAAGGTAGTTGACCGCGTCGATCGGCTCCATCGCCTTCTCGTAGCCCGAGAGGTCCCCTTCGACGCCGCGCTCGCGAGCGAGCTTGGTCATGTCGGAGGAGAGGTGCGGGACGAGGGACATGAGGACGAACGAGTGCACGCGCCGCTCGACCGCCGAGAAGATCGCGCCGAGCGACCCGCCCCAGCTGAATCCCACGTAGCCGAGCCGGCTCGGGTCGACCTCCGGCCGCGAGACGAGCAGGTCGATCCCGCGGCGCATCTCCTTCACCTCCTGGACGATGCCGTCCTTGTCCGAGGGCTTGAAGACGACGACGTCCTTGATCGGCGGTCGCGCATACGGCGGATCGGGCAGGAGCGAGACGACTCCCAGCTTCGCGAGCTCGATCGCCTCCGTGAAAAAGGTGTAGCGCGCTCCGGGCGCCCCCGGCATGAACTCGACGGCGGGATGCGGGCCGTCGCCCTCCGGGACGATCAGGAAGGCGTCGACTCGCCCTTCGGGCCCCGCATAGGTGATGTCGTGCACGACGGCGCCGTCCTTCGTCTC
>DATAOL010000110.1:0-3132 GCA_036265755.1 Gaiellaceae bacterium | reverse complement strand
TGGCTGTGGCTGGCCTTCACGTGGGCGAGCAACCTGCTCGCCATCTGGGTCGCGTCCCTGATCTTCGACGGGGTGACCTACGACGGGAAGTTCTGGGCGCTCGCGGTTGCGGCACTCGTCCTCTCCGTCGTGAACGCGATCATCAGGCCGATCGTCGTCTTACTCACGCTGCCCGCGGTGATCGTGACGCTGGGCCTGATCCTGCTCCTGATCAACGCGTTCATGCTCTGGATCACGGACAAGCTGGTCCCGCCCTTCGAGGTGAGCGGCTTCTGGACCTACGTCGGGGCTGTGATCATCATCTGGCTGGTCAATCTGGTCGTGCACCACGTCTTCAAGCCGGAGGAGAAGGCGCGCGGGCGCGAGCTCACGGCCTAGGCTTCGTGGAGCGACCTGTCTCGCACTCCTTCGACGTCGGCCATGTGGCTGAGCGCCTCGCCGCGGGGAACGGAGGCTACGAGATCGTCCACGAGTCCCCCGGCGTCGAGGTCGGCGTCTACGTGCTCGTGGCCCCGGAGCCTGACCGCCAGCAGCCGCACGAGTGGGACGAGATCTACGTCGTGCTGGAGGGGAGCGGCGTCCTCGACGTCGAGGGCGAGGCGATCGAGCTCACGGAGGGAGGCGCCGTCTTCGTCCGTGCAGGGGCCGACCACCGCTTCTCCGCCTACGAGCACCTCGCCGTGCTCGTCCTCTTCGACAAGTCCCAGACCTAGCCGTTTTCGACGTTAGGCCAGCGGGATCAACCTGGTCCCGCTCGCCTTGAAGCTCGCGACGACCCGCTCGCCCGGCGCAAGGCCGAGGCGCGCCGCCGACTCGGCGGTGATCTCCGCGGTGAGGGGGCCGACGCGGACACGCACCCGGTTGGCCACCGGGACGAGGCTCTCGACGGCGCCGTGCAGGTGGTTCTGCATCGAGTCGAGCGGCATTGCCCTGGCGATGCCGATTTCCCAGGGATGGATGACCGCGCCGACCTCACCTGTGAGCTCGTCGGTCGACACGATCAGGCTTCCGTCTGAGAGAACGACTTCGGTGAGGCCGTCGCCCGTGGCGCGTGCCCTGCCGGGAAGGAGATTCGCTCCGGTGAAGTCGGCGACGAAGGAGCTCGATGGCGACGCGACAAGCTCGGCAGGGCTGCCGCTCTGGATGAGGCGCCCCTCCACCAGGACTCCGATCCGGTCGGTCAGCGCCGCGGCGTCCTCGAAGCTGTGCGTGACGACGAGCGTCGGGATGTCCAGGCCGGCCAGCATTCCGCGGAGCTCCCCGCGTACGCGAGCCCGTGTATGCGAGTCGAGCGCGGCTAGCGGCTCGTCGAGGAGCAGGACGCCGGGGTCGCGGGCGAGCGCCCGGGCGAGCGCGACGCGTTGGCGCTCCCCGCCCGAGAGCTCACCGGGGCGGACCTTCGCCAGCTGCGCGATGCCGAAACGCTTCAGGAGATCCGCCGTCCCGGTGCCGCCACCGAAGGCGACGTTCTCCGACACGGTCATGTGCGGGAAGAGGGCGTAGTCCTGGAAGACGAGCCCCACTGAGCGGCGTTCGGGCGGCAGATCCACCCGAGCCTCCGAGTCGAACCACACGTCGTGGCCCAGGGCGACACGGCCCGAGTCCGGGCGTGCCAGCCCCGCGATCGTCCGCAGAACCGTCGTCTTCCCGGCTCCCGAAGGGCCTGCGAGGGCGACGACGCCGTCGACTTCGAGCTTCAGCTCGAGTCGAAACGCGCGGAGGGCGCGAGCGAGATCAACGTGAAGCGCGTCCATGAGGGAAGAAGCTTGACGGTCAGGAGTACCGCCACGCTCACCACGACGAGGAAGGCGCCGAGCGCGAGTGCGACGTCGAAGTTCAGGTCGAGCTGCGCGTAGATCGCGAGCGGCAGGGTCTGGGTGACGCCCTGGAGGCTGCCGGCGAACATGATCGTCGCCCCGAACTCGCCCAGGCCGCGCGCGAAGGCGAGCGCCGAGGCGGCGGACAGCCCGCCGCCGGCGAGCGGGAGCGCGACCCGGAAGAAGGTCCGCCTCGGGCCCGCGCCGAGTGTCCGTGACGCCTCGATCAAGCGTGGATCGACCGCCTCGAAGGCGGAGACCGCGAGCCGCACGTAAAAGGGGCTCGAGACGAAGACGACGGCGAAGACGACCGCTGTCTGCGTGAACGGGATCGAGATCCCCGCGGCGTAGAGGGTGTCGCCGAGAAGCCCCGCACGACCGAAGGCGGCGAAGAGCGCGATGCCTGCGACCGCGGGCGGAAGGACGAGCGGCAGCTCGACGAGCGTGAGCATCAGCGAGCGCCCACGGAAGCGGCGAGTCGCGAGCAGGTAGGCGGCCGGAGTTCCGACCAAAAGGACGACGGCGTGGGCGATCGCGCTCGTTTTCAGGCTGACGATGAGCGCGTCGACCGCGACCGTGCTCGTCAGCTGCGAGAGCAGCTCGCCTGGGGCGATGCGGAGGAACAGCGCGAGGATAGGGAGGAGGAGGAAGGCGAGGACCAGCCCGGCCGCCACCGCCAGCAGGATCTCGAACGGCCGCCGTCTCATGGGAGGCCGAAGCCGGCTTCGCTCAAGGCACTGCGGCCGTCATCCCCGAGTACCTGCTCGACGTACGCGTGCGCAGCGTCGTGGTGCGGCGCGTCCTTGACGACGGCGATCTCGTACTCGACCACCGCCTGCGCCGAGGCGGGCAGCTCGATTGCAGTCACCTTGTCGGCGACGGGCTTCACGTCCGTCACGTAGACGAAGCCGGCGTCGGCTTCCCCGAGGGCGACCTTTCCGACGACGCCCTTGACGTCGTCCTCCTCGCTCGCGACCTGATCGAGGACGTCGGTCGCCCCCGTGTTGGCCAGCACAGTGCGCGTGTAGTCGCCGATGGGTACGCCTTCCGCGCCGATGACGAGCTTGACGTCCTTGTTCCGGAGGTCGTCCACTGAGTGAATCTCGGCCGGATTGTTCTTCGGGACGATGAGGACGAGCTTGTTCGTCGCGAAGACCTCCGGCTTGTCGACGAGGCCGTCCGCGTAGAGCTGGTCCGCGTACTTCGGGCTCGCGGCGGCGAAAACGTCCGCGGGCGCGCGCTGCTGGATCTGGGTCGCCAGATCGTCCGACCCGGCGAAGTTGTACGTGGCCCCGGGATCGATCTCCGGGAAGAC
>DATAOL010000109.1:0-1844 GCA_036265755.1 Gaiellaceae bacterium | reverse complement strand
GCGCGCGGGCCGTCTCGATCCCGATCCCGGACGCGCCGCCGGTGACGATCGCGCGCTTGCCCGAGAGATCAAGCCCCGCGACCACCTCCGCCGCGGTCGAGCCGGCGCGGAACGGCGTCGTGATTCGCCGGCCCGCCCCGGGAGCCTCCATCACAGGTTGATCGCGGCCATTCCGGCCTCCCCGTATCGCTCGCCGGAGACGCTGGGGAGCTCCGCATCGATCCGTGCCAGGTCCTCGTTCGTCAGCTGAACGTCGGCGGCAGCGGCGTTCTCCTCCAGGTACGAGCGACGCTTGGTGCCCGGGATCGGCACGATGTCGTCGCCCTGGGCCAGCACCCATGCCAGCGCGAGCTGCGCCGGCGTGATGCCCTTTTCCCCGGCGATCTCGCGCAGCTTCGCGACGATCCTCAGGTTCGCCTCCAGGTTCTGGCCCTGGAAACGCGGCTGGCTCCGCCGGAAGTCGTCCTCGGCGAGGTCGTCGGGGGAGGTGAAGCGCCCCGAGAGGAACCCGCGCCCGAGCGGCGAGTAGGCGACGAAGCCGATGCCGAGCTCCCGGCAGGTCGGCAAGATCTCGGCTTCCGGCTCGCGTGCGAACACGGAATACTCGGTCTGGAGTGCGGTGATCGGATGGACGGCGTGTGCGCGCCGGATCGTCTCCGGCGCGGCCTCGCTGAGGCCCAGGTGCTTCACCTTTCCGGCCTCGACCAGCTCAGCCATCGCCCCGACGGTTTCCTCGATCTCGACATTCGGGTCGACCCGGTGCTGATAGTAGAGGTCGATGAAGTCGACCCCGAGCCGCTGCAGGGAGCCGTCGATCGTCCTTCGGACATTCTCCGCAGAGCCGTCGATCCCGCCGAGCGTGGACATATCGCCGGCGACGGTGTTCGTCAGATCGCGCTGGAACTTGGTGGCGATCACGAACTGGTCGCGCTCGCCCCTGATCGCCCGGCCGACCAGCTCCTCGTTCGTGAGCGGTCCGTAGATCTGGGCGGTGTCGAGGAACGTGATGCCGAGCTCACGTGCTCTCTTGATGGTTGCCTCGGATTCGGCCAGGTCAGTCTCGCCGTAGAACGCGGACATCCCCATGCAGCCGAGGCCGAGCGCCGAAACCTCCAGGCTCCCGAGATTGCGCTTCTGCATCTTCAATCCTTTCGGAGTAGGTATGTCCCTCTACCCGTTGTCGCTGGACGGCACGCAGGGTACCCGGGCGGTGGGCGCGGCCCATCCCCGTCTCTCCGGCAGGCTCGTCAGTCGAGCGCCAGCTCGAACGCCTCCTCCAGCGTGAGGCCCGACCCGGCGGCCCACTCGGCCTCGAAGCGCTGCCCCAGGCGGTCGCGGGCCGACCGCACGGCCTCCTCGAACACCGGGCCCTCGATCCGGGGATCCAGCTCGTGCTCGTGCTGGTCGGCGGTCGCCTTGAGCGCCGCCAGGAGCCGTGTCGCCCCGGCGGCGTCGGCCTCCACCCGGACCGCGGCCAAGAGGACGAGCGCCTCGATGGTCGACGTGGTCGACGTGAGCGCCATCGCCTCGGCGAGCGCCCGCTCGAGCACCGTCCGTGCCTCCGAGCTCCGCTCGGCAACCAGGAGCACATGACCGATCGAGATGTCGGCGTTTGTGGCCTCCCATCGCCGCCCGAGCTTGCGGAAGAGCGCGGCTGACTGCTCCAGCGTCTCCAGTGCGGAATCGAGGCGGCCGTCGTCCATGGACGCCAGGCCGCGCAGGTACGCGACCCAGGCGAGGCCGGCGTCGTTCCCGAGCTCTCGCAAGAGGCGCTCGCACTCGTCGAGCAGCCGCCCGCGCTCCTCGAGGTCGGGCTCGTCGAAGCTCAGGACGCGAAGCGCCCA
>DATAOL010000108.1:0-3200 GCA_036265755.1 Gaiellaceae bacterium | reverse complement strand
TCGATCTCCATCTGGCTCACGGGCGGACCTCCTCCAGCGCGTGCGCCGCCGTCAGCGCCTCGACGTGCTCGCGCACGTCGTGGACACGGAAGATCGAAGCACCGCGCTCGTAAGCGAGCACCGCGACGCCGACGCCGGCGGCGACGGGGCCGGTGAGAGCATCCTGGTTCCCTAGGATCCGGCCCAGAAAACGCTTGCGCGAGGCACCGACGAGGACGGGCCTGCCAAGTGCGGCGATCTCGTCCAGGCGAGCGAGGAGCTCGAGATTGTGCTCGACGGTCTTGCCGAAGCCGATGCCCGGATCGAGGCAGACCCGCTCTTCCGGGATGCCCGCATCCGTAGCGAAGGCCAGCCGCTCCTCGAGGAACGCCTTCACCTCGGAGACGACGTCGTCGTAGCGCGGGGCGTCCTGCATCGTCCGGGGCTCCCCCAGCATGTGCATGAGGCAGAGGCAGGCTTCCGAGCCGGCCACCACGCCCGCCAGGTCGGGATCGCCGCGAAGGGCGGTGACGTCGTTCACAAGGAGGGCGCCGGCCGCCAGCGCGCGCCTGGCGACCTCTGCCTTCGACGTGTCGATGGAGAGCGGGACGTCGCCGAGGGCCTCGAGCACCGGCTCGACCCGGGCCAATTCCTCCTCCAGGGAGACTCCCTCCGACCCGGGGCGGGTGGACTCGCCGCCGATGTCGACGATCGCCGCGCCTTCGTCGACCATGGCGCGCGCCTCGGTGATGGCGGGCGCCGGGTGGAAGAACGCCCCGCCGTCCGAGAACGAGTCGGGCGTCACGTTGACGACGCCCATCACGCTGGGGCGTGGGAGCAGCTGCTCGATCGACCCGCTCAAGTCGCGCCTATCCTACGTCGGCACGCGTGATCGACCTGCACTCCCACATCCTCCCGGGCCTGGACGACGGGGCGCGCACGATCGAGGACAGCCGCGAGCTCGCGGAGCGGGCGCTTGCGGACGGCATCACGGCGATCGCGGCCACGCCTCACGTCCGCGCCGACTACCCCACGACACCCGATGAGATGGAAGCCGGCGTCACAGCCCTACGCGCCGACTTCGCGGCGCACGGCATCGGAGTGGACGTCGTCCACGGCGGCGAGATCGACCTCGAGGCCCTGGAAACGCTCGGCGAGAATGAGCTGCGGCGCTTCTCGCTCGGCCAATCGGGCCGCTACGTCCTGATCGAGACCCCCTACCGCGGTTGGCCGCTCGACATGGAGCAGCGGCTCTTCGGCCTGTCCGTCCTCGGGCTCGTCCCCGTGCTCGCCCACCCGGAGCGAAACGCCGAGGTGCAGGAGCAGCTCGCACTTCTCGGCCCTCTGGTCGAGCAGGGCGCCCTTGTGCAGATCACAGCCGCGTCCCTCGACGGGCGCATCGGCAAGCGCTCGAAGGAGACGGCGAGCAAGCTGATCCGGGACGGGCTCGCGCACCTCGTCGCGAGCGACGCGCACACACCGGAGATCAGAGAGGTGGGGCTGACCAGAGCGGTCGCCTCACTCGGCGACGCGGAGCTGGCCGCCTACCTGACGGAGTACGTGCCTGCTGCAGTGCTCGCGGGCGAGGTTCTCCCGGACCGGCCACGCAAGCGCCGCCGGGGTCTTCTCAGGCGAAGCGGCTAACCCTCGGCCGGCTCTGGCGGAGGCTGCATGGTCGCTCCCGGGAGCGGGAACGGCCGCGGCTTTGGCTCGGTGCGAGGCTTCGGCGAATCGGGCTCGGCCGGAGCGCTCGGCGCCTCGTCGGGGAAGACGGTCTCGGGCAACTCGCCGGCGAGCAGGCGCTCGAACTGATCCTTGTCGATGGTCTCGCGCTCGATGAGCAGCTTCGAGATCTGATGGAGGTCGTCCATGTGCTCGCGAAGGACGCTGAGCGCGCGCTCGTGCGCCTCCTCGATGACGCGGCGGATCTCGTCGTCGATCTCGCGCGCGATCTCCTCGGAGTAGTCCGGCTCGGCGCCCATGTCGCGGCCGAGGAACGGCATGTCGTGGTTCCGCCCGAGGACGCGCGGGCCGAGCTTCTCGCTCATTCCGTAGCGCATGATCATGTGCTTCGCGGAGCTGGTGACCTTCTCGAGGTCGTTGGCCGCACCGGTCGTCACCTCGTTGAAGACGAGTTCCTCGGCGGCGCGACCGCCGAGCGTCATGGCCATCTGATCCATGAGCGCCGACTTGGTCGTCAGGAACTTGTCCTCGGCGGGGAGCGAGATCGTGTAGCCGAGGGCCGCGCCCCGGCTGATGATGGAGATCTTGTGCACCGGGTCGCAGTTCGGCAGGTAATGGCCGACGAGGGCGTGGCCCATTTCGTGGTAGGCGGTGACGTTGCGCTCGTGCTCGGAGAGGAGTCGCGTCTTCTTCTCCGGGCCGGCGATCACCCGCATGATCCCTTCCTCGAGCTCGGTCTCGCCGATCGTCTTCTTGCCGCGGCGCGCGGCGAGCAGGGCGGCCTCGTTGACGAGGTTCGCGAGATCGGCGCCCGTGAAGCCGGGCGTGCCGGCTGCGAGGGTGTCGAGGTCGATCGTGGTGTCGATCGGCTTGCCCTTCGTGTGCACCTCGAGGATCTTGCGGCGGCCGTTCCGGTCGGGCCGATCGACGACGATCTGGCGGTCGAAACGGCCGGGCCGGAGCAGGGCCGGGTCGAGGATGTCGGGCCGGTTCGTCGCGGCAATGAGGATGATGTTGTCCTTCATCTCGAAGCCGTCCATCTCGACGAGCAGCTGGTTCAGCGTCTGCTCGCGCTCGTCGTGGCCCCCGCCGAGACCCGCGCCTCGGTGTCGGCCGACGGCGTCGATCTCGTCCATGAAGATGATGCAGGGGCTCGCCTGCTTGGCCTGCTCGAAGAGGTCGCGGACACGCGAGGCGCCGACGCCGACGAACATCTCGACGAAGTCGGAGCCCGAGATGGAGAAGAAGGGGACGCCGGCCTCACCCGCGACTGAGCGCGCCAGCAGCGTCTTACCGGTGCCGGGAGGCCCGTAGAGGAGGACGCCCTTCGGGATCCGCGCGCCCAGCGCCTGGAACTTCTTCGGGTTCTCGAGGAACTCCTTGATCTCCTGCAGCTCCTCGACGGCCTCGTCCACGCCCGCCACGTCCTTGAAGGTGATCTTGGGCGAGTCCGGAGCCATGCGCTTCGCGCGGCTCTTGCCGAAGCTCATCACCTTCGAGCCTCCGCCCTGCACCTGGTTCATCAGGAAGATCCAGAA
>DATAOL010000107.1:0-8541 GCA_036265755.1 Gaiellaceae bacterium | reverse complement strand
CCGCTCATGGAGCGCGTGGCGCGCGAGCTGGCGGAGGTGAGGGAGGCGATGGCGGCCTGAGCGGCAAGCCTGTCGGCGTCCGCAGGGAGGGCGACGTCGCCGTCCTCACGCTGCAACGGGAGGAGAAGCTCAACGCGCTCTCCGGCGCAGTCGAGCGGGCCCTTCTCGACGCGCTCGCGGGGGACGAGGTGAAGACGAGCCGTTCTCTCGTCTTCACCGGCGCCGGCAAGGCCTTCTCGGCGGGCGCGGACATCAACGAGTTCGCCGGCACCGATCCCGCGTCCATCGCGGCCTACTACGCCGACACCGGCGATGTCTACGAGCGAATCGCCGCGCTGCCGATGCCGACGGTCGCCGCCATCCACGGCTGGTGTCTGGGCGGCGGACTGGAGATGGCGCTCGCTACCGACTTCCGCATCGCGGACGAGACGGCCGCCTTCGGACTGCCCGAAGTCGAGCTCGGCATTCTCCCGAGCTCCGGAGGAACCCATCGGCTCGTTCGCCTCGTCGGTCCCGCCCGAGCGAAGGAGCTCATGCTTCTCCGTCGGCGCTTCGACGCCTCGGAGGCCCATGCATACGGCCTCGTCACCGAGGTCGTTCCGGCCGGACAGGCCCTCGAACGAGCCCTCGAGGTGGCAGCGGAGCTGGCCGTGCTCCCGCCGCTCGCCGTCGAGACGACGAAGCGGGCAGCGGACCTGATGCCCGAGTCCTCCCGGGAGGCGGGCATGCTCATCGAGCGCCTCGCCTACGCGGCGTTGGCTCAGACCGATGAGGCGCAGAAGGCCGTGGAGGACTTCACACGTCGAGGCCGCCGTCCATGACGACGGTCGTGCCCGTCACATAGCCGCCGCCAGGAGAGACGAGGAACGCGATGAGGGCCGCGGCCTCCTCGGGAGTCCCCAGCCGGCCGAGCGGGGCCTCGCGCTCCCACTCCGACACCCTTTCCGGCCCATAGTCGTCGAGCCCCTCCGTCGCGATGTTGCCGAGCGCGACTGTGAATGCGCGGATCCCGAGCTTGCTCCACTCGAGCGCGAGGCTGCCTGCGAGGTTCTCGACCGCGGCGCGCGCGGCGGCAGCGTGGGCCATCTCGGCCATGCCTCGGCGCGGGCTGAAGCCGACGAAGACGACGACGCCTTCCTTGTTCGGGATCATCGAGCGCTCGGCCACGAGGCGCGTCAGATCCCACACGGCGTCGACGTTGAGGCGATGCACCGCGCGCCAGCCCTTGAGCGAGATCTCCTCGGCCGGCGCGAGGAACTGCCCACCCGCGTTGTTGACAAGGATGTCGATGCGCTCGAAGCGCTCGAGGGCAGCGTCGACCAGCGCCGCCACTTCTTCGGGCTCGCGGACATCGGCCCGAACTGCGAGGCACGCCTCGCCGAGTTCGGCCTGCACAGCGTCGAGCGGCTCGGCCCTGCGGCCGCAGATAGCCACTTGCGCGCCCGTCCGCACGAGCTCGCGCGCGACCGCCCGGCCGATCCCGGTGCCTCCTCCTGTCACGAGCGCGACCTTGCCCGCGTTCGCGTCGGATGAAAGCGGCGAGCGGAACTCCGTCATGGCGTGAGCGCGTCGGCGGGCCGGTTTCCCTCCAGCGCTTCCCGGACGGAGACGGCCGGCCGGCGATAGGCCTCGTGCTCGGTGGCCGGGCTGTACCAGGCGGCGTGCGGGTTGACGACCAGAGTCGGCCGCTGCGGCGGCGGGTCGTCGGGATTCGGAGGCTCCACCGGGAGCACGTCGAACGCCGCGCCGGCGAGCTGGCCGGAATCGAGACCCGCGAGCACGGCGTCGAAGTCGACCAGAGCGGCACGGGCCGTGTCGACGATGAGCGAGCCCCGGGGCATCCGCGCGATCTCATGGGCGCCGATCATGCCGCGCGTCTCGGGCGTGAGGAGCGAATGCAGCGAGAACGCCTCACAGCCTGCGATCGCCTCGTCGAGCGTGGCCGGCTTCACGCCCGCCGAGGTGATCGCCTCTGCCGGAACATGGGGGTCCACACCCCACACCTCGAAGCCGAGGGCGAGGGCGCGCCCGGCGACGGCGCGGCCGACCCGTCCGAACCCGATCACCGCCAGCCGCGTGCCGCGAAACGTTCGCAGCGGGCCGGCCACAGCGTGGTCCCAGCCACCCTCGCGAACGCTGCGGTCCAGAGCGACGACGCCGCGGACGAGCGCGAGGAGGAGGGCGATCGTGCTGTCCGCCATCTCCTCGACGCAGTAATCGGGGACGTTGCAGACCCAGATGCCCCGCTCGGCCGCCGCCTCGGTGTCGAGGTGGTCGTAGCCGACGCTGCAGGTGGCGACGATCTTGAGCGCCGGCAACCGGTCGAGCTCCCTCGCGCCCACGGGATAGTCGGGACCGACGAGGAGCCCCACCACGTCTTCTCCCTCCCAAGGAGCCTCGGCGGGCTCGACCTCGGCCACGCCGTCGAGGATCTCCGTGATCTCCTCGAGCGAGTAGTACGGGTCGGCGACCAGAACCTTCACTCGAGCCCTCCGTAGCGCGAGTCGCGCCACGCGAGCGCGGCCTTGAGGCCTTCCCGTGCGGCGATCTCGTCGAACTCCCGCTGCTCGGGCGTTTCCGCCGCGTTCAGCATGGCCGAGATGTCGAGGTTCGCTCCGACCGCGGCGCGTAGACCCATCGCCTCCTGGGCGCGAACGAGCGCGAGCTTGGTCAGTCGCAGGACAGGGAGCGGTGTCGGCGCGATCTTGCGGATGAGCTCCTCGACGGCGTCCTCGAGCGCATCCGCAGAGACGACGACGTTCACCAGGCCCAGCCGCTCGGCCTCCGTCGCGCCGATCGCATCGCCGGTGAAGAGGAGCTCGTTCGTCTTCTTCTGCCCGAGGACGAACGGCATGAGCAGCGTCACCGGGCCCGAGCCGTAGCGGATCTCCGGCTCGCCGAACTGCGCGTCGTCGCTCGCGACGACGAGGTCACAGGCCATGGCGAGCTCGCACGCGCCGGCGAGGCACCAGCCGCGGACGGCCGCGATCGTGGGCTTCGGCAGCGACCAGAGCTCCATCGTCAGCTCGACGTCCGCGGCGAGGATTTCGCGCCACCGCTCCGCGCCCGAGATTTCCTGCTCCACCTCCTCGGCGATGTCGTAGCCGGCCGAGAACGCCCGGCCTGCGCCTGTGAGGACGAGAACCTTCACCTCGTCGTCCTCTGCGGCCCGCCGCCAGGATTCTCGGAGACCATCGACGACCTCGCTGCTGATTGCGTTCAGCTTGTCCGCGCGGTTGAGCGTGACCCACGCGGCGGGGCCCCGCCGCTCGTAGAGCACGACGTCTGCCACTAGCTCCCTCCTTCGACGACGATGAGCGCATCGACGGCGACGGCGCCGTCCGCGCTGAGGATGAGCGGGTTCACGTCCACCGCGGAGATCTCGGAATGGTCGACCGCGATGCGGCCGAGGGCGACGAGCGTGGCCACGAGCGCCTCGCAGGCGGCATCGCTCGGCTCGAGCCCCGGGGCATCGGCCACGAGCGCTCTGGCCTCCTCCTCGCCGAGCGGGGCGAGGGAGACAGCCGCCAGCGAAAGCGCCTCGACCGCACGCCCGCCGGGGCCGACCGCGAGCACGGGCCCGAAGTCGGGATCGCGGGTCATGCCGCAGAACGCCTCGGCGCCTCCTGTCTCCTGTCGCGCGACGAGGACCTTGCCGCCGAGTCGCTGCGCAGCGGCGCGCACGCCATCGGAGTCGGTCAACCCGAGCACAACGCCGTTCGCAGCTGCCTTGTGCGCGGGGCCGTCCACCTTCACGACCACGGGGAAGCCGAGGTCAGCGGCCGCCTCCACTGCCTCATCGGGCGAGCCGGCCCGGCGCCGCGCCGCGACGGGCACGCCGTAGCGCTCGAGCACGAGCGCCGACTCGAACTCCGGAAGCGGTCCCTCGGCGAGGACACCGTCGAGCTCCACGCGCTCGACGGCCGGGGCGCCCTGGGGCGGAAAGCGAACACCCTCGTGCCGAAAATGAAGCCGGGCCGCCGCGGCGAGCGCGCGCATCGCGTCGCGCGGCCCGCGAAGAAGGGCCACGTCGTGCTCGAGCGCATACTCGGCCACCTGGGACCGCGGGTCGACCGCCGAGACGGTCGTCACCGCCGGAAAGACGTCGGTGCCGGCAGTGGCCTCTGCAAGCGCCTTGACGATCATGAAGCACCACTCGTGCTCCTCGACGCCGCGGAACTGGGACTGATCCGCCTGGGCGACGACGATGTCGTAGGCGTCCGACTGGACGAGCACCTCGATGGAGCCGGGAAAGACCGCTTCCGCCTCGTCGATCGCCCACGCGTCGAGCGGATTCCCGGGGGCGAGGTAGTTGGGAAAACGCATCTGCAGCTCGGCGGCCACGTGCTCCGGCAGCGGCTCGAACGGCAGCCCCGCCGCCTCGGCCTGGTCCGCGAGCAGCGCACCCTCGCCTCCGGACTCGGACACGGCGGCGATGCGCCGGCCGCGAGGCCGGCGCGAGCGACCGAGCACCTCGAGGGTCTCGACGAGAGCGGTGAAGTCGTCCACCTCGATTGCCTCGTGGTGGCGAAGGAACGCGGAGAAGGCGCGTCCCGACCCGACGACGGCGCCTGTATGGGCGAGGGCGGCGCGGGCGGCCGCCTGTGAGCGCCCGACCTTCAGGCACGCGACCGGCTTCCCCGCCTCCGCGCAGCGCGCGAGCGCGATCGCGAACTCCTGCGGCCGCCTGACGGTCTCGAGGAAGAGCCCGATCGCCTGCGTGTGCTCGTCCTCCGCGAGAAAGGCGAGGAAAGCCGCAGCGTCGCTGACGATCTCGCCACCGGAGGAGACAACGCAGCGGAAACCGACCCGCGGGCCGATCCCGAGCAGCGCCTCTGCGATCGACCCGGACTGGGAGATCACGGAGACGCGTCCCGGCCGGAAGGTGTCCGGCACCGTGCCGATCCAGAGCGACAGCTCGCCGGGCGCCGCCACGCCCATGCAGTTCGGCCCGAGCAGAACCGCATCTTCGGCGACAGCGCGGTTCGCGATCCTGCGGGCGACCTCGGCCCCAGCGGCACCCGCTTCGTTGCCGAGGCCGGGCAGAAAGAACGCGCGCACCCCCGCCGCGAGCGCGTCCTCGAAGGTCTGCTCGATGCGCTCGTGCCCGACGAGGAGAGCGGCCAACTCGGGCTGCAGCGGCAGGTCGGCGACCGTCGGGAAGCATGGGAGGCCGAGGACCTCCTCGCGCGTCGGGTGCACGCCCCACGCGGGCGCGCCGGAACGGGCGACCTGCTCGACGACCCGCGCGTGGCGGGGAGAGGCCCCGACCACGGCCACCGAGCGCGGGAAGAGCAATGGCCGTAAGTGGTTGTGATCGCTCACCGCTGCCTCTTACCATCCTCACCACTCACGAGGCAACCGTGCACGAGAAGCAGATCGAGATCCGGTGGCGCGATCAGGACGCCTACGGCCACGTCAACAACGCGGTCTACCTCACCTACCTCGAGGAGGTCCGGGACGAGTGGCTCGAGCGCGCACTGGGAGACACCGGCGATGCCTGGGGCTACGTCACGGCCCGCGTCGCCATCGACTTTCGCCGCGAGCTCAAGCAAGACGACGAGGCGATCGTGGCGCGCCTCTGGCTGACACGGATCGGAACGTCGAGCGTGACGACGCGTGAGGAGATCCACACGGTCGGCGGCGAGCTCGCTGCCGAGGCGGAAGCGGTTCTCGTCGCCCGCGACCCTGAGACCGGCCGCTCGCGCCCGCTCAGCGGTCCGGAGCGTGCCGTGCTCGAGCGCGAGCTCGGCGGTGCCTGAGCTCCGGCACATCCTGAGCTCGCTCTCGCTCGGCCCCGTCGAGCTCCAAAACCGCATCGTCTCGACAGCGCACCAGACGACGCTGGTCCACGACAATCTGCCGACCGACGACTTCGTCGCCTACCACGAGGCGCGCGCGGCGGGCGGAACCGGGCTGATCGTCCTGGAGGCCACCGCCGTCCACGAGTCCGGCCGCCTCACCCCGCACACGCTCGCGGGGTACCGCGAGGAGATCGTCGCCGGTTACCGTCGCGTCGCCGAGGCGGTGCAGCAGCACGGCACTCGGCTCTTCGTCCAGCTCTTCCACGGCGGCCGCGAGCTGATCGCCAGCCCGCCCCGTCCGTCCGCCGTTGCCCCCTCGCCGATCCCCAGCCAACGGTTCCACGTCGAGCCTCGTGCGCTCGACGCGGCGGAGATCGAGGAGATCGTCGCCGGTTACGCCCGCTCGGCGCGGCTCGCCGACCGCGGGGGCCTGGACGGGGTCGAGCTCTCCGCCGCGCACGGCTACCTCTTCGCGCAGTTCTTCACGCCGGGGCTGAACCTGCGCGAGGACGAGTGGGCGGTCGGGCCGCAGCTTCTCCTCGCCGTCGTGCGGGCGGTGCGAGAGGCCGCTCCCGACCTGGCGCTCGGCGTCCGCCTCTCGGCCGACTCGGAGGCCGCCGCCGCGGTCGCGCCGGAGCTGTCGGAACTCGTCGACTACGTCTCGATCGCGCTCGGAGACTCCTCCACCTACCGCGGCTCCACGGGCATCGTCCCGCCTCCTCCCGTGGAGGAGGAAGCCATCGCCGGGTATGCGGCTCCATTCCGCGTCGGGCCGCCCCTCATCGCCACCTCGCGAATCGTCGACCCGGTCGCCGCCGACCGGCTCATCGCCGACGAGGTGGCCGAAGCGATTGGGATGACGCGCGCGCTCATCACCGACCCGGACATGCCCCGCAAGGCGGGCAAGGGTCGCCCCGACGACGTCCTGCGCTGCATTGGCTGCAACACGTGCATCGCGCACTACCACGCCGGCATCCCCATCGCCTGCGCCCAGAACCCGCGCACGGGGCGGGAATTGACCTGGAGCGCGACTCGCGCCGCCAGACCGCAGCGCGTGGCGGTCATCGGAGGAGGGCCGGCGGGGATGAGCGCCGCAGCGGCGGCGCATGCGGCGGGCCATGAAGTGGTCCTCTACGAGTCGAGAATCCGCCTCGGCGGACAGGTCGAGCTCGCCGGAGCTGCTCCCGGCCACGCCGAGCTCGCAGCGTCTCTCCTACGCAACTACGAGCGCCTGCTCGAAGGCGTCGACGTGCGCCTCGGGGAGCACGTGGAGGAGCCCCCCGACGCCGATGCCGTCGTCCTCGCCACCGGCGCGCGGCCTTTCGTCCCTGAGCTTCCACTCGCGGACGGCTTCTCCAGTGCATGGGACGTGTTGCGCGGTGCCCGTCCCGAAGGCGGGAGGGTGGTCGTCGCGGATTGGGGCGGCGACGCCTCCGGGCTCGATGCCGCCGAGGTCCTGGCCGCGAGCGGGTACCAGGTCGCCCTCACGATCGGGTCAGCCGCCTTCGGCGAGGCCTTGCACCAGTACCAGCGGAACCTCTATGCCGCGCGCCTCTACCGGGCGGGGATCGAGGTCTGGCACCATCTCGAGCTGGCCGCGTGGGACGGCGGGCGCGCGATCTTCACGAACATCTTCGCTCCCGAGCTCGAGGCCGGCCTCGAGGCCGACGCGCTCGTCCTCGCGCTCGGTCGAGTGCCGGTTCGCGACGTCGTACTTCAGGGAGCGGTCGAGGTGGGCGACCGGCTCTCGCCGCGCTCGCTCGAGGAGGCCATACTCGAAGGGTCGCTCGCGGGCCGCGCGGCCGGGTAGAGCTCCGGCCGCAGGTCGGCGCGCACGTCGTTACGCTCGCCCCACGCCATGTTCCGCGCTCGGCCGTAGTCGCAGTTTGCGTCGAGGATCCCCGCGCCGTAGCCTTCTATCGGCCCGGCGGCGAGCCACCCGTCGGGGTCGACGATGAAGCTCGCACCGGTCCACCCGACGCCACGCCCGCGCTCGCGATTCGAGCGATAGAGACCGCCACCCACACCTTGTTCATGTGGGCCGTGGCCTGCGCCAGCGCGATCTCCACCGGCCGCTCACCCTTGGGCCGCGGGAAAAGGGGCAGGTTTGCCGGAACGATGATCACGTCGGCCCCGGCGAGCGCGAGCCCGCGCGTGAGCTCCGGAAAGTACAGGTCATAGCAAACGGCCAGGCCAATCCGCCCGAAGGGCGTTTCCACCAGGGGAGGCGGCTCCGAGCCGGCATTGAACCAGAGCTTCTCGCGGTCCCAGAGATGCGTCTTGCGATAGACGGCCACCAGTCCGTCGGGACCCACCACCGCTGCCGAGTTGTACAGCGCGCCGTCTTCGCCGAGCTCGGCAAAGCCTCCGACGATCACGCTTCCGTAGTCGGCAGAATCCTCAGCCCACTGAGAGACCGTCGGCCCGTCAGCGGGCTCACTGCACGCCCTTGCCTCCCCCACCGAATCGAAGACGTATCCGGACGACATGAGCTCCGGGAGGACGACGATCTGGCTCTCGCGCTCTACTGCCAGGTTCCGGATGCCCTTTTTGGCGGAGTAGCGGTTTCCACTCGAGGTCGCCCACCCTGGGGGTCAGCTGGGCACAGCCGATTCGAACGATGGTCACCGACCCCGGTTTACCCCGACCCCCTCGACACGTCAAGATCCCCGACCATGGTCGTGCCCGAGCTTCCCCCCGACATCGCCGAGCTGAAGGAGCGCGTCGGCCGCTTCGT
>DATAOL010000106.1:0-13663 GCA_036265755.1 Gaiellaceae bacterium | reverse complement strand
CCTCGAGAGCCTCCTGCTCGTCGGTCCCGAAGCCGGCGTAGACCGTCGGGACCTGCGTGAGAATGACGAGCCGCTCGGCGCCGAGCCCGATCGCGAGGAGCGCCGACGCGTGATCCTTGTCGATGACAGCGTCGACGCCGTCGTAGCGGCCGTTGCGCTCGACGACCGGGATCCCGCCGCCACCGACCCCGACGACGAGGGCGCCGCTCTCGAGCAGCGTCCGTATGGAATCGAGCTCGACGACCTCGAGCGGGCGTGGGGAGGGGACGACCCGCCTCCAGCCGCGGTTGGCGTCCTCCTTCACCGCCCAGCCGCGCTCGCTCTCCAGCGCCTGGGCCCGCTCGGAGTCGTAAAAGGGGCCGACGGGCTTCGTCGGATTGGCGAACGCGGGATCGTCCTCGGCGACGACCACGCGGGTGAGGATGACAGCGACGCGTCGGCCCGTGGCCGGCTCGAGCTCGGCGGCCGCGAGCGCGCCTATCTCGGCCTGTGTGTGAGCGACGGCGACGTAGAGCGGTAGCGCCGGGGCCTCGGCGCTCGCCAGCTCCTGGCGCAGCAGCTCGTTGCCGACCTGCGGGCCGTTCCCGTGGGTGACGACGACGGGCCCGGTGCGGAAGATCTCGCCGGCGGCCTCGAAGGTCGTGGCCAGGTTCGCGCGCTGCTCTGCGGCCGTCCCGCGCTCGCCGGGCGCCAGGAGCGCGTTCCCACCGAGGGCGACGACGGTCAGACCGGCCATAGCGCGTGCTTATTCGCCCGCACGGCCCGCAGCTCCTTGTCGCGCGCTATGCGCTCTCGACGATGTCGCGCTCGGCGAGGAGCTGGGCGATCGTGGGCTCGCCGATCTCCTGCAGGCGGTACGTGACGCGAAGCGCCGGCTTGTCGAGCTCGATCACCCGCCGCAGGTCGATGGGCGTCCCGATGAGGACGAGCTCGGCGTCGGAGCGCGCGATCGTCTCGCGGAGCTCCTCCATCTGCTTGCGCCCGTAACCCATGGCGGGGAGGAGTTGGGTCACGTGGGGGTACTTGGCGAAGGTCTCCTTGATCGAACCGACCGCGAAGGGGCGCGGGTCGACGAGCTCCGAGGCGCCGCCTGCCTTTGCAGCGAGAACGGCCGCGCCGTAGGCCATCTCGCCGTGGGTGAGCGTGGGACCGTCCTCGATCGCGAGGACGCGCTTGCCGGCGATCTCATGCGTGTCCTGTTCGACCTCGAACGGCGACGCCGCGCGCACGATCTCCGCGTCGGGATTGACCTCGCGGATCGACTTCAGCACCGCCTCGACACCTTCCTCCGGGGCCGTGTCGATCTTGTTCACGACGCAGGCGTCCGCCATGCGCAGGTTGGTCTCACCCGGGTGATAGCGAAGCTCGTGGCCTGGGCGGTGCGGATCGACGACGACGAGATGCAGATTGGGCCGGATGAACGGCGTGTCGTTGTTGCCTCCGTCCCACACGACGACGTCCGCTTCCTGCTCGGCGCGCTCGAGGATCGCGCCGTAGTCGATTCCCGCGAAGACGATGTTGCCTTCTGCGAGATGGGGCTCGTACTCCTCGCGCTCCTCGATGGTCGCATCCGCCGCGTCGAGGTCCTCGTAGCGCTCGAAGCGCTGCACGGCCTGCTTGGTGAGGTCGCCGTACGGCATCGGGTGCCGGAGCACCGCGACGCGCTTGCCGGCCCCGCGAAGGACGGATGCGACGTGCCGCGTGGTCTGACTCTTGCCGGATCCCGTCCGCACGGCGCAGATCGCGACGACCGGCTTCGAAGAACGAAGCTCCGTCGAGCGGGGGCCCATGAGGCGGAAGTCGGCGCCCGCGGCCATCGCCATCGACCCGATGTGCATGACGTGCTCGTGGGTCACGTCCGAGTAGGCGAAGACGACGTCGTCCACCTCGTCACGGCGGATGATCTCGGCGAGCTCCTCCTCGGCGAGGATCGGGATCCCGTCGGGGTACCCGTCGCCGGCGAGCTCCGCCGGATAGACGCGACCCTGGATATCAGGGATCTGCGTGGCGGTGAACGCGACGACTTTGAAGTCGGCTCGGCCGCGGAAAGCGACGTTGAAGTTGTGGAAGTCGCGGCCGGCCGCACCCGCGATCAGGACTCTTCGCTGCGCCACGCCCGGAACCCTATTCAGCCCGATCGGACACTGCTCAGGCTCGAACCATCTCGCCGATTCGGTCCGCCACCGCGCCGAGCTCCAGCCCGGCGCCCGTGACCTCGGCGAGCAGCTCGTCCGCCGTCGGCTTCTGTCCCTCCGTCCAGAGCTCCCGGAGCAGCGAGCCGGCATCGGTCCGGGTGAACCAGGCACGACCGAATTCCTCCCGGAGAAAACCTCGCAGCAATGCCTCGAAGGCCCACGCACGGAGATAGCTCGACGAGTAGAAGCCTGCGTCGACGTCTGCGAGGAAGTCGACGTCGGAAACCTCGATCTTGAGCGCGTCGTTCATGCGCTCCACGTAGCGGCCGCGCATCGACTCGAGCTCGGCGTCTGCGTGCAGCTCGAGCTCGTAGAGGAACTTGGCGGCGTAGCGGCGCACGAAGTAGAGCTGCCCGGCGGAGGCCTCGGCGGCGAAGTCGCCGGGGCGCGCGAAGTCGAGGCGGCGCTCGAGCCAGGCCGGCTCGTTGACGAGGAGCTCGAGCAGCATCGCCCAGCCCTCGGTGACCGCGTTGTCGCCGAGTCGCCGCGCCTCGACGGCGAGGTCCGCCGACGTGTGCGCGTAGTGCTCGGTATGGCCGGCCTCGTGGAAGAGCGCGTGCCAGTCGTCGGGCCCGCCGATCGGCTGGATGACGAGCATGACGCGCCCGGGCACCTCGATCGGGGCGCAGAAGGCGCGCGGCGACTTCGTCGGCCGGGACTCGATGTCGAGATGGACGTTCTCCTGTGACCGGAGCTCGATGCCGAGTCCGGAAAGCGTGCCTTCGAGCGCGGGCAACATTCGCTCCGCGGGGAAGCCCGAGTCCCACTCGCTCGCGCGGAAGAGTCGGGGGACGTCCCAGCGCTTCGCTTCCTCGAGTGGGATGCCGACCCGACGGCGAAACAGGGCGTCGAGGGAGCGGACGTAGAGATCCTCCGTGTCCGTCAGGAACCGCTCGCACTGCGCGCTGAGCTCCTCGAGCGGAAAGCCGAAGCGCTTGTAGAGCTCCAGGTAGGTGGGCGCCCCGAGCTCGACTGTGGCCTCGCGCCTCGTCTGCGCCATGTGCAGGTAGCGCGGGTTCAGATGCTCCTCGGTGAGTGCGATCCGCGCGCGGTCGAGGGACTCGCGACGGGAGCGCTCGGGCTCGTTCGCGATCGAGGGACGGAGAAGCCGGAAGCCGATCTCCTTCCCGTCCACCGTCGCAGTGAGCGACGCCTCGAGCCCCGCGATCTCCTCGGCATCGGCGCGCGTCAGGTCGCCGACATAGCCCTCGCACCCGAAGCGCCAGAGCTCCCTTGCACCGCGCCCTTCGATCTCCGCGGATGCAGCGAGCCGCCGGCAGGCGTCCAACGTGGTGAGATCGGAGAAGCGCTCGTAGATCGGGGAGAGCTCGAACTCGTCCTTCAGCCCCGCGAAATGGAGGTAGTACTCCTCGTCGAGCGCCGCGATGAACCGGTCGGCTTCGTCCCGGTACGCCTCGAGCTGTGCCGCCGGGGCCGTCGCCATGCGTCCCGTAGGATAACCGCCGTGCGGGAGTTCGAGGTCGAGACCGAGCGGAAGACCGAGCTCGTCAACATCACAGAGCAGGTGCGCGAAGCCGTCAGGAACGGCGGTGACGGGTCGGCCGCCCTCGTCTACGTGCCGCATACGACCGCCGCGGTGACGATCAACGAGAACATCGACCCGGAACTCGTGGACGACCTCGAGCGCGCGTTCGGCCGTGTCGTCGCCGAGGATTGGGACTGGCGGCACGACGACGCCGACGGGCCCAATGCCCCTTCGCATGCGCGCTCCACGATCGTCGGCCCGCAGATCATGGTCCCGCTCTCCGACGGGGAGCTCGCGCTCGGCACCTACCAGGGCATCTTCTTCTGCGAGTTCGACGGCCCGCGGAAACGCAAGGTCTACGTCACGACCCTCCACTAAGGCTCTCGCTAGGGTGGGCGGATGGCCGCCCCGCTCAGGAAGGACCAGGAGCTCGACCTCAGGATCGACTCGCTCGCCTACGGTGGGAACGGCGTCGCGCGGCTGAACGGCTTCGTCGTCTTCGTGCGCCGCGGCCTGCCCGGAGACACCGTGCACGCCAAGGTGACGAAGGTGAAACGGAACCATGCCGAGGCGACTGCGTTAGAGGTCGTCGAGGCCGGAGCACCCCGAGTGGACGCGCCGTGCCAGCACTACCCCGCATGCGGGGGGTGCCGCTTCCAGGACCTCGCCTACGAAGCGCAGACGGCTGCGAAGGAGGCCCAGGTCGCCGACGCGCTTCAGCGCATCGGCCGCCAGGAGGGCTTCGAGTTCGAGCCGATCGTGCCGGCCGAGTCGGTCTTCCACTACCGCAACAAGCTCGAGTACTCCTTCACCGCCGCAGAGGACGGGCACGTGGCGCTCGGCTTCCACCGGGCCGGCCGCTGGGACGAGGTGCTCGACATCCGACGGTGCTGGCTCACGACCGACCTCGGCAACGGGATTCGCGAAGCCGTCAAGACGTGGGCGAACGAGTCGGGCCTACACGCCTACGACCAGGAGGCTCAGGAGGGCTACCTCCGGCACCTCGTCGTCCGCGAGGGCCGCAACACCGGACAGGCGCTCGTCGTGCTCGTGACCGCCCCCGGCGAGCTGGACGAGGAGAGCTTCGTCTCCGCCCTGCGGCCGATCCCCGAGGTTCGCTCGATCCACTGGGCCGTGAACGACACCCCGGCTGAGGTGACCAACGTGCCCTCGCGCCTGCTCTGGGGGGACGAGGCAATCGAGGAAGAGATTCTCGGCCTGCGCTTCCGCGTGCGCCCCAACGCGTTTCTGCAGACGAACACCGCGATGTGCGAGAAGCTCTACTCGCTCGTCATGGACTACGCGAGCCTGACTGGAGAGGAAACCGTCTACGACCTCTACTGCGGCACCGGCACGATCGGCCTCTCGCTGGCGCGCGAGGCGCTGACGGTGTGGGGCATCGAGGGTTCGGAGGAGTCCGTCGCCTGCGCGGTGGAAAACGCGGAGCTGAACGGGCTTGCCAACGCTGCCTTCTTTGCGGGCGAGGTGGGCGCGGACGTCGAGGAGCTGCGCGAACGCGCCGGAGATCCGGACGTCGTGGTCGTCGATCCGCCGCGGGCCGGGCTCACCGGCAAGGCGCTCGCGCGCGTCGCAGCGCTCGAGGCGCCGCGGCTCGTGTACGTCTCCTGCAACCCGACGACGCTCGCGGGGAATGCGAAAGAGCTCGTTTCGGAGTTCGGCTACACCCTCGAGCGCGTGCGCCCGGTGGATATGTTCCCGCACACGCCGCACGTCGAGTCCGTCGCCCTGTTCACGCGCGGCACTCAGTGAGAGTCGCGGCCCTCTACGACGTTCACGGGAATCTGCCGGCGCTCGAGGCCGTGCTGGCCGAGACCGATGCCGACGCGATCCTCGTCGGAGGCGATGCGGTGCTCGGCCCGATGCCGAAGGAGACGCTTTCGTTGCTGCGGGAGCGCGACGCGATCTTCATCCGCGGAAACTGCGACCGCGAGGTCGTCGCTCCCCCGGAGACGGGCGACGAGCTCTGGACGCAACGCGCCCGCTGGGTGCACGAGCAGCTCGACGACGAGGAGCGTGCTTTCCTTCGCAGCCTGCCGCACCCGCTCGAGCTCGAGGTGGACGGGCTCGGCCCCGTCCTCTTCTGCCACGGGTCTCCGCGGAGCGACGAGGAGATCCTGACCGCGATCACGCCGCCGAAGCGGCTCGATCCGATCCTGGACGGCGTGCAGGAGAACCTCATCGTGTGCGGGCACACGCACGCGCAGTTCGACCGGCTCGTCGGCGACCGGCGCCTCGTCAACGCGGGCAGCGTGGGCATGGCTTACGAGGGCGAGCCAGGCGTCGCGGCCTGGGCCCTCCTCGGTCCGACCGTCGAGCTACGCCGCACACCGTACGACGTCGAGCGCGCGGCCCGCCTCGTGCGGCAGACCGGCCTACCGGGCGCCGACGAGTTCGCGGAGGAGACGCTTCTCCATCCGCCGGGGGCGGAGGAGGTCACCGCTCACTTCGAGGCTCTGGCCGAGCGCCACGCCTCGTAGTCGCTCCAGAAACGGTCGGCGTTCGCGAGGACGAAAGCGACGGAGAGGAGCGGCAGAGCGGGGAGGCCGGAGATGTCGAAGCCGACGGCCAGCGCGAGCGTCGCCCCGAACGAGAGCGCCATCAGAAGCCAGGTCAGGCGCACGCGGAGCCCGAAGCGGTCCGCCGCGGCGAGGAAGAGGGAGAAGAAGAGGACGTCGGGCAGGCCGAGCTGGGCGGAGTTGTGCTCGCCGGGGATCGGAAAGGCGATCGAGAGTGCGTTGAAGACCTGCGGTTGGTTTTCGACGATCTCCTTCGTGGGCCCGCGCGCGACCGAAAAGATGTCCACCGGAATGATCAGGACGGCAATCAGCAGCACCCACGAGAGCGTCTCGAAGAAGGAGAGGAACCACCAGGCGACGGCGACGACCGCTGCGATCTTCACGAAGTTCGCTGCGATATCGAGATCAAACCACTCCAGGATCGCGCTCAAAGCGATGAGCGACAGGGCCGCCCAGCCGAGCCAGGTCATGTCGTAGCGGCGCAGGGGGAGCGCCAAGAGGACGAGCGAAAAGGCCAGGGGGATGAGGCCGAACGACAGGAAGACCACGTCTCCCCAGACGCCCATCTCCGGCAGGTTCTCGGAGACTCCGTAGTACCAGGCGAGAACCGCGAGAACCGCTAGTACGGCGGCAGCTCGGACCACCAGGGACCGACTGCCTTGAAAGCCTCCCAGAACTTCTTCTTCGCCGGAGCCTCGTCCAAGGAAGCGTCGAGGTCCGGCGTCACCAGGGCGTCGATCGTCGCTGTGAACTTCTGGATCGACCCCGGCTCGCTCGCGATCTCCGTCGCCAGCGGGAAGCGGACTGCGTTCAGACACGAAAGAGCATCTTGCCCCATGGCCACGATGAGCTTGGGCTGGACGATGTGGATCTCGCGCGCGAGCCACTCGCGGGCCTGCTGCTCGTCCGCCCCCGAGAACTTGAGGCAGTTCGTGCCGTAGATGGCGGTTGGGTCGACATGGAGTCGCTGGAGGGACTTGAGCACCGCTTGCCCTGCTCGACCGAAAAAGGCGACGCCCTCATGCTGCTCGGCAGTCTGGGGCCCGTACTTGAGAAGGAAGAGGTCGGCCTGCGGGTGACCCGAGCCGAGGACCGGTGCCCGGTCGGCGCCGGCGGCCTGCGCGATCTCGCGGCCGAGCTCGTTGATCTCGGCGATCGCCTTGTCGAGGTAGCGCTGGGAGATGTCGTCCGTGGGCACGGGCAAGGGGGCTCGAAGGGTAGTTCGGGGCGGGGCGCCCCTCTTCCTACACGGCGGCCTTCGAGCGGCGCGCCCGCGACTGCGCCACCCACTTGAGGCCCTGGAGGTAGACCAGCGACTTCGGACGCCTGATGATCTCGGCGGAGCGAAGACTGATGAGGAACTCGGCGGGAGTCTCGAAGGCGCGCATGCGGACGAGACCCGTGCCGACGCCCTGCAGCACGTGCGCGTCCGAGCCCGCGCCCCTGGTCAGGTTGTACTTGCGCGCGAAGCGGAGCGCCTCGTCGTTGAAGCCCTCGAAGAGTAGGCGCGCGTTGTAGACCTCGAAGACGTCGATCTCGGACAGGTGACGGTGCAACGTGGGCGCGTCTGGGATCGTGTGCAGCCTGTCGAAGGGGTGCGGGAGGTAGACGACGCCGCCCTGTTCGCGGATCGCGGCGATCGTCTCGGTCATCGGAAGGCCGCGCGGGATCTCCTCCTGCAGAAAGAGCCCGATCACCTCGCCCGCCTCGGTCTTGATCTCCTCGCCCGGGATGACCATGAGCTTCCGCCCGCGCGCGAGCTCGGCCCCCGCCTGGGCGCCTCTGAAGACGTTGTGGTCGGTGATGGCGATCGCGCCCAGCCCTTGCGCCTCGGCGTAGTCGAGGAGCTCGGGCACCGGAACCGAGCAGTCGTGGGAGTGATCCGTGTGCATGTGCAGGTCGGCGAGGATGAACGGCCGGTCTGCGAGCGGCTCCTTCGGCGGGTGGAGAACTGCACGCCTGCGGCCCAACACCGACTGGTAGACGCCCTCCAGCTCGTCTCCCAGCGCCGTCACGCTTTGCCCTGCCGCACGCTCGTGCGCACTGGCTGCGAGGGACTTCCGCCAGGCCGGGTCGTCCGCGATACGGCCGAGGGCGGCCGCGACGAGCTCCGGCTGCTCCGCGACACCGGTCGGATCGACGACGGGGACGGCGGCAGCGGCGGCCTCGGCGAGGAAGCGCGCGAGGCCCCGCTTGGCGGGGACGAGTGCGGCGGCGCCCGCGAGGAGCCGCGCCCGGCCTCCCTCGTCGAGGGCGGTGCGGACGGAGACGCGGTCGCGCAGCGCGCGCGGCACATAGGGACGGCCCGAGAGCGCGCTCGTCCTGACGAAGACGAGCTCCCAGCCAGGCAGGTCGCGAAGCGCGCGAAGCGCCGCGCGCGCCCTGTTCAGCTCCTCGGTGCGCCATTCGAAGAGGAAGCGCTTGGTCGCCGAGCCGGCAGAGAAGAGCCTTAGGTCGATCCCGTACGGCAAGGCACGGTAGTCGCCCGGGAAGCGCGTCGCTGCTGCGGCGAGCGTTTCCTCGCCGACTGCGGTGAGCGCGTCGATCCGGCTCAAGAGCCGTTCTCGCTGCTTCTTGCCGGGCGGGTAGCCCAGGCGCTCCGGCGAGTGGAAGGTGGCGACCGAGAGCCCGTGTGTATCGCGGAGAGCGAGGTACGAGAGGCTGGGCAGGCCGGGCTCGTGGGCGTGGACGACGTCGAAGGAGTCCCCCCGGAGCGCGAGCTCGAGGTTCGCCCGCACCCCGAGGGGAACGCCGAGCCGGCTCTTCCGCGAGACCGGAATGGCCGGGCCGAGCGCGACGACCCCGGCGAGTGGCTGGCCGCCGGCCCCGAGGCGGCGCAGCGCGCGGCGCCCCGCTGCGAGGTCGACGGCGCGATTGGACGGCGCGAGGACGACGACCTCGTGCCCCCGTTCCCGAAGCCCCCGCGCGGCAGCGTCGACGTGCTCGTTGACCGGATGCGGCTGCGACCACGCGAAGGGCGTGACCATGCAGATCCGAAGGCCCACGCCCTGAGTCTAGTGTCCTCGCCTGCACGAGAGGCCGGAAGGGCCGGCAGCGCGCCGGCCCTTCCTTGCCCTAGACGCTACGCGGTGGCCGCGGCCTTCGCGGTCGTCAGCGCGTTCTTCTTGATGAACTGCTCGACGAGGTCGTAGGCCTCGTCGTCCTGAATCTGGTTCGGGGGCGACTTCATGAGGTAGGAGCTCGGCCCCTCGAGCGCGCCGGAGACGCCGTTGTTCATGGCGAGCTTCGCGAGCCGCACGGCATCGATGACGATTCCGGCGGAGTTGGGCGAGTCCCACACCTCGAGCTTGAGCTCCAGGTTGAGCGGCACGTCTCCGAAGGCAGAGCCCTCCATGCGGATGTAGGCCCACTTCCGGTCGGTCAGCCAGGGGACGTAGTCGGACGGGCCGACATGGACATTCTTGGCGCCGAGGTCGTAGTCGAGCATCGACGTGACGGCGTTCGTCTTCGAGATCTTCTTCGACTCGAGGCGCTCGCGCTCGAGCATGTTGAGGAAGTCGGAGTTGCCCCCGACGTTCAGCTGCATCGTCTTGTCGAGATGCACGCCGCGCTCACGGAAGAGGCTCGTCAGGACACGGTGCGTGATCGTCGCGCCGACCTGCGACTTGATGTCGTCGCCGATGATGGGCACGCCGGCCTGCTCGAATCGCCGCTGCCAGTAGGCCTCGCGGGCGATGAAGACGGGCATGCAGTTCACCATCGCGCAGCCGGCCGAGAGGATCTGCTCCGTGTACCACTTCGTCGCCTCTTCTGATCCGACCGGGAGGTAGTTCACGACGACGTCCGTGCCGGTCTCCTTGAGGATGCCGACGACGTCGTCGGTCTCGCCCGGAGCCTTCTCGACCACCTCGGAGAGGTACTTGCCGATGCCGTCGTGCGTCATCCCACGGGAGACTTTGATCCCGGTCTTCGATACGTCGGCGAACTTGTACGTGTCGTTGGGATGCGCCCAGATCGCCTCCGCGAGGTCCTTGCCGACCTTGTCGGTCGTGACGTCGAACGCGGCGGTGAACTCGACGTCGCGGACGTGGTAGCCCCCGAGGTCGACGTGCATGAGGCCCGGGACGAACTGCTCCGGGTCCGCGTCCTTGTAGTACTCGACCCCCTGCAGGAGCGAGTTGGCGCAGTTGCCCACGCCGATGATCGCCACACGCACTTTGCCGTTCCCCCGGGCGCGGCCGTTCTTGGAGCCGTTGCTGGAAGCCATCGTTTCCTTTCCGTGGTGGCCGAGACCGTCGGAAAGGGTCTCGACGATGAGCTGGTTCAGAGTCCGCTTGCGTTCGCGCGCGCGTCGGGAGAGCTTCTCTTTCAGCTCGAGCGGCATGCGCAGCAGGACGTCGCCCCTCCCGCTCGCACGGCCGCTCTTGCGGCCGGAGCTCTCGAAGGGGACGGCAAAGCGGGAGGCGAGAATCCCGACCGCGAGATCGTTGAGATTGCCCTCGGTCGCCTCGACCTCTTCTGCAAGGTCGCGCTTGAGATCCGCGGGCATGCGAACAAGGACGTCCTTGCGTTCCCGTGCCATCACACAGAGTGATAGCACAAATGTGCTATCAGAGGGCGCGCAGCTGCTTGCGGACGAAGAGGATTCGCTGAACGACCGTGATCCACGCCGTCGTGGCGAGGAGCGCCATCGTGATCGGAAGGACGAGGTCGCTGAGCGGCGCAAGCACGAGGCCGGCCGTGATGACGACCACGCGCTCCGCGCGGCTGCCGAGCCCGACCGCGCCCTTGAGCCCGAGAGCCTCGGCGCGGGCCCGCGCATAGCTGACGAGGAAGGAGCCCGCGATCGCCGCGAACGCGAGCGCGACACTCCACATGCGTTCGTGGCGCATGAGCACGAGGCCGATCGACCCGATCATGAAGCCTTCGCCGACGCGGTCGACCGTGGAGTCGAGAAACGCGCCGAAGGGGCTGCCGATGCCCCTGCTCCGCGCGAGCGCCCCGTCGAGGATGTCCAGAATCGACCCGATCACGAAGAGAACGGCGCCCAGCCAGTAGAAGCCCCACCCTGCATACTCGAACCAGACGGCCACCGACCCCGCGATGCAAAGCGCGACGCCGGAGATCGTGAGCGCGTCGGGAGTGACCTTCGCGTCCTCGAGCTGTGCCATCGACTGGGCGGCAAGACGGCGCGCCTCGTCGGTGTAGGCCTGCTTCGCGCGTTCGAGCTTCGGGCTACGCAAGGGGCGAGCGTAACCCCTAGCCGCCGATATACGACATCTCGACCTTCGGCAGGTCTCGCGTCGCGGCAGAGCGGATCTCGGAGTAGCGGTCGCCGCGCACGCGCCAGATGTCCCCGATGGCGGCAGCGATCTCGGCGTCGTCACCGCCTGCACGGACAAGCGCCCTGAGGTCGTGGCCCGTCGTCGCGAAGAGGCAAGTGTAGAGCGACCCATCGGCGGACAGCCGCGCCCGCGTGCACGCGCCGCAGAACGGCCGGGTGACCGAGGCGATGACCCCGATCTCGCCGGCGCCGTCCCGATAGCGGAACCGTTCGGCGACCTCGCCCGGGTATCGAGGCGGCAGAGGCTCGAGCGGGAGCTCGGAGTCGATCGTCGCGACGATCTCGGCAGCGGGAACAACGTCGTCGAGCCGCCAGCCGTTCGTGTGCCCCACATCCATGTACTCGATGAAGCGCAGCACGTGCCCGGAGCCGCGGAAATGTCGCGCCATGGCGAGCACACTGTCCTCGTTCAGCCCGCGCTTGACGACCGCGTTCACCTTGACCGGGAGCCCGGCGGCCGCGGCCGCGTCGATCCCTTCGAGGACGCGTGCGACCGGAAAGTCGACGTCGTTCATCGCGCGAAAGACGTCGTCCTCGAGGGAGTCGAGGCTGACGGTGATGCGGCCGAGGCCGGCCTCCGCGAGGGCGTCGGCCTTCTGCGCGAGAACGGCGCCGTTCGTGGTGAGTGTGAGGTCGAGGCCAGGGACTCCCGCCAGGAGCTCGACGAGCCGTTCGACTTCGCGGCGGATGAGCGGCTCGCCACCCGTGAGCCGGACCTTCTCCACCCCAAGCCCGGCGAAGATGCGCGCGAGGCGGGCGATCTCCTCGAAGGTGAGGAGCTCAGCACGGGGCAGGAACTCGTAGTCCCGCCCGTAGACCTCCTTCGGCATGCAGTAGACGCAGCGGAAATTGCAACGGTCGGTGATCGATATCCGCAGGTCGCGTAGCGGCCGGTGCAGGGTGTCTGCGAGCATGGACATACCCTAGCCTGCGCTTCGAGCTCGATTAGAAGACGTGATCGATTCGGCCGGGAATCCGAATGGAGCCGGGCTCGAGCCGTGGGCATGCTCGGGGAATGGCGGCGCGCTACGGGCCCAGGGTCTGGCTCGCTCTGGCGACCATCTACGTCGTCTGGGGATCGACCTTCCTGGCGATCACGGTCGCGATTCGCGACGTGCCTCCCTTCCTCGCGATGGGTATCCGGCACGTGGCGGCCGGAGCGCTTCTCCTCGCGTGGGCGCTTCCGCGCGGCGAGCGGGGCGGCGATCGGATCCGCTGGCCGCAGATCCGGGCCGGCTTCGTCTTCGGCGGCGCGCTCTTCCTGCTCGGGCACGGAGGGCTCGCCTGGGCGCAGCAGACGATTCCATCCGGGCTCGCATCGCTTCTCATCGGCAGCATTCCGCTCTGGCTCGCGCTGCTCGACCGGGTCTTCTTCGGCAAGCGGCTGCATCCGAGCGCCACACTCGGCCTCGCCGCGGGCTTCATCGGGCTCGCCTTCCTCTTCGATCCCTTCGGCGCCGGCGACTTCGACCGGGTCGGCGCCGCCGTCTGCGTCCTCTCGGCGCTCGCGTGGGCCGCCGGCTCCCTGTACTCACGGGGCGCGCCGCTTCCTCAGCGGCCGCTCGTCTCCGCCGGGCTCGCCGCTCTCTGCGGCGGTGTTCTCCTCCTCGTCGCCGGTGCAGCGCGCGGCGAGCTCGGCGACGTCCAGCCGAGCGCCGACGCCTTTGGCGCGATCGCCTACCTCGTCGTGGTCGGCTCTCTGGTCGGCTTCACGGCCTACGTCTGGCTGTTGCGCAACGCGCCCACCTCGCTCGTCGGCACCTACGCCTACGTGAACCCCGTGATCGCCGTCACCCTCGGCGCGGTCTTCCTCGGCGAGGAGGTGACGCTGCAGATGGCGCTCGCGGGTGCCGTGATTCTCGGCTCCGTCGCGCTGATCCTGCGCAAGAGCGGAACGGCCCTCGAGCCCGGACGCGGGCTTCGCCGGCGTGCCACTCCGGTTTTGGAGCCCGATTTGCAGGGGAAATAAGACTCACTTCAACGAAAGGGGTCGTAGATGGCTGGCGAGACCGACAGGATCGAAGGCGAGCTGAAGGAGCAGGAAGGCAAGCTCACCGACGACGAGATGCGCGAGAAGCAGGGCCAGGCCCAGCAGAAGTGGGGCGAGGCCAAGGACAAGGCCGACGAGGCCAAGGACGAG
>DATAOL010000105.1:0-5069 GCA_036265755.1 Gaiellaceae bacterium | reverse complement strand
GCCGGGACGTTCGTGACGTCGTTCCCATCGACGATCACCCGCCCGGCGGTCGGCCTCTCGAATCCCGCGACGATGCGGAGCGCGGTCGTCTTTCCGCATCCCGAGGGTCCCAGGAAGGAGAGGAACTCGCCCGCCTCGAGGGCCACGTCGATCTCCTGGATCGCCGTGAAGTCGCCGAACTCCTTGTGGAGCTTCTGCAGCTCCAGATACGCCACTAGCGAGCACCTCCTACCTGCACCGCGCCACGACCGGGCCTCCGTCCGACGAAGAGGATCCCGAGGAGCGCGAGCCACGTCAGGCCGAAGCTGATGATCGTGAGCGCCGCCGCCGGGTTGGCCTGTGTCTGCCCCACGTAATTGATATAGGTCGGGAACGTGTTGAAGAGGGCGATGTGCGCCATGGTGAACTCGCCCATGACCAGGGCGAACGTGAGGAAGGAACCGGCCAGCGCGCCGGCGGCGATGTTGGGCAGGATGACGCGCACGAGCGTCCTCGTCCAGCCCGCGCCGAGGCTGTGTGCCGCCTCGGTCAGGGTCTGGACGTCGATTGAGCGGAACGAGACGTCCAGGGCCCGAAACATGAAGGGGAACGAGAGGACGACATAACCGGGGACGAGAAAGCGGGTCGACTCCACGAACCAGACGGGCGCGCGCTCGACGCTGTAGAAGTCCAGCAGGCCGATGATGAGGATGATCGGCGGGATCACGAAGGGGAGCACGGACAGGAACTCGACGAGGGGCCGCAGGCGCGGGTAGCTCAGGTGGACCGTGTAGACGCCCGGGATGAGGACGAGCAGGCTGACGACGATGGTCGCCACGGAGAGCTTGAAGGAGAGCCAGAGAAGGTCGCGGAACTGCGGGTCGTCGAAGATCTGCCGGTACGCCGAGAACCCGTAGCCCGATGCCTCCTTGAGGCTGAACTCGAGCGTCGCGGCGAGGGGGATGAAGAAGTAGGCGGCGCCGACGCCGAGCCAGACCCAGCCGGAACGCGGCATGCGCCTCACGATGTCCGCCTCCGCCAGCGGGAGGCGCGCCGGTCGAGGATGAAGTAGAGCGCCATCGTCACCGAGATGACCAGCACCATCCCGAGCGCGAGAGCGTAGCCCTGGTGGGGATCGGAGAGCACGTTGCCGCCGATGAGCTCGCCGATCTGGAGCGGCGTCAGCTCGATGTGGCCCGAGGTGAGCGCGTAGGCGGTCGCATACGCCGCGAACGCGCTCCCGAAGAGAAGGAGCATGGCGCCGAGGATCGCGGGAAAGAGGATCGGGAGCCCGACGCGGCGCCAGTACTGCCACGAGCTCGCGCCGAGGTTGGAGGCCGCTTCACGCCATTCCTCGCGGAGGCCGTCGATCGCCGGCGCGATGATGAGGATCATGAGCGGGATCTGGAAGTAGAGGTACGTGACGACGATCCCCCAGAAGCCGAAGAGCGTGAAGCCGTGCCCGTACAGGTCGATGCCGATCTTGTCGAGCCAGCGCGTCACCGCGCCGACGGTGCCAAGGGTGGCGATGAAGGCGAAGGCGAGCGGCACGCCGCCGAAGTTGGCTGCCACGCCCGAGAAGGTCGACATCGTCGGCCGGATGAAGCGCGGCGCCCGCGGTGAGATGGCCGCGTAGGCGATCAGGAAGCCGAGCAGGCCGCCGAGCACGGCGGTGTAGAGGCTGATCTTGATGCTCGTGACGTACGCCGAGCGGAAGGGCTCGTGGAAGATCGCCGAGACGAACTTCGTGGTGTAGGTCCCGTCGTCGGTCTGGAACGCGCCGATCATCAGCGCCACGGCGGGAATGAGCAGGAAGGCGACGGCCCAGAAGAAGAACGGGACGATCCCGATCCACGCGAGCCCGAGACGCCTCCGGCCGACCCGCGGAGCGGCCGGCCGGACGACGTCGATCGATTCAGCCTGGGTGGCCAGTGGTTACCCCCCGACCGCTCCCCAGCCCTTCTGGAGCGCCTGCGTCGCCTTGTCGTTCTGCTCGGGCGTCGGGAACTGCACGTTCGCGTACAGGTCTGCCGACGGCAGCTTGTCCAGGAGGTCCTGCGGGATGACGCCGCGGTCGGAGAGATCCTGGAAGCGCACGGGGTGCGAGAACCCCTTGAGCCACAGGAGCTGGCCCTCGTCGGAGTAGAGGAACTCCTGCCAGAGCCGGGCGGCGAACGGGTTCGGCGCCTCGGCGTTGATCGCCTGGCAGTAGTTGTTCGCCACGGCTGCGTCGGTCGGGATCGTCACCTCCCAGGTGACGTTCGACTTGAACTCGTCCCCGTACGCGATCTGAAGGTAGTCCCAGTCGATCGTGACGGGCGTCTGGCCGTTGGCGACCGTGGCCGGCGTCGCATCGACGAGGATGAAGTTGCCCATGTCCTTGAGCTCTTTGAAGAAGTCGATGCCCGGCTGGATGTCGTCCAGCGAGCCGCCGTTCGCGACGGAGGCGGCAAAGACGCCGGCGAACGCCGAGCCCGACTCACGCGGATCGCCGTTCATGGCCACCCTGCCCTTGTAGTCGGGCTTCTTCAGGTCGGCGAAGCTCTTGGGCAACGGCGCGACCTTCGTGTTTGCGCCGAGCGAGACCGCTCCCCAGTAGTCGCCGACCCAAGCGCCTTCCGAGTCCTTCAGGTTGTCCGGGATCGTGTCCCAGTTGGCGTTCTTGTAGTTCGCATAGAGGCCCTTGTTCTTGCCGTCGGCCGCGAACGACGGCCCGACGTCGAGCACGTCCGGCGCCCGCGACTGGCCCTTCAGCGACTGAACGGCCTGGTTCTCCTCCGCCGAGGAGCCGTTCGGGTTCGCGTTGTTGATCTTGATGCCGTACTTCGACTGGAACGTGTCCATGATCTCGCCGTAGTTCGCCCAGTCGGGCGGGAGCGCGATCGTGTTCAGCGTCCCTTCCTTCTTTGCGGCCGCGACGAGATCGTCCATCGAGATGTCCGACCCCGACGCCGGCACGGCCACAGTTGCGGAACCGCCGCCGGTCGTGCCGCTCGAGCTTTCCCCTCCGCACGCGGCGGCGATCGCCGGCAACGCCGTGAGCCCCGCCCCGAACACGGCGCCGCGTCGCAAGAGCGAGCGCCTGGTGAGCTTCGCTTCCTCGAGAGCGCGCTCCAAGCGCTCTTCCATCTCGCGGTCCTGCATGTGTGCCTCCTCGCGTGGAATGGGGTTCCCGATGGTCTCACGGAGTTACGCTCCCTTCAAGATGGGTGCACAGGCTTTTCACCGGAAAGGAACCTGGTTGAAGTGCGCGCTGCACGCACACACGACGAACTCGGATGGCGAGCTCGCCCCCGCCGAGCTCGTTCGCCACTATGAGGAGGCGGGTTTCGACGCCCTCGTCATCACCGACCATTGGATCCGCACGGTAGAGCCGTCAACCGACCGCCTCGTCGTCATTCCGGGCACGGAGCTGGACGCCCTGCGCCGCGACGGTCGCACCTATGCGCACGTGCTCGCCCTGGGGGTCCAGTCCGATCCCGAGCCCCCCGCGAAGGACTTTCCCGGTCTGGAGGAGACCGTCGCCTGGATCCGCGCGCACGGCGGCATCCCGTTCATCGCGCACACGCACTGGAGCGGGCTGCGCGCCGACGAATTCGAGGCGTGCTCGGGGCTCGCCGGCCTCGAGGTGTTCAACGCGGGCTGCGAGCTCGAGGTCGGACGGGGGTATGCCGAGCTGCACTGGGACGAAGCGCTCGAGAGCGGAAGCCGGCTCTTCGGGATCGCGACCGACGACTCGCATCACCCCGGACGCGACAGCGGCCACGCCTGGGTTTGGGCGCGCTGCGAGGAACGAAGCCCAGCGGCCGTCCTCGCGGCGCTCGACGCGGGAGCCTTCTACAGCTCGAACGGGCCCGGGATCGAGAGCATCGAGGTCGACGGCGACGAGATCACCGTGCGCTGCAGCCCCGCGCGGAGCGTCACCCTCGTCCTCGGCCGGACGAAGGGCGCGCGCGTGAACGCGGGCAAGGGCGCCTACGTCTACGCCGGCGAAGTGCTCGACGAGGACGGCGACGGCCTCATCGTCCAGGTTCGCCTGAAGCGACCGGCCGGATCGCGGGGCGGGCGGCTCGAGGTCGAGGACACCGCCGGGCGGCGCGCGTGGACGAACCCGCTGTGACGCTCGACTGGCGCGGCGACGCGCTCACGGAACTGGCCGAGCGTCGGTTCGACCTGCTCGTCGTCGGCGGAGGAATCATCGGCGCGGGCATCGCCTGCGAGGCGGCTCGAGCCGGCCTCGCCGTCGCACTCGTCGACAAGGGCGACTTCGGATCGGCGACGTCCAGCGCGTCCTCGAAGCTCATTCACGGCGGGCTTCGCTACCTGCGGCTCGGGGACGTGAGCCTCGTGCGGGAGGCCCACAAGGAGCGGCGGGCCCTCATGCGCGTCGTCGCTCCCCACCTGGTGCGCCGGCTGCCGTTCCTCTTCCCCGTCTATGAGCACGGGCCGTACCGGGCCTTCACGATCCAGACCGGCCTTTGGCTCTACTCGACGCTTGCCCGGGAGAGGCTCGGCGGCCTCGTCCCCCCGGAGCGCTCGAGACGCAGCGTGGCCCCGCTACGTCTCGAGGGGCTGAAAGGCTGCGGCCTGTACGCGGACGCCTGGACGCACGACAGCCGGCTCTGTCTCGCGAACGTCCGGGCGGCCGCCGAGGCGGGAGCAACCGTCCTCAACTACGCCGAGGTCACCGCCCTCCGACCGGAGAGGGGGCGGGTCGTCGGCGCGGAGGTGCGCGACGCCTTGACCGGAGAGTCCGCTTCGATCGACGCCCACGTCGTCGTGAACGCGACCGGCCCGTGGGTCGACCGACTGCGCCGGCTCGAGGATCCGGGCGCCGGCCCGTCGGTGCGGCTCAGCAAGGGAGCGCACGCAGTCCTCCGGCTCGACCAGCCTTGGACCGCGGCGCTGACGATCCCACACGACGCGGTGCGTGTCTCCTTTGCCGTGCCCTGGGAGGGCATGCTGCTCCTCGGGACGACGGACACGCTCTACGAAGGCGACCCGGACGACGTCGCCGCGACCCCGGAGGACGTCGACCAGATCCTCGCCGAAGCCGGTGTGGCGCTGGAAGCGAACGCCCTCAAGCCGGA
>DATAOL010000104.1:0-7642 GCA_036265755.1 Gaiellaceae bacterium | reverse complement strand
TGCTCCCAGAGCGGATACGGCCCGACGAGCTGCTCGTCGCCGAAGCTCCGCGGCTGCTGCCAGCTCGAGATGCGAGTCAGCCAGTGGATAGGAACCCGGAAGAGCTCGAGCCGGTAGTGGATCAGCGAGCCGTAGCCGAGCTCGGCGGGGGCCCGAAGCACCTCGAAATGAAGCCAGGGCGGCGTGATCTGCTCCAGGTTCCGGGCCTCCGAGAAGAACGCGAACGCCTTCTCGATGGAAACCGGAACCGTCTGGGTGCGTTCGAGGATGTAGTCCATTTGCAGGGGTCATCCAGCCTCGATTTCGGCAGGACGCGTACGATACGGCGAGCATGGCGATCACCACGGCTTCCAGCGGACTCGAAGGACACGGGCTCGAGCCCGAAGGCAGGGTCTACTGGAACCCGACGACCTCCCTCCTCTACACGCGCGCGCTCGCGGACGGGGACGCTCGCCTCGCCGAGGGCGGGCCACTGGTCGTCGACACGGGCAAGCACACCGGCCGCTCGGCGAAGGACAAGTTCTTCGTCCGGGAGCCGGAGTCCGAGGATCGGATCGCATGGGGCGACATCAACCAGCCGATCACAGAGGAGCATTTCTCCGGCCTCCGGGAGAAGGTGGTGGAGCACCTCCAGGAGGGCGACCTGTACGTCGTCAACGCCTACGCGGGCGCCGACCCTGCGCATCGCCTGCGTGTGCGCGTCCTGTCCGGCTCGCCTTGGCATGCGCTTTTCGCCAAGACGCTCTTCATCGACCCCGAGGAGGCCGACCTCGCCGACTTCGAGCCCGACGCGGTCGTCTTCCACGCCCCCGAGGTCGAGGCAGACCCATCCGAGGACGGCACGAGGAGCGGGACATTCGTCGTCCTCCATCCGTCGCGCGGCGAGGTGCTGATCGGAGGCACCGAGTACGCAGGCGAGATCAAGAAGTCCATCTTCACGGTGATGAACGACCGCCTTCCGCTCGAGGGCGTCTTCCCGATGCACTGCTCCGCGAACGTCGACGACGAGGGCCGCGTTGCGATCTTCTTCGGGCTCTCCGGAACGGGGAAGACGACCCTTTCCGCCGACCCCGTCCGGCGCCTGATCGGCGACGACGAGCACGGATGGGGAGACTCGGGCGTCTTCAACTTCGAGGGGGGCTGCTATGCGAAGGTCATCCACCTCTCGGAGGAAGCCGAGCCGGAGATCTACAAGGCGACTCATGCCTTCGGCACGGTGCTCGAGAACGTCATCGCCGACGAGCGCGGCGTGCTCGATCTGGACGATGCTTCGAAGACCGAGAACACGCGCGCCGCCTACAAGCTCGAGCAGATCGCAAACGCGCTGCCCGAGAAGCAGGGCGGGCACCCGAGCGCGGTCGTCTTCCTCACGGCCGACGCCTTCGGCGTCCTCCCCCCGATCGCGCGGCTGACGCGCGACCAGGCGCTCTTCTACTTCCTCACCGGGTTCACCGCGAAGCTCGCCGGGACGGAGATGGGCGTCACGGAGCCGCAGCCCACGTTCTCGTGCGCCTTCGGCGGGCCCTTCCTTCCCCAGCAGCCGACGGTGTACGCCCGGATGCTCGGCAAGAAGCTCGACGAGCACGGCTCCTCGGTCTGGCTCGTGAACACCGGCTGGACGGGCGGCCCCTACGGCGAGGGTGAGCGGATGCCGATCGCCGCGACGAGGGCGCTCCTCCGCGCGGCGCTGGACGGGGAGCTCGATGACGTCGAATACCGGGAGGATCCGATCTTCGGGTTCGAGGTCCCGGTCGAAGTTCCGGGGGTGGACTCCAAGCTCCTCGATCCGCGTTCGACATGGAGCGACGAGGACGCCTACGACGAGAAGGCCGTCTATCTCGCCCGCCGGTTCAACGAGAATTTCGAGAAGTTCGGCGCGGACGAGAACATCGTCTCCGCGGGCCCTCGCGTCTGACGCGCTCGCCGAGCCCAATCGGATAGCGTCCGCTCTAGTGGAAGCCAAGCACGACGTCCTGATCGTCGGCGCCGGCTGTGCCGGCATGCGCGCCGCTATCGAGGCCCACGACGCGGGGGCGGACGTGGCGCTCATCTCCAAGATCCATCCCGTTCGCAGCCACTCCGGGGCGGCCGAGGGCGGGATCAACGCGGCGCTCGGGAACGCGTCCGAGGACGACCCCGAGAAGCACGCGTTCGACACCGTCAAGGGGTCGGACTACCTCGGCGACCAGGACGCGATCCAGGTCCTGTGCGACGAGGCGCCGGGCGACGTCTACGAGCTCGAGCACTGGGGAGCGGTCTTCTCGCGCACGGAGGATGGACGCATCGCGCAGCGGCCCTTCGGTGCAGCCGGCGAGCCGCGCACCGCCTATGCGGCCGACATCACCGGGCACGTGCTCGTGCACGTCCTCTACGAGCAGGTGATGAAGCGCGATCTCGAGGTCTACGAGGAGTACTTCGCCTGGCAGCTCGTCGAGCACGAGAACCGCTGCCAGGGCGTCATCTGCTGGGATCTTCTGAACGGCGGCCTGCGGACGATCGGCGCCAAGACGGTCATCCTCGCCACCGGCGGCGCTGGGCGGCTCTACTCGGGGACGACGAACGCGTACGCCTGCACCGGTGACGGCATGGCCATGGCACTGCGCCTCGGCGTCCCGCTGAAAGACATGGAGATGATGCAGTTCCACCCGACGACGCTCTCGCCGACCGGGGTGCTCATCACCGAGGGCTGCCGCGGAGAGGGCGCCTACCTCTTGAATTCCGAAGGTGAGCGCTTCCTCAAGGACTACGCCCCGAACGCGATGGAGCTCGCGAGCCGCGACGTCATCTCGCGTGCGGAGCAGACCGAGATCGACGACGGCCGCGGTGTGCACGGCAACGTCCTTCTCGACCTGCGCCACCTCGGGGCCGAGAAGATCATCGACCGCCTGCACGGAACGCGGGAGCTCTCCATGGTCTTCGCCGGGGTCGATCCGATCCACGACCCGATCCCGGTCAGGCCGGGCGCGCACTACCACATGGGCGGCGTCGAGACCGACCTCGAGGGCAAGACCGCGCTCGAGGGTCTCTACGCGGCGGGCGAGTGCGCCTGTGTCTCCGTCCACGGCGCCAACCGGCTGGGCGGCAACGCCCTCATGGAGACGATCACGTTCGGCAAGCGGGCCGGGCGCGCCGCCGCGGAGTGGGCGCTCTCGCACACGACCGTCACCGTCCCCGAGTCCGCCGAGGCCGACGCCGTGCGGGAGCTGAACGAGCTCCTCGACCGGAGCGAGGGCGAGCGGCCGCACGCGATCCGCGACGAGATGGCGACGACGATGCACGAAAACTTCGGCGTCTTTCGCCGCGAGGAGCAGATGCGCCGCCAGGGCGAGATCATCGCGGCGCTCACCGACCGCCACGAGCGCGTCGTCGTCGAGGACAAGGGCGAGGTCTTCAACAACGACCTCACGCAGGCGCTCGAGCTCGGCTTCCTGCTTCAGCTCGCAGCCTGCATGGTCGAGGCGGGCCTCGCGCGGAAGGAAAGCCGCGGCGCCCACGCACGGCCCCACGACTTCCCGGACCGCGACGACGAGAACTTCCTGCGGCATACGCTGGTGGCATGGAGGGACGACCGGCCCGAGCTCTCCTGGGAGCCCGTCCGCATGACGAAGTGGCAGCCCCAGGAGCGAACGTACTGATGCGCGCGCTTGCCGCCTTCGCCCTCCTCTGCCTCGCGCTGGCCGCAGCTGCGTGCGGCGGCAGCTCGACGTCCTCGACGAGCGGCACGGACACGTCCTCGAACTCCGCGCAGTCGGCGGTTGCGTCGGCCGGCAGCAAGTCCTCCGGCGCGGGCAGCGCCAAAGCATCGTTCAAGGCCGACTTCACCGGCGCGACGAGCGGCACGATGACCGGCGAAGGCGAGTTCTCCCAGCGCGAGGGCCACCTCACGCTCGACATGAACGGCCTCGGCGGCGGCCGCTTCGGAGGGGGGCAGGCGGAGCTCGTGTTCTCCGACCTCGTCTACTACATGAAGCTTCCGTCGGGATCGGGGCTGCCGCTTCCGCCCGGCAAGGAGTGGGTCAAGCTCGACCTGAAGAAGCTCGGCGAGTCGACGGGCCTGGATCTCGGCCAGCTCACCCAGCTGAGCCAGAGCGACCCGAGCCAGGCGCTCGACTTCCTCCAGGGCGCGAGCGACGACTTCCACGAGGTGGGAACGGAGGACGTGCGCGGCGCTCCGACGACGCACTACGCCGGGACGATCGACCTCGCCAAGGCGGCCGAGAATGCGCCGGCCGCCATCGCCGAGCAGTACCGGAAGCTCGCGGAGCTGGCGCCGTCCTCGAAGGTGCCGATGGACGTGTGGGTCGGCGAGGACGGCTACGTGCACAAGCTGCGCTTCGAGCAGAAGCTGACCGAGGGCGCCTCGATGACCATGGAGGAGGAGCTCTACGACTTCGGTGCGATCGTGGACGTCTCGGCGCCGCCCGAAGACCAAGTCGTCGACCTGACCCAGTTCCTGGGGCAGAGCTAGGAGACCGCGTGGACGTCGCTCTCAAGATCTGGCGCTTCGACCCCGAGACCGGGGAACGGGCGCTGAAGACGTACGAGGTCGAAGCCCCCGAGTGGGCCTGCCTCCTCGACGTACTCGACATCGTCAAGGACCAGGTCGACGGGTCGCTCGCCTATCGGAAGAGCTGCCGCATGATGATCTGCGGCTCCTGCGGAATGCGCATGGACGGCCGCGCCGTCCTTGCCTGCAAGGAGCGCATGAAGCCGATCGTCGATCGCGGGCACGTGCCGGTCATCTCGGCGATGGGGAACATGCCCGTGCTCAAGGACCTCGTCGTCGACATGACGCCCTTCTGGACGAAGATCCGCAACATGAAGCCCTGGCTCGAGACCGGCTACGAGGAGATCCCGGACAAGGAGTTCCGCCACTCGCAGGAGGAGATGAACCCGATCCACAAGGAGGCGCTCTGCATCATGTGCGGCTGCTGCGTCTCCGAGTGCAACTCGATGGAGTCTGATCCGGAGTTCTTCGGGCCGGCGGCGCTTGCCAAGGGCTTCCGCTTCGTGGGCGACCCGCGCGACCGGGCCAAGATCGAGCGGCTCGAGGACTACAACGACGAGCACGGGATCTGGGACTGCACCCGCTGCTATTTCTGCAACGAGCGCTGCCCGAAGGGCGTCGACCCCCGCGATGCGATCGCGAAGCTCGGTGCGGAGTCGATCGCCGAGGGGATCGACCGGGACATGGGTGCCAAGCATGCGAACTGGTTCGTCCACTCGGCGCGCACAACCGGCTGGCTGCGCGAGACCGAGCTCGTGCCGAAGACGCAGGGCGTCGTCTCTGCGATTCAGCAGACGAAGTTCGCGCTCTCGCTGGCCAAGCGCGGCAAGGTGCCGCCCCCGTTCCCGCCCCACGTGGCCGCGAACGTGCAGGAGGCTAGGGCTCTTTTCGACGTCGTGCGCTCGAGCGGCAGGCGCGGCGCAGCCGGCATCGTCCAGGGCGAGCGCGCCCTCTCACGCATCGAGCACACCGATCACGGCGGCGCGCGTCGCGACGCCCCCGAGATCACGCCCGGTGAGGCGCCTCCGAGGGCCGAGGGATGAAGGTCGCCTACTACAAGGGCTGCCTCGCTTCGCTCTCCGCGAAGGAGCTCGACAGCTCCACGCAGGCGCTCGCGCCGAAGCTCGGCATCGAGCTCGAGGAGCTCGAGTCGGTGACATGCTGCGGCGCCGGCGACATCCATGAGGCCGAGCCGGACTACTACCTGCACCTGAACGCGCGGATCCTCGCCTACGCCGAGGCGACGGGCGCGGACACCCTGATGACGATCTGCAACGTCTGCACGTTGAACCTGCGGCAGGCCAACTTCCAGCTCCAGAACGACGATGCGCTCCGCGAGCGTGTCAGCGACAACCTCGAGACGGTCGGCGCGCCCCGGTACTCCGGCGGAGTCGAGGTCAAGCATCTCCTCTGGCTCATCGCCGAGGGCGACGGCTACGAGAAGCTCAAGGAGGTCGCGCACAAGGGCCTGAAAGGACTGAAGGTGGCGCCCTTCTACGGCTGCCAGATCCTCAGGCCGTCGAAGCTCATGGGCTTCGAGGACCCTGACCGGCCGTGGTCGCTCGAGGCGATCATCGAGGCCTGCGGCGGCGAGGCGGTCGACTATCCCGCGAAGATCAAGTGCTGCGGCTTCCCGATCATCCAGGCGCGCGAGGAGCTCGCGCTCGGGGAGCTCATCCAGCCGATCGAGCAGTCACTCGAGGCCGGTGCCGACGCGATGGTCACGCCGTGTCCGCTTTGCCACCTTTCGCTGGATGCGTGGCAGCAGAAGCTCGAGGCCACCACCGGCAAGCGCTACGAGATGCCGATTCTGCACCTGTCGCAGCTCATCGGGGTTGCGGCGGGCCTCGACGACTCGGAGCTGAAGTTCAAGCGCCATGTCGTGCCTGTGAGCGGCGTTCTCCAGAAACTGGAAGCGCCGTAAGAGTCGCGGGCGCGCAAGTTTTTCGGGCTGGACCGACTCTTTCTTACCGGAGGGGCATTTCCGGCCTGGTTCTCTTCACCCGCTCGAGGACCAGGCCGGAGCACTATCCGGACTAGAATCGCGACGTGGCTCGCAGAGCCGTTCTCTTCCTCGTCGGCGTGGCTGCGGTGACTGCGGCTGTCGCGGCCGTGCTCGCGCGCGTGCGCCAACGCGCCGCCGCTGCGACGAACGGCGGCAAGCAGCGGACCGAGGAACTTCGGCGGGAGATCGAGGCGGCGCGCTCTCGCCTGCGCGAGAGCATCGGCTCGCAGGACGGCTAGCAGGTGCTCCGTGGTGCCGCCGTCGCCGCGGGCGCGACTGCCGCGGCGGCTCTCGGCTGGTCTCTCTTCGAGTCGCAATGGGTGGAGCTGCGGGAGATCGAGGTGCAGGTACCCGATCTTCCTCCCGAGCTCGACGGCCTGACGGTCGTCCATCTTTCGGACTTCCATCTCGGGACGCTCTCCTTCAACGGACGCTCGCTCGAGAAGGCCGTGGGCTGGGCGGCCGATGCGCCGAGCGACCTGGTTGCGATCACCGGAGACCTGCTGTCCCGGCCGGGCGGCGAGCGACAGCTGCGCGCTGCGATCTCGGCCCTGCGGCCGCGCCACGGCACCTTCGCGGTGCTCGGGAACCACGACGTCGACGTGACACGCGACCCGTTCTCGACGCCGACGGATGCGAGCGTGGTCGAGGCAGCGGGCGCGGTGCTGCTCGAAAACGACTCGGTGACGCTCGACGTGAACGGCCGCAGGGTGCAGATCGTCGGGGGCGATCCGCGCCTCGGGGAGTACTGGCCCATGCTCGCGTCGTTCGCCGACCCGGGGGCGGATCTCCGTATCCTCCTCTTCCACTTTCCCGACGTCGTCCGCTACCTGCCTGCGGGTGCGTTCGACCTCGTGCTCGCCGGCCACCTGCATGGCGGGCAGATCTGCATTCCGACGCCGCGCGGAAAGGTGCGCCTGGAGCACGTACGGGCCGCGCACTGGGAAGGAGTGCACGAAACGCCTGCGGGAACGCTGCACGTCTCGCGCGGGCTGGGGACGAGCTTCGTCCCGTTCCGGTTCCTCGCACGCCCGGAAGCGACCCGGCTCGTGGTAAGAAGGGCTCGCTGATGCCGACGCGGCTTCATCCGGTCACCGCAGCATCGATCGCGCACGCTCCACCACCGTGCG
>DATAOL010000103.1:0-2561 GCA_036265755.1 Gaiellaceae bacterium | reverse complement strand
CAGCAGATGGGGTTCGGCGTCGCGGCGGCTCTGCTACTTGACGCCACGGTGATCCGTTCGCTCGTGCTCCCGTCGATGATGAAGCTCCTCGGCCGCTGGAACTGGTACCTGCCGTCGTGGCTCGAGTGGCTCCCGCACGTCCAGGTCGAGCGGGCTCCCGCCGCCCCGCCGGCGCCGGCGTCGGCCGAGGCGGGCTAGGGCCCTAGCGCGTCGGCGATCTCGCCCTCGACGATCTCCTTGAACCAGGTCCCGAAGTCGGAAGCGGCGACTTCGGGCTCTTCGTCGCTTCCGGGCCAGATCGCGAGCATCGGCGTGTCGGACGCGCTCGACTGGACGCAGAGCCGCTCGCCGTCGCCGGTCGCGTAGACGACGACGAGGTCGGGCGGTATGTCGCCGTCGTGGCGCAGGCCGAGGGTGTTCCAAACCGCGTCGGGGACGCCCGAGCTCTCGAAGTCGGCGTCGATCACCCCGTAGATCTCCTGACCGCCGAACGAGCCGGCGCCATACTCGCGGAGGAAGCGCCGATACGACGGCGGAAACCGAACGCCGAGCGCCTCCTCGGCCGCCCGCACCAACTCCTCGTCCCTCGGCCCCGCGAAGTCGGCGAGATCCGGATGGCTTCGGATCAGCGCAGCCGCAATTTCGTAGTCAGCCAAAGCCATCTCGCGGATCTCGAAAGTTCGCGGGCGTGCTCGCTTACGCCCGCGACCGCACGTATCCCAGCAGCCCGTCAGGCGGGAGGTCGAGGCGCTCGTCGAGCGAGGTCGGGTCGAGGCTCCACTCCGCGGCGACTTCGAGCACGGTGTCCTCGTCAGGGAGCTCGAGCTCGTCCCAGTCGCCCTCGAGGTCGTCCGGGTGCGCGAGTGAGCCCTCGGCGCGGGCCGGCTCGCCGTCGTCGAGGCGGATCTCGCCGCTCTCGCCGACCCACCAGTAGCGGCGCGCGGGCGAGCCGTCTACCCAGCGCTGCCACTCCTGCGACTCGACCACCCGGTGCGTACCGAACTTCTGCACCTCGCCGAACTCGCGGCTGAGCGCCGCCAGGTCGAACGGCGCCTCGGCCAGGCTGGGGGCGAGCAGGACGAGCGTCCATCCGTTCACGGGCGGCGTCACGAAGAGCGGGAACGGAGGCTCCGGCGGGTGGTGCTGGACGTCCGATACCACGCTCCAGGGCGCCGGACGGACGTCGCCCAGCCCCAGCGCACGCGCGACCTCCTCCGGCTGCTCGCTCCGGACGGCGAGCCACGCGCTCTTCGGCCCGAACCCGACCGCGCCCCGTTCGACCGCCTGCTCGTCGGCTTGGCCGCTCATGAGCCCGCCGCCCGCGAGCGCTCGAGACCGCGCTTCACCGCGCTCCCGAGCGCCGCCGCGTCGGGACGCGCCAGAGTCTCGGTCTGCTCGGGCAGCTCGTGCAGACCCTGGCGGGCTCCGCGGTTGTGGAACGGCAGGACCTCGACCTTCTCGCCTTGCCGCTTCACGCGCACCGAGGTGAGGCCACGCACGTATTGCGACCAGCTCTTCACGCCCGCTGCCCGTAGCTGCGCCGTGAACCTCTCCGCTTCGGGCTCGCTATGACCCTGGCTGGAGCGTCGAAGCGCTTCCTCAACAGTCGTGCCGAGCGTCTCGTCGTCTGCGTCTACGGGCAGGTCGCGCACCCAATCCTGGGTCTCCCAAAAGCCACTCGGCGCTCGCGCGATCGGGGACACGAGCAGGCGGTCGCGGCGAGCGTCGACCTCGGCCAGCTCGCGGGCCGGTTCGACCTTGCCGCGCCTGCGAAGGACAGGCAATCGCAACGTCATCCAGATCGCTATACCCGCGGCGGGACAAGGCGATACCGGAGACGGTGGATCGACCGTATCGCCTAGGCAGCGCCCGCCTGATGCGTCACTCGACGAGGGCCCACAGCTGCTGCGCGACGGCTGCCGGTAGGTCGGCGTCCTGGCGGCGAACGAACAGCTCGTCCTGGTCCTCTGCGAAGCGCTCGAGAGCCTCTAGCTCCGCGAGGGCGAGACGCCGCTCTTCTGGATCCTCCCACTCTTCGACGCCCGCCCGCGCTCGAGCGATCCGGTCTTGCGCCTTGCGGATTCGCACGTACTCGTCGCCGGCCGGGAGTTTCTGGTCGTCCAGGTCGATGCCGCCGACGAAGACGGTGTCGATCAGCTCCGCTCGGCTGAAGTCGTTGCCCTTGAACTCATTACGTCTCCGTCTAACGGAGCAGTTTCGCGGCGTCCCCGAGAACACCGAGTCGACGATGCGAGTGGCGAACCGGCACTCGACGAACTCGGCGCAATGCGTCATCCACTTCGCGATCTTCGCCTCGTCGAAGCTGCAGCGCTCGAAACGAGCCTCACCCGGATCGACGCCGCGGAGATCCGCGCCGTCGAAGCAGCAATCCCGAAACACGCTTCCGCCGAGGCCGAGCGGTCCGTAGCGGATCGTCGCCGACTCGAAATCGCAGCGTTCGAATTCCGACCGCTCGGCCGTGAAGGTCGCGAACACGAGACCGGAGAAGTCCACCTCGCGCGCCCGCGCCCGCTCGAACGCCACGTCCTTGCCGTCGGCCT
>DATAOL010000102.1:0-7941 GCA_036265755.1 Gaiellaceae bacterium | reverse complement strand
CGACGACGCCCTGCGTGGTCAAGGTGTCGCCGATCTGGGCGGCGCCGTCATTGGCCCGGATCGTGATGACGACGCTGCCGGTGCCCCGGCCGTCGTAGTCAGCGGGTGAGAAGTAGTGATAGATCGGCAGGGCCACGAAGTAGCCGGCGACGGCCACGACCCCGACCAGCAGCACGGCGAGCACCGCAATCCAGACCACGCTGCCCGCCAACCGCCGACGCGGTGCCGCAGCAGCGCGACGCGGCCGAGGCCGTGGCCTCGGGATCGCGGGCGCTTCCACCCGCTCCGCGTGCGTCCAGGCCGCCATCGCTACGTCTTCACCGCCGCGCGGAGGCGCGCCGACGCGGCGCGCGGGTTGTGGGCGATCTCCTCCGCGGTCGGGCGGATCGCCTTCCGCGAGAGCGCGCGAATCGCCGGCTCGCGCCCGCAGACGCAGATTGGGAAGTCGGGCGGGCAGGTACAGCCGCGCTCCTGCTCGCGCATGAACCGTTTGACGATGCGGTCCTCGAGCGAGTGGAAGCTGATCACCGCGAGCCGGCCGCCGGGCCGGAGCATGGCGAGAGCTGCGGGCAAGGCGCGCTCGAGCGCGTCGAGCTCCTCGTTGACCGCGATCCGTAGTGCCTGGAAGACACGTTTGGCGGGATGTCCGTCGCCGAAGCGGCGCGGAGCGGGAATGGCGGACTTCACGGTGTCGACGAGCTCCCCCGTGCGCTCGAAGGGCCGCTCATGGCGGCGACGGACGACGGCCTGGGCGATCTGGCGGGCGAATCGCTCCTCGCCGTAGCGCCGGAAGATCGTCGCCAACTCGCGCTCGTCCCATTCGTTCACGATCTCGCTCGCGCTCAACTCGCCGGACGGATCCATGCGCATGTCGAGCGGCGCGTCGACCGCATAGGAGAAACCGCGCTCGGGCCGGTCGATCTGCATGCTCGAGACACCGAGGTCGAGCAGGATGGCATCGGCCTCCACCCCGTTCGAGCCGAGCTGGGTCAGCACGACGGAGAGCTCCCCGCGCAGGAAGCGGGCCTGGACACCCGCATCGCGCTCGAAGCTCTCGAAGTAGGGGCGCACGGAGGCGTCACGGTCGACGGCGATGAAGCGGCCCTTGCCGCGTAGATCTGCTGCGAGGACGCGCGCATGCCCGCCCGCGCCGAACGTGGCGTCGACGACCGTCTCGCCCGGGCGCACTGCGAGGAGCTCCCGAACCTCATCGGCGAGGACGGGAACGTGGTCAGTCCTGCTTCGCTGCAAGGCGCTCGGCAACAAGCTCCACACTCCCTTCCACTTCTTCGAGGTGCTTCCGCCAGGCGTCGCGGTCCCAGATCTCCACGTGGTCACGCACTCCGGCGACGACGACTTCGCGCGAGAGCCCTGCATGCCCGAGCAACGCGCCCGGAAGCATCACGCGGCCTTGCTTGTCGAGCTCGGTCTCGGCGGCTCCGGCGAACATGAACCTGTTCATTTGACGAGCCTCGCGGCTGAACGGATTGAGGCCCTCGAGCTGAGCGGCGACGAAGGAATTCCAGTTGTCGCGGGTGAACACGACGAGACAGCCGTCGAGCCCGCGCGAGACGACCACCCCTCCCTCGAAGGCCTGACGGAACTTGGCCGGGAGGGTGAGCCGGTTCTTGTCGTCGAGAGTGTGCTCGTATTCACCGAGAAGCATCGATCCGCCTGAGACGTGATCCCCACTTCATCCCACTGTAAACCACAATTCCCCACTTGGCAACCCCTCGTCACCACAAGGAGGCAGCGCGATGCAAATCGACGTGACGCAGGAGGAGCTCGCGGAGCTCCTGCAAGAGACCGAGCACGCGCACGGCGACTACGAACGGGACCTTGGGCGGCGTGACGACAACTGGCCGTCCTGGTACGCCCGCTACATCCTCGACCGGCTCAAGGAGCGGCCCTAACTATCGGACTTCTCCGCCCAGAGCTAGGCTCCGTGGGCGCCGCGGCGGGAAAGAGCTGCGGCTCCTGAGCGCGCTGCGAGCGCGACGGCCTCGTCGAGCGGCAAGCCCTCGGCCAGTCCGTAGGTGAGGCCCGCCGCGAAGCTGTCCCCGGCGCCGTACGTGTCCTGAAGAGGCCCCGGAGCCGGCGCGGCCTGAAAGTGCGCGGGTGCTCCCCCCGCGACCGTGTACGTCCCGCCTAAGGGGCCCGACGTTGCAACATCGACCCGCGGCAGGGGCTGGAGATCCCCGGGCCGATACGCCTCGCCTTCGTCGCTTCGGCTCCGGACGAGCGCGTCGATCTCGACCCGGGCCTCCGCAAGCGTGGGAAGCGAGCGCGCGGTCGAGACGAGGACGGGCGCCTTTCGTGCGGCGCGCACCGAGGCCGCATCGCCGCTCACGAAGTAGACGCCGTCGACCCCGGCGAGCTCCTCCCACGGCAGGTCGTCGGACCTGCGCGGCCCGAGGCGCTCTCCGATCACGGTGATCGTCCGCTCGCCGTCCGCATCGATGTACGTGAAGCCTCGACGCTGCGGCTCGGGCCGAACCGCCGCGTGGACGGTCACTCCGAGCCGCTCCAGCTCCGGTGCCACGCGGCGACCGAGCTCGTCGTCCCCCACGGCCGTGTAGAGGATGCTCGAGCCCACGAGCCGGGCGAGCTGCACGGCGGCGACCGCTCCTCCGCCTCCGGCCTCCGTCCAGGTCTCCCCCGCGTGGAGGATCTCACCGCGGACGGGCACGTGGTCCACCCGCACGAACTCGATCCATTCGACGTGGCCGACAACGGCAAGTCGCACGGCGGCAGTCTCACATCTCGGCGGCCCGGCGCGTTAGAGCAGATGATGAACGCCGTGGCGATACCTCCGTTCGAACGCTTCTACGAGGAGCACCGAGACGAGATCTACGCTTACCTGCGCAGGCTCGCCGGCCGCGACGCGGTCGACGACGCGTTCCAGGAGACGTTCCTGCGCGCTTTGCGCGGCTACCCCCGCCTCACCCATGGGCGCCACCTGCGCGCATGGGCGTACACGATCGCAACGCGGGTCGCGGTCGACGAGCGGCGCAAGCGGGCCCCGGGAGCGGACTTGCCCGAGCTGCCTGCCGACGACGAAAGGCCCGCGTACGCGGAGCTCGACCATCTGACCGGCGATCTCCCCGCGACCGAGCGGGCCGCCGTCGTTCTTCGCTACGGCTACGACCTCGACTACGCAGACATCGCGACAGCGCTCGGCTCGAGCGAGGATGCCGCCCGGCAGGCGGCCTCCTCCGGAGTCCGGCGACTGCGCAGGAGGATGACATGACCGTTCCCACCCATATCGACATCGCCTTCCGAGAGCGCGCGGCCGCCGAGGACCTCCTCGACGTCGCATACGACCTGACCGACTCCCCGATCGGACCACTCCTCGTGGCCGCCACGGAGCGTGGAATCTGCGAGATCGCGTTCGACCCCGATCTCGAAGCCGAGATGGAGCGTCTCGCGCGCCTCCACGGCGTCCGCGTGCTTCGCTCTCCGAAGCCCGTGGACGAGGCGAGGCGTGAGCTGGACGAGTACTTCGAAGGCAGGCGGCACGAATTCGACCTTCCCGTCGACCTGACCGGCCTGCCGCCTTTCCAGCAGAGCGTGCTCGCCGAGCTTCGCCGTGTGCCGTACGGGCAGGTGGACACGTACGGCGGTCTTGCTGCCCGGATCGGCAAGCCGAGGGCCGCCCGTGCGGTCGGGGGCGCGCTGAACCGGAACCCTGTCCCCATTGTCGTCCCCTGTCACCGGATCGTCGGCTCGTCCGGGAGCCTCGTCGGGTATGCGGGCGGCCTGGAGCGCAAGCAGCTCCTCCTCGCCCTCGAAGGAGGCACCCTCGCCTAGGGCGCTGGTCGTCGCCGCGGTCGTCGTCCTCGCCGGCTGCGGCGGGGACGGCGAGCCGCAGACGCATGCTGTCCTCAGCAACGGCGATGGCGAGGTCACCGTCGCGGTCGAGATGGCCGACACGGAGCCGGAGCGCGAGCGCGGCCTCATGAACCGCACCTCGCTGCCGGAGGACGAGGGGATGGTCTTCACCTTTCCCGACACGCACCGCGGGGCCTTCTGGATGAAGGACACGCTGATCCCGCTCTCGATCGCCTTCTACGATGGCAGCGGGCGCATCCTCCGGATCCTCGACATGACGCCCTGCAAGGGCGATCCGTGTCAGCGGTACGACCCGGAGGTCGCCTACCGAGGAGCGCTCGAGGTAAATCGCGGCGCCTTCGAGCGCTGGGGGATATCGGAGGGCGACCGGCTGCGCATAACCTCTTCGTGAACGGAGTCCTCGACAAGGAGGAGCGATGAGCAAGGCGGGCTACCAGGTGACGCACCTCGACCAGATTCCCGACCCGGCGGAGGGCCAGGAAGCCGGAGAGCCGGACTGGCACGCGGTCCGAATTCATTTCGGCATCCAGTCCTTCGGGATCAACGCGTACACGGCGACGCAGAAGGGCGAGATCGTCGGCGAGCACGAAGAGATCGAGCACAGCGGGACCAAGCACGAGGAGCTCTACTTCGTCTCCGAGGGGAGCGCCACGTTCACGATCGATGGCCAGGCCGTCGAGGCGCCGGCGGGGACGTTCGTGTACGTGCCCGATCCGGCTTCGGTCCGCTCTGCAGTCGCCCACGAGGAGGGCACAACGATCCTCTGCTTCGGCGGCACTCCGGGCGAGGCGTTCGCCGTCTCGCCGTGGGAGCAGAAGTACGACCCTGCGTCCGCTCGGTGAGCTGGCGCACGACCATTCGTCTGGCGGGCGCCGGCGGCGAGCCGGTCGACCTCTGGCGGACGATCGTGTCCCACGGCGTCGCCGACCTGCCGCCGAACCGCATCGACGAGGACGCACGAACGCTGGAGACGACCGTGTCCCTGCCTCGCGGCCGGCCGCAGGCCGTTCTCGTGCGAGAAGCCCCGAGCGGACGGGCCGCACTGAGCGGCCAGAGCGGCGCGAAATCCGAGGCGGCGATCACAGCCGTCCACCACATCCTGCGGCTCGACGAGGACCTTTCCGGCTTCTACGCGGTCGCACGTGAGGACCCGGACCTGTCGTGGGTGGCGGCCGGCGCCGGCCGGCTCATCCGCAGCCAGACGGTCTTCGAGGACATCGTCAAGACGATCTGCACGACGAATACCGCCTGGGGCGGAACGGTGCGGATGGTGAGCGCGATCGTCGAGCACCTCGGGGAGCGCGCGGCCGGCGCCCCGGCCGATGGACCAATGGGCCGCGCATTCCCGTCCCCGGCCGCAATGGCCGCCGCGCCGGAGTCGTTCTACCGCGACGTTGCCCGCACCGGCTACCGGGGCGCGTACCTCCGCTCGTTTGCGGAATCGGTCGCTTCCGGAGACGTCGATGTCGAGGTGCTCGCGGCCGCGAGCCCGGAGGAGCTTCCCGACGAGGAGGTCGCCGAACGGCTGCTCGCGCTCCCGGGAGTGGGCCCATACGCGGCCGCCCACGTGATGATGCTCGTAGGCCGGTACTCGAGGCTCGTTCTCGACTCCTGGACGCGGCCGAAGTACGCGAGCCTCAACGGTCGCAAGGCGAAGGACACGGCGATCGAGCGGCGCTTCCGGCGCTACGGGCGCTACTCGGGGCTTGCGTTCTGGCTCTTCCTCACCCGTGACTGGGTCGCCGAGCCCGCTTAGGGCCGGTGCGTGGCGGGCGGCGGCCATCGCGCCCGCGGCCTTCGTCTTCGGCGCATCCTTCGGGCTCGTCGCGCAGGCGGCCGGGATGGGCGCATTCGCCTCGGTCGTCATGTCCGCGACCACCTTCGCCGGCTCGGCCCAGTTCGCAGCTGCGTCCGTCCTCAGCGCTGCCGGAGGCGTGGGCGCGGCGGCCACCGCGGCGATCCTCCTGAACGCCCGCTACGTCCCCATCGGGATCTCCGTTGCACCCGTGATCCGCGGAGGCTTGCTACGCCGACTCCTCGAGGCGCAAATCGTGGTTGACGAGTCCTGGGCGTTCTCGCGACGGCCGGACGGACGCCATGACCGCGGCGTCCTGATCGGCGTTGGCCTCGTCCTCTACGCCTGCTGGGTGAGTGGCACAGCCGCCGGAGCGTTCGGCGGCCAGGCACTCGGGGATCCTGATTCGCTGGGGCTCGACGCCGCCTTCGCGGCGCTCTTCCTCGCACTCCTCGTCCTGCAGATCAAGACCCGCCCCGCGCTCCTCGCCGCCGTGCTCGGCGGGACGATCGCCTTCGTCCTCATTCCATTCACCTCGCCCGGCGTGCCAATCGTCGCGGCGACCGCGGCCTCCCTCGTCGGCTGGAGAAGGAGTTGAGCTCGAGCTGGCTCATCGTGCTCGTCGTGGGCGTGGCGACCGTCATCCTCAAAGGTCTCGGGCCCGTCCTGCTCGGCGGGCGCAACCTCCCTCCGCGAGTGTCAGGAGTGATGCAGATGCTGGCGCCCGCGCTCCTCGCCGCACTCGTCGTCACGCAGGCCTTCGGCGGAGATCGGAAGCTGATCTTCGACGAGCGCCTCTTCGGCATCGCGGCGGCGATCGTGGCGATCCGTCTGCGAGCCCCGCTCCTTGCCGTCGTGGTCGTCGCAGCGGGTGTGACCGCACTCGTTCGGCTCGTCGGCTGAGCTTCTTGTGTGGCGACCGCTTGCCCCGGGTAACCCCGTGGGAACGAAGAGAGCGGGAGGTTTCACATGGATACGTGGGTGTGGATCGTGATCGCAATTGCAGTGGTGGTGTTGCTGGCGCTCATCTGGGCATGGTCGCGGGCACGCGCCCGGAAGCTCGAGGAACAGCGCGTCGAGGCGCGCGAGTTGCGGCAGCAGTCCGAGACGCAGGCGCAGCAAGCTGCGGACCGGCAGGCGGCCGCCGAAGAAATGGCGCAGCGCGCGCAGGCAGACCAGCGGGAAGCCGAGCTGGCGGCCCAGCGTGCAAACGAGGTCGATCCGGACGTCGACACGGAAGACGTGGGCGGAGACGACGTCGACGACGAGGAGCGGGCCCGCTCCTAGTGCAAATCGTCAGCTGACGGCGGTGAACCGGTTACCCGATTCCCCAGACGGTCGACTGGGGCGGTGTCCGTCCATGAAGGCAACGAGCGAAACCGGTCTCATGGTCCCGGTACGGTCACTGTCTCCGTCACCACCTCGGTCACTGTGTCATGGACGGTCTCGGTGACGGTCGCCGTATCGTGAATCCTCTCTGTGACCGTTTCGGCGGGCAAGGTCTGGGTGACGGTCTCGGCGGGAAGCGTCTGGACTGACGTGACGCTCGGACCCGTGACGATGACGGTGCCGCTCGGCAGCGTTGTCGTGCCGAAGACAGTCGATGTGTGCGATGGGCCGGCCACGTAGATCGGCTCCCCGCTGAGGGTCTGCAGGCGTATCGGCCCCTCGACCGTCTGAATCTCGGGCTCTCCGGTTCGCGTCCGCCAGTGGATCACCCTCTTGACAACCCCGTTGCTGGTCACGGTGTCGACCCTGCCCGTCTCCGTGACACCGTTACGAACTCGCTTTACCAGCGTCCCGCCGGCCTCCTCGTTGGGTGCGAAGGCCATCGCCACGACGAGGCCGAACGCACCACAAACCGCAAGAACAACGGCGAGCACAATGATCCTGCTCCGTGCTCTCATTCGTCTCCCCCAATCTCCGTGCGTCGCCGCCGAGGCTCGCGCTAGGAACCTGGCTCGATGTACGGGCCGCAAGTGACGCCCGCTCCCTACTCACCCCTCACTTCTACTTACCCCTGCACCCATCTCCGAACCGGACAGCGGCGATCCTCCCTCGGTCGCTCACACGTCCACGGCGTCTAAAGCTCGGGATGGATACGCGGGTGCAACGTTCGCCGCGTCAGGATGACGATTGATAGTCGTCGAGCCCGACGCGGGCGGTCTCGAGCTCATAGATCTCGTGCGCGATCTCGAGCCCCTGTCGTAGCCGCGCTTCGTCGGCCTGGCCCTGGACGATTACCTCGAGGACACGCAGATGCAGCGGCATGTCGCTGCCGGCCGCCGACCCTG
>DATAOL010000101.1:0-1824 GCA_036265755.1 Gaiellaceae bacterium | reverse complement strand
CGTCTCGCTCGCGATCGGCGCGAAGGTGCCCGGCCAGGGCATGCGGATCCGCACCGTCCACATGGACTTCCTCTACGGCGGCGCCTTCCGGACCGGCCTGCCGGAGGCCTACGAGCGGCTGATCCTCGACACGCTGCTCGGGGACGCGACGCTCTTCACTCGCGCCGACGAGGTCGAGGAGCAGTGGTCGCTCGTGGACGCGATCGTGGCCGCCTGGCGCCGCGACCGCCCGGCCTTCCCCAACTACGCGGCCGGCACCTGGGGCCCGCCGTCGGCCGTCGACCTCGTCCAGCGCGACGGGAGATCGTGGCGAACGCACTGACCGAGGACTGGGCCGCCGTCGACTGCTCCCTCGGCGACGTCGAGGCGGCGCTCGCGCAGCTGCGGGAGTCGGCCGCGCAGGAGGGCGGTCCGCCGAACCTCCGGACGAGCGTTATGACGCACCTCGTCTGGGCGCCGGAGGAGTGGCTCGACCGCGCGCGCAAGACGCTCGCCGGGATGGCCGAGCGCCACCCGTCGCGGACGATCTTCCTCGTTCCCGACGCCGACGCCGGCGAGGCGGCAATCGACGCGACCGTCTCGCTCGAGTGCTACTCGGTCGAGGGGATGAACCGGCAGGTGTGCTCCGAGGTCGTGCAGCTCCGGCTGCGCGGCGGCACCGCGAAGGCTCCCGCGAGCGTCGTCGAGCCGCTACTGATCTCCGACCTGCCGGTCTTCTGTCGCTGGCGCGGACAGCCTCCGTTCGGCGCCGTCGAGCTCGAGCAGCTCGTGGACGTCGCCGACCGCCTGATCGTCGACTCGACGGAGTGGGACGACCTGCCCTACGTCTACGGCAAGCTCGCCGGCCTCTTCGAGCGGACGACGGTCTCGGACATCGCCTGGGCCCGGACGGAGCGGTGGCGGCGTCTGCTCGCTTCGCTCTGGCCGGGGATCGCAGACGTGGGCGCCGTGCGCGTCCGCGGCACGGAGGCGCAGGCGTACCTGCTCGTCGGGTGGCTGCGCTCGCGGCTCGATCGCGAGATCGACCTCGACCACGTGGAGGCGGAGCGGCTGGAGGGCGTCGACCTCGACGGCGAGCCGGCTCCCTTCCCGCCTGGCGACCCGCCGCTTGCGCCCGACGTCCTCTCCGAGGAGCTCGAGAAGCTCTCGCGGGATCCGGCTTACGAGGACGCGGTGCGCGCGGCTGCACAGCTCGCGCAGTAGGTCAGGCCGCGAGCACCCGGAACGGCACCTGCCAGCGAAACCGCCCGTCGATCCAGATGTCTAACCCGTACGTTCCGGCCTGTTCGGTGTCGAAGTAGAAGATGGCCGGAACGAATGCGTTCACCTCCCACCCGTCAGGATGCTCGTCGCCCGGGACGCGTAGGGTGAGGCTGAAGTCGCGCGATTCGATCAACTCCAGTTCAGGCCCCGTGAGTCGGCACAGCACCGGATGACCTATTCCGCAGTCGGCCGCGGGGGCGGCCACGCGTATCAGGGCTACGAGCTCCAGCTGGTCGACCAGCGGCAGCGCGAACGTGTCGATGCCCACTCCGATCGCGTCGATCTCCGTGCCCCGTCGCCGAAGCGTTCGGCAAGCGAACGCCCACTCGACTCGCACGGTTTACTCGTAGTCGGGCGGCGGCGGCGCTGACCCGCTCGTCTTCGGGTTGAGACGCCGGACGGCCTCCGACGCCTCGCGGAGAAGCCGATCCTGTCTCTCGACGTCCTCAGGCGGGATCACCTCGACCTGACCACCCTTCCTGAAGTCGATGACGATCAGCGGTCCGCGGGAGGTCATGGTCGAGACGGTAGCGCGGCGTCGCGGTGACGGTGTGCCGATTC
>DATAOL010000100.1:0-6833 GCA_036265755.1 Gaiellaceae bacterium | reverse complement strand
GATCGGGACGACGGGCACGGGCTTCCTCCAGAACGACGCGTGCTGGCGCTCGGTGGAGAAGCTCGATCCCGGCAAGCTGCGCTCGCCGTTCTATGTCCGGGTGCACGTCGAGGACCGCGCGGGCGTCCTTGCCCACGTCGCGCTCCACCTCGCCTCGCACGGCGTCTCCATCGCCAGGCTCGTCCAGCATCAGGTGAACGGCTCGGCGACCCTGCACATCGTCACGCACGAGGCGCCGGCCGGAGATCTCGACGCCGCGCTCGAGGAGATCGCCGAGCTGGAGGAGTCCAAGGCGGCCCCGTCCGCGCTGCCGGTCATTTCCGACCGCGGCGTCCCCGGCCTCGGCTGGGCGTGAAGTTAGTCTCTGCGGCGTGACGGTCACGCTCGTCGAGCGCTATCGCGATCGGCTGCCCCTGGCAGCCGACGCGAAGGTCGTCTCTCTCGGCGAGGGCTCGACTCCGCTGCTTCCCGCCCCCCGGCTCTCCGAGCGTCTCGGCGCCGAGCTCTGGCTCAAGTGCGAGGGCGCGAACCCCACCGGGAGCTTCAAGGACCGCGGGATGACCGTCGCCGTCTCCCAGGCCCTCGCCGACGGTGCCCGCTCCGTCGTGTGCGCGTCGACCGGAAACACGGCCGCCTCGGCCGCCGCCTATGCGGCCAGGGCCGGCCTTGAGGCCGTCGTCCTGCAGCCCGAAGGAGCCGTGGCGCGGGGCAAGCTCGCTCAGGCGCGAGCGGTCGGCGCGAGGGTCGAGACGCGGTCGAACTTCGAGGAGGCGCTGGACGAGGCGAAGGAGCTCGAGGCGCGCGGCACCCACGTCCTCGTCAACTCGCTCAACCCTCTTCGGCTGCAAGGTCAGAAGACGGCGGCGTTCGAGATCGCGGAGGAGCTCGGAGAGGAGCCCGATGTCCTTGCCCTCCCGTACGGCGGCGGAGGAAACCTATCCGCGTACGCCATCGGCTTCCGCGAGCTGGGCGCGCTGCCACGCTTCCTCGCCGCCCAGGCAGAAAACCGGGCCGGCACCGCCGCATCCGCCATCCGCATCGTCGAGCCCGCGCACCGGGCGGACGCCGAGCGTGCGCTGGCGGACTCCGGCGGCGAGGCAGTGTCTCTCGCAGACGACCAGATCCTGGAGGCCTGGCGCCTGCTCGCGCAGGAGGAAGGCCTCTTCTGCGAGCCGTCGTCGGCCGCAGGGATCGCGGCGCTTCTCGCCCACCCGCCGAGCGGCGCACGGGTCGTCTGCGTCCTCACGGGCCATGGCCTCAAGGACCCGGACGCCGTCGCATGACCATTCACGTCCGCGCGCCCGCGACCACGGCGAACATCGGTCCCGGCTTCGACACCGTCGCGGCGGCGCTCGACCTCTGGAACGAGCTGGAGGTGGACGAGGGCGACGGGGAAGTCGACGAGTCGCACCTCGGCGTTCAGGCGTTCGCCAGGATCGCGCCGCTCGGCGGCAAGCGCTTCGAGTTCGTCACCCGGATCCCGCGCGAGCGAGGTCTCGGCTCGAGCGCTTCCGTGATCGCGCTCGGCCTCGTCGCGGGTTGCATCGCGGCGGGCAGGCAGCCCGATCCGGAGGAGCTCCTCGGCATCGGCGTCGAGCTCGAGGGCCATCCCGACAACCTCGCCGCAGCCCTCGCGGGAGGGGTCTGCCTCACCTGGGAGAACCGGATCGCCCGCGTCGCTGACACGCTGCCCGCCGTCCCGTTCGCCCTCGTCCCGGAAGCAACCGTGTCGACGGCAGAGGCGCGCGACGCCCTGCCCGGCTCGGTCCCGCACGAGGATGCCGCTTACACCGCCGGTCGCGCTGCGCTCCTCGGTGCGGCGCTCGCGAGCGGCTCGGCGGAGCTCTTCGCCGAGGCGATCGACGACCGGCTGCACGAGCCCTACCGCGCGGTGAACGCGCCCCTCCTCGAGGCCGTCCGCTCCGAGCTGCCGCACGGCGCGCTCGGCGCCACCCTCTCCGGTTCGGGCCCGACCGTCATCGTCTGGGTGCGGGAAGAGGCCGTCGCCGCCTGCGAGGAGGAGCTCGCGCGCCGCTTCACCGACGCGAGTGTGCTTCGCTTCACAGTCTCCGACCAAGGAGCCCATCAGGCATGAGCGACCCGGACAAGCGCAAGAGCGCAGCCCTCACCGACGGCCCCGAGCGCGCGGCTGCGCGCGCGATGCTGAAGGGGATCGGGTTCACGGACGACGACCTCGCCCGGCCGCTGATCGGCGTCGCCACGACGTGGATCGAGACGATGCCGTGCAACTGGAACCAGCGCGAGCTGGCGCAGCACATCAAGCGCGGCATCCGCGCGGCAGGGGGGACGCCGATGGAGTTCAACACGGTCGCGGTCTCGGACGGCGTCTCCATGGGTACCGAGGGCATGCGCGCGTCGCTCGTCTCGCGGGAGGTGATCGCCGACTCCATCGAGCTCGTCGCCCGCGGGCACCTCTTCGACGGCCTCGTCTGCCTCGTCGGCTGCGACAAGACGATTCCGGCCGCGGTCATGGCCCTCGCCCGGCTCGACCTCCCCGGCCTCGCCCTGTACAACGGCTCGATCGCGCCCGGTCGCTTCCGCGGCCGGGATGTGACCATCCAGGACGTCTTCGAGGCGATCGGTGCGCACGCGGTCGGGACGATGACCGACGCGGACTTGCACGAGCTCGAGGGGGCCGCCTGCCCGGGCGCGGGCGCATGCGGCGGCCAGTTCACCGCGAACACGATGTCCACTGCCCTCGACTTCCTCGGGATCAGTCCGGCCGGCCTGAACGGGATCCCTGCCTTGCACCCGTCCAAGGCCCAAGCGGCCGAGGAGGCGGGCCGTCTCGCCATGGATCTTCTCCGCCGCGACCTGCGGCCCTCGCAGATCATCACGCGCGATGCGCTCGAGAACGCCGCCGCGTCGGTGGTCGCCACCGGAGGCTCGACGAATGGCGTCCTCCACCTCATCGCCATCGCGCGTGAGCTCGACGTGCCGTTCGAGCTCGACGACTTCGACCGCATCGCGGCGCAGACGCCGATCGTCGCCAGCTTGAAGCCGGGCGGCGCGTACGTCGCTACCGACGTCTACGAAGCCGGCGGCGTCGCCCTCGTCGCGCGGGAGCTGCTGAAGAAGGAGCTCGTCCACGCCGGCGCGCCGAACGTCGACGGACGCTCGCTCGGCGAGATCGCAGCGGCCGCAGAGGAGAGGCCTGGCCAGGAGGTCGTCGTCCCCATCGAGACACCGATCAAGCCGATCGGCGGGCTCGCGGTGCTGCGCGGAAATCTTGCGCCCGAAGGGTGCGTGATCAAGCTCGCCGGGCACGAGCGCCTGACGCACCGCGGCCCCGCGCGCGTCTTCGACTCGGAAGAGGAGTGCTTCGCGGCCGTCGGGCGCCGGGAGATCCGGGAGGGCGACGTCGTCGTCGTCCGCTACGAGGGACCTGCGGGCGGCCCCGGCATGCGGGAGATGCTCCACGTCACCGCAGCGCTCGTCGGCGAGGGCCTCGGCGACAAGATCGCCCTGATCACGGATGGGCGCTTCTCCGGAGCGACGCACGGGCTGATGGCCGGGCACATCGCGCCCGAAGCGGCCCGCGGCGGCCCGCTCGCGGCGCTCGAGGACGGCGACACGATCGTCATCGACGTCGAGGCGCGCACGCTGTCGGTCGAGCTCTCCGAGGACGAGCTCGCCGCCCGGCTGGAACGTTGGAGCCCGCCGCCGCCGAAGTACGAAACCGGCGTCTTCGCCAAGTATGCGGCGCTCGTCTCTTCTGCCTCCGAAGGGGCAGTGACTCGGGCGCCGGTCGCGACCTATACTCAGAGCTGAGCGACGGGCAGCGGCCCCGCTCGCATCAAGAGAGGCTGAGGGAACGGCCCTGTGAAGCCTCGGCAACCTACTCGACTCGAGCAAGGTGCCAATCCCGGCCGAGCCTGCGGGCTCGGGAGGATGTCAGCGAGAAAGGAGCCAGAAAATGCCCGCCACATCTCTCCGTTGCCGAAGCTGCGCGGCCGAGTACGCGCTCGAGGACATCGGCACCTGTACGTCCTGTTTCGGCCCGCTCGACCCGGTCTACGACTGGGACGAGCTCCGCCGGACGGTCACCGGCGAGACGGTCGCCTCCGGGCCCGCCTCTCTGTGGCGCTACGCGCCGCTCTTGCCCGTCGACGCGCCGGCGGAGCCGCGGCTCGCCCCTGGATTCACACCACTCGTCCGGGCGCCCCGACTCGCCGACGAGGTCGGCGTCGGCGAGCTCTTGCTGAAGCTCGACACGGCGAACCCGACGCACTCCTTCAAGGACCGGGTCGTCGCGGTGGCCGCCGCCAAGGCCCGCGAGCTCGGGATCGAGACGCTAGCGTGCTCGTCGACCGGCAACCTCGCGAACGCGGTCGCCGCGCGGGCAGCAGCCGAGGGGCTGGACGCCGCTGTCATCTGCCCGGCCGACCTCGAGCCCGAGAAGCTCGTCGCGACCGCCGTCTACGGTGCGACCATCTACGCGGTCCGCGGAACCTATGACGAGTGCAGCCGGCTCACCGTCGAGCTCTCCTTCGAGCTTCCCTGGGGATTCGTCAACGTGAGCCTCCGCTCGTACTACGCGGAGGGCTCGAAGACCGTGGCCTTCGAGATCGCCGAGCAGCTCGGCTGGGATGCGCCGGACGCCGTCGTCGCTCCGATCGCATCCGGATCGCTCTACTCGAAGCTCGCCGAGGGCTTCGACCAGCTGCGCCGGGTCGGTCTCCTCGAGGCCGAGACGCCGCGGGTGTTCGGCGGCCAGGCCGAGGGCTGTTCGCCCGTGGCGACGGCGTTCGCCGCCAGCGAGCCGGTGGCGCCGGTGCGCCCCGCGACGGTGGCGCGCTCGCTCGCGATCGGGAATCCGGCCGACGGGGACAAGGCCGTGGCCACCGCCCGCCGGACGGGCGGGGCGATCTACGCAGTCGCGGAGAGCGAGGTCGGCGCCAACATGGTCCTCCTCGCCGAGCATGCGGGCGTCTTCGGCGAGACAGCTGCAGGCGTCTCGCTGGGCGCGCTCCGACGCGCCGTGGACGAAGGCGAGCTGGGTGCGGACGACCGCGTCGTGCTCGTCGTCACCGGCGACGGCCTCAAGACTCCGGCCCCGGTAGAGGGACGCCTCGATCCCGTCAGGATCGAGGCGGACGCGGACGCGGTGTTGGAACGGCTCGGCGTGCTGACGTGACGGTGGCAGTCCTCCCCGGGGACGGGATCGGCCCCGAGGTGATGCGGGAGGCGCTCCGCGCCCTGGAGAGGGTCGCGCCGGACCTCGAGCTCGAGGAGCGCCCGTTCGGCGCCCAGGCCATCCGGGACACCGGCGACTCGCTGCCGGCGGAGACGCTCGACGCGTGCAAGGCGGCGGAAGCCGTCCTCAAAGGCCCGATCGGCGACCCCGAGTTCGACGCGGCAGAGGTACGGCCGGAGCAGGGCATGCTCCGCCTGCGTGCCGAGCTCGACGTCTACGCGAACCTACGTCCCGCCGAGCAGGGACACGTCCAGATCCTCGTCGTCCGGGAGCTCGTCGGCGGCTTGTACTTCGGCGAGCGAGGGGTGCGCGAGGACGGCACGGTCTTCGACACGATGGAGTATCACCCGAACCAGGTCGAACGGATCGCCCGGCGGGCATTCGAGCTCGCTCGCGGCCGCCGCCAGCGGGTCGTGTCCGTGGACAAGGCGAATGTCCTCGACACCTCGCGCATGTGGCGGCGCGTCGTCAACGAGGTCGCGGCCGACTACGAGGACGTCGAGCTCGAGCACATGCTCGTCGACAACGCGGCGATGCAGCTCGTCCTCGCGACCGACCAGTTCGACGTCGTCCTCACCGAGAACATGTTCGGCGACATCCTCAGCGACCTGGCCGCTTCGCTCACCGGTGGGATCGGCCTGGCGCCCTCGGCGAGCCTCTCCGACAGCGGGCCCGGCCTGTTCGAGCCCGTCCACGGTTCCGCGCCCGACATCGCGGGCCAGGGGATCGCCAACCCGGTCGCGATGCTGCTCTCGACCGCTCTCATGCTCGAGCACGGGCTCGGCCGGGTGGACGACGCGCAGTGGCTCCGCGCCTCGGTCTGGAAGACCTACCGGGAGAATCCGACGCACGACGTCGCGGGCACGACGACCACTGCCGAGTTCGGCGACGCCGTCCTCAGAGAGCTGTCGTAGCGAAGCGCGGCGGATGCGCGGCCTCGTAAACCGCGATCTCGTCCTCGTGCTGCAGGGCGCGGGCGATGTCGTCGAGGCCCTCGAGCAGGCACTCGCGCTCGAATGGATCGAACTCGAAGCCGAACGGGCCAGCCCTCTGCGCCTCGAGGTCGACCGTGATCTCACGGGGCTCCTCCATCAGCGCCTTCACCTGCTCCTGCGGGAGGACGACCGGGACGAGCCCGATCTTGACGCAGTTCGTGCGGAAGATGTCGCCGAACGACGGCGCCACGATCGCCTCGAAGCCCCAGTCCTGGAGCGCCCAGGGGGCATGCTCTCGGGACGAGCCACAGCCGAAGTTGCGCCCGGCGAGGAGGATCTTCGCGCCCTGCGCCTCGGGCCGGTTGAGCTCGAAGCCGGGCTCCTTCGCCCAGTCGTAGAAGAGGAACTCTCCGAAGCCCGTGCGTTCGATGCGCTTGAGGAACTGCTTCGGGACGATCTGATCCGTGTCGACGTCGGGGCGGTCGAGCACCGCGGCCCGCGATGTGACGGAGCGGAACGGCCTCACGCGACGGGCTCCCGCGCGTACTCGCGGATGTCCACGAAGTGGCCTTCGATCGCGGTCGCGGCAGCCATGGCCGGGCTGACGAGGTGCGTGCGCCCACCGGCGCCCTGGCGTCCTTCGAAGTTGCGGTTCGAGGTCGACGCGCACCGCTCCCCGG
>DATAOL010000099.1:0-8146 GCA_036265755.1 Gaiellaceae bacterium | reverse complement strand
CCATCTCAAGCCGGCTCCCGCCCGCGCCGATAGACGGCACGTGGGACAGCGTCCAGTCTCGAACCTGCCGCACCCAGAGCCCGACGAGAGCGCTGCGGAAGCCGACGAGCCGAAGCTCGAGCTCGTCGCGGACCCGGCTGCTCTCGATGCGCCCGTCGACGAGGACGAAGAGGAAGAGGCGAAGGAAACGTTCGCCGCCGGGCCGACGCAGGACCCGCTGAAGCTCTACGTCCGCCAGATCGGCGACGGCCCCCTCCTGACCGCCGCCGAGGAGCGCGAGCTCGCCCGGCGCAAGGACATGGGGGACGAGGCGGCCAAGAAGAAGCTCATCGAGTCGAACCTCCGCCTCGTCATGTCGATCACGCGGAACTACGTGAACTCGGGGGTCCCCCTCCTCGACCTCATCCAGGAAGGCAATCTCGGCCTCATCCGCGCGGTCGAGAAGTTCGACTACAAGATGGGCTACAAGCTCTCCACGTACGCGACGTGGTGGATCCGCCAGGCCGTGACGCGTGCGATCGCCGACCAGGGGCGGACCATCCGCCTGCCCGTCCACGTCGTCGACCAGGTGCGCCGTGTCATGCGCGCCCGCCGCGTCCTCACGCAGAAGCTGAACCGCGACCCGCTTCCGCACGAGATCGCCAAGGAGAGCGGATTCGAGGTGAAACGCGTCAACGAGCTCCTCGACCTCGTCGAAGACCCGGTCAGCCTGGAGACTCCCGTCGGGGACGGAGACTCGAGCTACGGCGACATGCTGGAGGACGTCAACTCAGAGCAGCCGGACCTCGTCCTCGCGGAGCTTCTGCGAGGAGTGGAGCTACAGCTCGCGCTCGACAGGCTCTCCGACCGCATGCGCCACGTGCTCGAGCTCCGCTTCGGCCTCGCGGGGGCTACGCCCAAGACGCTCGAAGAGGTCGGCACCGAGCTCGGCGTCACGCGCGAGCGCGTCCGCCAGCTCGAATCCCGAGCTCTCCGCGAACTCCAGGCGGCCGCGCCCGACCTGCGGCTCTACCTCCGCGCCGAGTAGCTCGTCGCGGCCGTCCGCAGCGCTGCCCGAACCGCCGGTAGCGTGAGCGGCGTGTTCTGGGATGCCCACTCGCATGTCGTCCCGTCCGGTGACGACGGCGCTCAGAGCCCCGCGGACGGGCTCGAGCTCTGCCGGAGCGCAGCGGAGCACGGCACCAGGGTTCTCTTCGCGACCCCACACGTCTGGCCGAGCCTGCCGCTCACACCGGAGCGCGAGGAGGCCGTGCGCGAGTCCCACGCCGCGATGGCCGACGAGGCGAGCGCGTTCGATCTCGAACTCAGGCTGGGCTTCGAGCTGACGCCGACAGCCGCGCTCCTGGACGACGACATGGAGCGCTACCGGCTCGGTCGCTTGCCCGCGGCGCTGATGGAAGTGCCGTTTCACGGCTCTCTCGGGCTCGCTGAGTCTCTGGCGGAGCACATCCAGGGGTCGGGACTGGCCCCGATCATCGCTCATCCTGAGCGCTCTGAGGCCGTCGGGGCCCATCCGGGGCTCGCGGCCGCGTTGCACGAGCGCGGCTGGCTCCTGCAGGCGAACGCGACGAGTCTCCTCGGCTACCACGGAACGGCCATCGAGGCGACGGCCTGGAGCCTTCTCGCAGACGGTCTCTTCGACCTCGTCGCCTCCGACGGGCACCGGACCGCGCGGCCGCCGCACCTGGACGATGCGTTCCGGCTCGTCGAGGCCAGGGTGGGGAAGGCGGCGCGGCCGCTCTTCGACGGGAGTGCGCTCGCCGCGCTAGCGGCTGGCGACGGCGTCGATCTCGCGCAGCGACGCTAGCCGCGAGAGGGACTCGATCTCGATCTGGCGGACTCGCTCGCGCGTGATCCCGAGCCGGCGGCCGATGTGCTCCAGGGTGTGCGGTTCCTCGCCACCAAGGCCGTAGCGAAGTTCGAGCACCCGGCGATCGCGCTCGGGGAGAGAGTCGAGGGCGCGGTCGAGGGCTTCTTTCTGGAGCCGGCGCTCGGTCTCTTCCTCAGGGAGAGGATCCTCGCCGGCGACGAGATCGCCGAAGACCGCGTCCTCCTGCTCGCCGATCGGCTGGTCGAGGCTCGTGGATGCCCGGGCGGCGGCCCGAACCTCGATCGCCTGCTGGAGCGGGAGTCCGGCCTCGTGGGCGATCTCATCGAGCGTCGGCTCGCGCGCGAGCTGCGTCCAAAGGTGCCGCTCGGCTCGATGCATCTTCTGCATTCGCTCGACGACGTGGACGGGTACGCGGATGGTGCGGGCCTTGTCCGCGATCGCCCTGGCCACCGCCTGGCGGATCCACCAGGTGGCGTAGGTGGAGAACTTGAGGCCCCGCTGCCACTCGAACTTCTCGACCGCTCGGATGAGGCCGAACATGCCTTCCTGAATGAGGTCGAGGAAGGGGAGGCCCTGGTTGCGGTAGTTCTTCGCGATCGAGACGACGAGACGGAGGTTGCACTCGATCATGCGGCGCTTCGCCTCCATGTCACCCCGCTCGATCCGCTTCGAGAGCTCGACCTCGTCGGCCGCCGTCAAGAGCGGGTGCCGTCCGATCTCGCGCAGGAAGAGCTGAAGCGCATCAGTCGTCGTCTCGAGCACCTCGGAGTTCCGCGGTGGGGCGGTCGGCTCGCGCGGAGGCTCCTTGACGACCTCGATGAGCTCGATGTTGCGCTCCTCGATCTCCCGGTGGACGAGATCGACGTCGGCCTGCTCGAGCTCGAGGGTGTCGAGGACCTCCGACACGTCGGTCGATTCGAGGAAGCCTGCGGCCTCGCCGCGCTCCAGCAGATGCTGGATTTCCTCGTGATTGAGGGCGTTGGTCTCGTCGGGCATTCAGTCGAACGCCCGGGCTCCGGACCTGCCGGCCGGTTCCCGGACGCGCTGCCGGATAACCCTACCAACCTCTTCTCGAAAGTAAACATCCCGCGACCGCCCGGCCCCGGTGGTAATTCGCAAAATCCGCCCTATTGTGCGACTGAAGCTCGCCTTAGCGGCGAAGTCGAGGGGAGCAGGGATGATACTCGCGGACGAAAGCGCCACCTGGACGAGCGCCGGCGCGCTCGCACTGGCCGCGCTCTTCCTCGCTCTCGGCGTGCTCCTCGTCTGGCGCTTCCGGCGCACGGCGGCAAGTGAGCTGGCCGAGATCCAGGACACGGCGGCGCGGACCGAGCATCTCGTCGGCGCGGTGCGGGCCGCACTGGCCGAAGCGCACGAGGAGGGGCGCCGGGCGTCCTTGCTGGGCGAGCTCGGAGGCACGCTCGATCTCGACGCTGCGCTACGGCGGGCCCTCGACGCCGTGAGCGAGATCACGGGCGCCGACGGCGCCATGATCGTCCTCCGCCAGGAGAAAGGCGACCCGATTGTCGCAGCGTTCGGACTCTCCGAGGACGAATCCGGCCGCGAGCTCGTCGGCTTGCCTCCCAAGAGAAGCCGCGTCCGGGCGATCCGCCTGACCTACCTCTACACGACCGACGAGGCGGCCAACGACGAGTTCCGTCTGAGCGGAGGGCTGGCCGTGCCACTCCTCGCCGACGGCGAGGAGCCGGTCGGGACCCTCGCGATCTTCTGGCGGCGCGTGGAGCGCGTGCTCTCCGACACGGAGCTCGAGCAGTTCGAGGAGCTGGCCCGAGTATTCGGACCGGCGCTCGAGAACGCGCGGCTCTTTGCCGAGGCGCGCCGAGTCGGGGACACGGATCCCGTCACGGGCCTCCACAGCTCGGGATATTTCGAAGAGCGCCTGCGCCGCGAGATCGCTCGCGCGCGGCGCTACGACCGCAGGCTCGGCCTTCTCCTCTTCGATTTCGCGCAGGGCGGAGGAGCGGATCTGGTCGCCGCCGGCGAACGGATCCGGGCCGCCGTTCGCGCGACCGACGTCGCCTGCCATCTCGGCGAGGGCCGCTTCGCCGTCGTCCTTCCTGAAACGGCCGAGGCCGACGCGGAACGCCTCCATCGCCGGCTGCAGTTCGCGCTCGGCGGGAGGGTGGACTCGGGCACAGACGGCGTGCGCGTCCACGCGGGGCTCGTCGAGCTCAGGCTCGAGGACGACGCCACGGGCCTGCGTGAGCGCGCCGAGGCGGCTCTCGACCGGGCCAGGCGGGCTGCGGACGAGCGGCTATCGGCCGCGCAGTAGCTCCACCGCGGCTTCGCGCGTCGGCACGCGCAGCTTCTTCAGGATGGAGGAGACGTGCGTGCGCACGGTCACCTCGGCGATGAAGAGCCGGGAGGCGATCTCGGAGGTCGAGAGCCCTTCGCTCAGCAGCTCGAGAATCTCCCATTCGCGCTGGCGAAGCTGGACGCCCGGCCGCTCGGCGAGGAGGACCTTGCGTCGGCGGCCACGCTCCCGGAACTCCTCGATCAGCTTCGTGACCAGGGCGCGGGGGAGGGGTGCCTCTCCCGCGAGGACGCCGCGCAGGTCAGCGGGCAGCTGGCGGCGGTCGATGTCCTTGAGGAGGTAGCCGGCCGCGCCGGCGCGGAGCGCGTCGAAGAGATCGGCATCGTCGCGCGAAACGGTGAGCATGACGATCGCGGTCTCGGGCAGGCGCTCCGAGATCGCGCCGGCGGCTGCGATGCCGCCGCCAGGCATGTGGATGTCCAGGAGGCAGACCGCCGGGCGCTCTGCAAGTGCGAGCTCGACGGCCGCATCGGCGCTAGCCGCCTCGCCGCACACCTCGAATCCGTCCTTCTCGAGCACGGCACGGATGCCGGCCCGCGTGGGCGCGTGATCGTCGGCGATCACGATCCGGATCTGCGCGCTCACGGCAGCCGCACCTCGATCTTCGTGCCGGTGCCGGATCCCGAGCTGAGAGTGAAGCGCCCGCCGAGCGACTCGGCGCGCTCGCGCATGCTCACGAGCCCGAAGCCGCCGACGCGCGTGTGCGCGGGATCGAAGCCGCGTCCGTCGTCGGCGATGCGCAGGAGCGTCCCGCTGCCGTTGGAGAGCTCGACCGAGACACTGGTCGCGCCGCCGTGGCGGCCCGCGTTTGTGATCGCCTCGCGGACGATGCGAATCAGTGCTTCCCGCTCGTCCGGCGAAACACGGGCGCCTTCGCAGACGTCCACGCGGAGCTGCACGCCGACCCGGCCGGCGACCTCCTCGGCGGCCTGGACGAGCGCGACCTCGAGCGGCTCGTCGACCGGCCTGGTGAGAGCGGCGATCGCACGGCGCGACTCGTCGAGCGCGCGCTCCGCGGCAGCGGCGAGCTGGCCGTCCGACTCGGCCACGATGTAGGCGAGCTCCTGGGCAACGCCGTCGTGAAGCTCGCGCGCGATCCGCCGTCGCTCCTCGAGCACGGCCATCGACGCGAGCCTGCGCCAGTAGCTGCCGATCTCGCGCGCGGCGCCGGCGAGCAGAAGGAGACAGAAGCCGAGCCGCAGGAAGTCCCCGGTGAAGACCCAGTCGGAGTAGAGCGAGGGGAAGAGGAAGTAGTTGAACCGCGCGAAGGCGGACAGGGCCGCCCCGGCCGCGAACCAGCGCATGAGCTCGTCCTGCTCGCGCTCGCCACGCTGGATGAAGCCGAGTGCCGCGACGATGAAGAGAAGGACGCCGACGATCTGCGTTCCGAGCAGGAAGTGCTGGCCGAGGAGGATGGGGCGGTGAGAGGCTTCCGGTGAGAGGCTGAGCGGGATCTCCGGGTCGACACCACCGGCGAAGAGCGCGACGATCGAGCCGGTCGCGATCAGAGCGCCTGCGCAGAGGAGCGCGCCGAGGACCGTGGCTCGCCGCTGCGAGGCCACCCGCGTGCTCGGCGCGAACGCGGCGAGCGCGAGGGTGAGGGCGCCGAGCACGGCGCCGCCGACCGAGCCCCAGACGCTGAAGTTCCGCGCGCCTTCCGCCGGCACCGTGTGCGGCAGCGCGGAGAAGACGAGGCTCGTCGACGCGATGATCAGGAGGGCGCAGGCGAGCATCAGGTCGTCGAGACGCTTGCGCTCGCGGAATCGCCCGTAGACGAGAAACGCGACGAGGAAGGAGATCAGCGCCGTCGCGGTCTCGAGCGCGATGTGGAGCTGGGGGCTCGAATAGGCGAGCGCGAAGCCGGGGACGAGGCTCGCGGCGGCAGTGAGGCCCGCTGCGGCCCCGGCGAAGCACAGCGTGAAGAGGCGAATGCGCATTCCAGAAGGGAAATCGGCACACGGAGCCTTTCCGCTTAGCGTTCACGAAGATCAACGCAAAGGCGCGCCGCGAACGCCGATACTGAGAGGGACGAGACGACGGAGCCGGGGCGGGCTCAACGGCACTTGGGCGTGTCAGAACTCCTCCTTACAGCCCCGGCTCCTTCGTTGTCTCGCGCTCCAGCTCGAAGCCTTGACACAGAGGCGACAAAGTTCCACAGTCGTGGGGCCAAGGAGGCTCGATGCGCGCCGCGTGCGTTCGACAGCCGGGGCGGGGGGTCGCCCGCCGCACAGTTTTTCGACGGCTGCTGAGCGCTGTCGTCCTGCTCGTCGCAGCGGTGCTCGCCGTCTCAGGCTGCGGCGGCTCGGGTGCCGCGGGCTGCGGGCGAAGCACGGACGCGGTCTTCTGGGGCGGGACGCAGTGGTTCGAGCTCGCGAAGGGCCTCGCGGCAAACGCGGCGGACTGCGTGGAGTACTACGTGTCGGTTCCGCCGAAGGACGCCGATCACACCCGCCTTCGCGGGCCCGGCGAGTTCTCGCGCATCCGGGATCTCGGCCAGAACTTCCACCCAGTCGCCGAGATCCGGTTCACGGGGGATGCGGGGTGGCAGCAATGGGTGTCGGCCAAGCCGGGGCGAACCTATTACGGGGCCGGCGTCGAGGCGCGGCGCCGGATGGCGCAGGCAGGGCTCGACGTTCAAGCAGGCGACACCTGGGTCGTCAACGAGCTCGACGAGGAGATCCTCGCTGGAAGCGCGGAGCGCAGAAGCGAGATGGTCGACTTTCTGCGCGGGCTGCACGACGGCGCGTCCGGAATGCCACACGCCAAGGGCATCCTGTTCAACATCGGCCCGTTCTCCGACATGGGCTCGGCGGAGCCCTACAAGTCGAAGCTGCAGCAGTGGCTGACCGACAGCGCTTTTTGGAGCGCTCTCGACCGCTACGTGGCCATCTTTGCGGACGAGGTGTACGCAACCCCGGCCAACTGGGGCGTCCGTGACTTGGGGCTCGACGAACGAGCGCAGGCTCTCGACGAGTTCTTCTACCACGTCCCGCGGCTCGCAGGCACGAGCCCCGGCGCGGTGACCGACCGGGCACGAGCCTTCCTCCGGGGGGCGTTCGTACCGCTTGTCAACGCCGCCTGGCCGCACGAGGGCCTCGGGCAGACCAACCGCATCTCCGCCGATCTCATGGCCCGCTTTGTCTCCACACAGGTCTATGCGATGCGAAAGCATGCCCAGAACGACCGAGCCGGGGCGGGATCGCGTGGCATCGGCTTTGCCTGGGCGCCCAACCCTGCGGAGCCCAGCTACACGGAAGCGGGACGGGACGCGGTCCTCGAGCGCCTCACGGTCGCCGTACGCGACTCCGCGACCGGCGCCGCGCGTGACGCCTGCGGTTCCGACGGTGAGAATGAGTGGTGCAACGGGGATGTCGACGGCGCATCCGCCAACGACGTCTGGACGGCCTTCTCCGCCTGGAACTAGGCCATTCGGCGCTTTCCGGGCCGACGCACGATAACCGGCGTTATGTCAAGTTCGGCCACGAATCCCCCTTCCCATGGGGGAACTACACAGTTGCTCGATCGCCCGGCGGAGATCGTCGACGTTAGCGTGCAGGAAGCCTCCCGTCGCGAGGACGAAGGTGGCCGTTCTCTCGTCTAAAAACCCTGGCGCGTGGGATCCCTCAATCGCGTACCGGATCGAGCGCCAATGGCCAACGCTCCCTGGCGAGCCGAGACCTATCCCCGGTGGGCAATCGGAGATCTCGACAATTTCGCCTAGCCATCTGCCAAGGCAAGGTCAGCGCGGCGTCGCTCGCCCGGCCATCCTCATCGCCACCCGTCGCAGCGCTCGCGAAGCGGTCTCGGAAGGTCAGGTCTTCTTGAACGTTGCTGTGTATTTCGACGTGGCCGTGACCACGATGGTGTGGATCGCCGGCCCGCGGTCCGACCAGGATATGAACGCGTACGACCGGTTCCCGATGGTCTGGCTTGAGGCGCCGATCGTGTGGGTCGAGTTTTGAATCACCGTTTTGACGATC
>DATAOL010000098.1:0-13755 GCA_036265755.1 Gaiellaceae bacterium | reverse complement strand
TTTAGGCACGTCCAAATTTTACGCTTCGCGGCAACCGGCACACGCGTGCAGAGACGTTGTTACCCTCGGCGCCTTGCTCATCCGACTGGGGCATAGTCCGGACCCGGACGACGCGTTCATGTTCTGGGGGCTCAGCGCAGGTGTCGTCGACACCGGCGAGTTCTCCTTCGAGCACGTTCTCGAGGACATTCAGACCCTGAACGAGTGGGCGATCGAAGGACGCCTGGAGGTGACCGCGATCTCGCTGCACGCGTACCCGTTCGTGCAGGACCGCTACGCCATCCTCCCGCACGGGGCGAGCATGGGCTCCGGGTACGGCCCGATCGTCGTCTCGTCGGAGCCCCTGACGCGGAGCGAGCTCAAAGACGTGGAGATTGCCGTGCCGGGACGTATGACGACTGCGTTCCTCGTGCTGCGCATGTACCTGGGCGGCGAGTACCGCTTCCGGGAGGTGCCCTTCGACGAGATCATCGACGAGGTGAAGTCGGGCCGGGCGAAAGCGGGCCTCCTCATCCACGAGGGCCAGCTCACGTACGAGACGCACGGGCTCCACAACGTCGTCGATCTGGGCGAATGGTGGCTGCTCGAGACCGGGCTTCCGCTCCCGCTCGGGATCAACGTGGCGCGGCGCGACCTCGGCGACGACATGCTCCACGATCTCTCCGAGGTCCTACGCGCCTCCATCGCGGCGGGGCTCGAGTCCCGTGAGGAAGCTCTCTCCTATGCGCTGCAGTACGGCCGGGGCCTCGACCGGCGGCTCGCCGATCGCTTCGTGGGCATGTACGTGAACCGGCTCACCGAGGACTACGGCGACGAGGGCCGCGAGGCAGTCGCGGAGCTCCTCCGGCGCGGCGAGCAGATCGGCGCGTTCGAAGAGCCGGTCCGCGTCGAGTTCGTCAGCTAGCTCGGCTCGTCGCGCTGGAACGAGCGCGCCGAGCGGTCGAACGTGCTCGCGTACTCGCCCGTCTGCGCTCAGGGCCCGCTCTCTTGCGCGGTCTCGGCACCCAAGACCCACGAATACACTTGCCGCATGGCCGAAGCGGTCATTCTTACAGGGGTTCGGACGCCGATCGGCCGCTACGGAGGTGGCCTCGCGCAGGAGCGCCCAGACGACCTCGCGGCGCTGGTCATCCGCGAGGCCGTCGCGCGCGCGGGGGTGAGCCCGGAGGAGATCGAGGACGTCTACTTCGGCGCGGCCAACCAGGCCGGGGAGGACAATCGCAACGTCGCCCGCATGGCGGCCTTGCTCGCGGGGCTGCCCGAGAGCGTTGCCGGCGTGACCGTCAACCGCCTCTGCGCCTCCGGCCTCTCGGCGGTGATCGGCGCGGCGCACGCCATTCGCGCGGGAGACGGCGACCTTTTCGTGGCGGGCGGAGCCGAGTCGATGTCCCGCGCGCCTCTGGTGACCGGGAAGCCGGAGTACGGCGACGGCACGACGTGGGACACGACGCTCGGCTGGCGCTTTCCCAATCCGCGCATGGAGAAGATGTTCCCGCTCGAGTCGATGGGCGAGACGGGGGAGAACGTCGCCGAGCGCTACGGAGTGACGCGGGAGGATCAGGACGCCTTCGCGCTGCAGAGCCACCGCCGCTGGGCGGCGGCGCAGGAGGCAGGTCGCTTCGCCGACGAGCTCGTGCCCGTCGGCGAGATCGACCGCGACGAGCATCCCCGCCCGGACACGAGCCTCGAGAAGCTCGCCGCGCTGAAGCCCGCGTTCCGGGTGGGCGGCACGATCACGGCCGGCAACGCCAGTGGGATCAACGACGGCGCCGCCGCGCTCGTCCTTGCGAGCGAGGGGAAAGCCGCGGAGCTCGGGATCGAGCCGCTCGGCCGTTTCGTCGCGAGCGCGGTCGCCGGGGTGGATCCCCGCTACATGGGCGTGGGCCCGGTGCCCGCGGTGCGAAAGCTGCTCGCCCGGGCGGGCCTCGAGGCTTCGGAGCTCGACCTCGTGGAGCTGAACGAGGCGTTCGCCTCGCAAAGCCTCCAGGTCATCCGCGAGCTCGGCCTCGACCCCGAGCTCGTGAACGTGAACGGTGGCGCGATCGCGCTCGGCCATCCCCTCGGCATGAGCGGCGCGCGCCTCGTCGTCAGTCTTCTGCACGAGCTGCGCCGGCGCGGAGGCCACTACGGACTGGCTACGCTCTGCGTCGGCGTCGGTCAGGGGCAGGCGGCGATCTTCGAACGAACCGGAGGGCAGTGATGGCGATCGCGACGAAGGACTACGGCCTCTTCATCGGAGGGGAAACCGTCGAGGGCGGCGAGGTCCGCGACATCTCCGAGCCGGCGACCGGAGCGGCGCTCGCCCGCGCCTCGATGGCCGGACCGGAGGATGTCGACCGGGCTGTCGAGGCGGCGCGCGGCACGCTCGAGGGCGCGTGGGCGAAGACGCCGCCGAACGAGCGCTCGCGGCTAATCCATGCGCTCGCCGACGCGATCGTCGCCAACCGCAAGGAGCTCGTCGAGCTGGAGACGCGCAATGTCGGCAAGGCCGTAACCTCCGTCAAAGGAGAGGTCGCCGTCTCCGCCGAGTATTTCCGCTGGTACGCGTCCGCGATAGCCACGATCGCCGGGCGGGCAGTGCCGATGGGCGGCTCCGTCCTCACCTACACGCTCAAGGAGCCCGTCGGCGTCGTCGCGCAGATCGTCCCCTGGAACTACCCGTTCATGATGACGTCGTGGAAGCTCGCGCCCGCGCTTGCAGCGGGCTGCGCGGTCGTCCTCAAGCCGGATCCGGCCACGCCGCTGACCGCACTTCGCCTCGCCGAGCTCGCGGTGGAGGTCGGGTTCCCGGCCGGCGTCATCAACGTCGTGCCGGGCGAGGGCCCGACGACCGGCTCCTACCTCGTCACCCACCCGGGAGTGGACAAGGTGGCGTTCACGGGCTCGACGAGGACGGGCTCTGAGATCATGCGCCTCTGCGCAGAGCCCGTGAAGCGCGTCTCGCTCGAGCTCGGCGGCAAGAGCCCGAACATCTTCTTCGCCGATGCCGACCTCCAGGCGGCGATCCCGAGCTCCGTCTATGCGGTCTACTACGCCGCGGGCCAGAGCTGCGACGCGCGCTCGCGCGTCTTCGTCGAGAAACCGCTTTACGACGAGGTCGTGAACGGCTTCGCCGAGACCGCGGGGCGGATGAAGACCGGCGACCCCCTCGACGAGGAGACGCAGATGGGCTCCCTCATCTCGCAGGCGCACCGCGACAAGGTGCACGGCTTCGTCGAGACCGGCCGCGAGGAGGGCGTGGAGGTCGTCACCGGCGGCCAGCCGCTCGACGGCGACGGCGCCTTCTATCCGGCCACGGTCCTGGCGAACGTCCAGAACTCCATGACCGTCGCGCAGGAGGAGATCTTCGGCCCGGTCGTCACGGTCATTCCGTTCGAGGACGAGGCGGAGGCCGTGAAGCTCGCGAACGACGTCCAGTACGGCCTCGTGGCGACGGTCTGGACCGGCGACCCGGCGCGCGGGCATCGGCTCGCGCGGCAGATCAAGGCGGGGACGATCGGCATCAACTGCCCCAACACGGCCTTCCCCGGACTGCCGTTCGGCGGCTACAAGCAGTCGGGGTTCGGACGCGAGAACGCGCTCGAGACGCTCGAGATGTATCTGGAGACGAAGAGCGTGCTCACCTGGACCGGCGCGAAGCCGGTCAACCCGTGGGGTCTCTAGCAAAAGCGGCTCTCGCCCTCGTGGTGCTCGCGGCAGCCGTGGCGGGCTGTGGCTCCGGCTCCGGCGGCGACACGGGCTCCGCGCCCGCCCAGCCTCGCTGGGACCTCACGATCACGTACTGGCCGCAGGGGCGACACGGCCCGAGCACGACAGCCTCGTTGACCTGCGACCCGAACGGCGGCACGCATCCCGTTCCCGACAAGGCGTGTGCCGCGCTCGACGCTCACTCCGAGGCGCTCCATCCCGTTCCGCTGGACATGGCGTGCACGGAGATCTACGGCGGCGACCAGGTCGCGAGAGTTACCGGCCCCGGTCTGAAGGCCAATTTCAACCGCACGAACGGCTGTGAGATCGCCCGCTGGGACGCGCTCGCACCCGTCCTCGAGCTCTCGAGCTAGCGCCTCAGCACGAGCACAGCGCCCGTCGCAAGGAGCAGGAGGCCGGCCACGCGCGCGACGGAGAGCGGGATCCTCTCGAGCCCGAAGAGGCCGAGGTAGTCGATCAGGACGCCCATCGCGAGCTGACCGGCGATGAGGAGGCCGATGGTCGCGAAGGTGCCGATGCGCGGCGCGGTAAACGTGATCGTGAGGACGACGATCGCGCCCATGACTCCGTTGAGCCACAGCCAGGGCGGCTCGCGAAAGCCCGCCGCGACTCCGCCGAATCCCTGCCGTGCGACGAGGACGATCGAGCACACGATGAGGGCGGCGCCGAGCGAGCCGAATGCCGTCGCCTCGAGCACGCCGATCCGCTTGCCGAAGGCGCCGCTGACGGCGACCTGAATCGATCCCGCCACCCCGGCCACGAGGGAAAGGAAGATGGCCACTCCACTCGCCGACACGCGGGCGAGCATAACCCGGCGGATTCCGCCACGAGGGACGAAGAAAGGCGTTTCCAGCAGTTGTAAACTCCGCGAATGTCGCTGCGAGAGCGAAGCGCGACGGACAAGGTGTTGGACGCGCGCGAGCGGTACGTCGCCGTGGGTGTCTCCACGCCGCCGCTCGTGGTCGCCCGCGCCGAAGGCGCCCGCATCGAGGACGTCGACGGCAACACGTACATCGACTTCGCCGGCGGGCTCGGCTGCCAGAACACAGGCCACGGCCTCCCCGCTGCGGTCGCCGCCATCCACGAGCAGGTGGACCGCTACCTGCACCAGTGCTTCATGGTCGGCATGTACGAGCCCTACGTGGCGGTCTGCCGCCGGCTCGCAGAGCTCTCGCCGTGCCGGGGCGAGGAGCAGAAGAGCCTGCTCGTCAACTCCGGAGCCGAGGCAGTCGAGAACGCCGTCAAGATCGCGCGGGCCGCAACCGGCCGCCCGGCGGTCGTCGTCTTCGACCGCGCGTTCCACGGGCGCACGCTCCTGACGATGACCATGACGAGCAAGGTCGTCCCCTACAAGCGCGGCTTCGGCCCCTTCGCGCCCGAGGTCTACCGCACGCCCGCGCCGTATCCCTACCGCGGCGTTTCGAGCGACGACGCCATCCACGAGCTGGAGAGTCTCTTCAAGGCCGATGTCGACCCGCAATCCGTCGCCTGCGTCGTGCTCGAGCCGGTGCAGGGCGAGGGCGGCTTCATCGACATGCCTCTCGATTTCCCGCCGCGGCTCAAGGAGCTCTGCGACCGCCACGGGATTCTCTACGTGGACGACGAGGTGCAGTCCGGCGTCGGGCGTACGGGCCCGGTCTGGGCCATCGAGCACTACGACGTCGAGCCCGACCTGCTCGTGTCCGGCAAGTCCCTCGGCGGCGGGCTTCCACTCGCCGGCGTGACCGGGCCGAGCGAGGTCGTCGACGCGGTCGCGGCCGGCGGTCTCGGTGGCACCTTCGGCGGCAATCCGCTGGCTTGCGCTGCCGCCCTCGCCGTCCTCGACGAGGTGGCGAACGACGACTTCCGGACGCGCGCCGATGAGCTGGCCGAGCGGATCCGCGCCGGGCTCGACGCGATCGCGAGCCGGGTCGACGCCGTGGGCGAGGTGAGGGGCATCGGGTCGATGCTGGCGCTCGAGCTCGTCGAGGACCGGAAGACGAAGGTGCCGGCCGCCGAGCTGGCGAGTGCGACCACTGCGGCCGCCCGCGAGCGCGGGCTCATCCTCCTCTCGTGCGGCCTCTACGGCAATGTCATCCGAATTCTCGTCCCGCTCGTCGTATCCGACGAGGACCTCGACCGAGGCCTCGAGCTCTTGGAGGAAGCCCTTGTCGACGCAGGCTCGCGAGCGACCTAGCGAAGCGGGCGAAGAGCCCTCGCGGAGCAGTCCGGACATCCTCCTCGAAGGGGTCCGCAAGACCTTCGGGGACGTCGTCGCCGTGGCGAGCGTCGACCTGGAGATCCAGCAAGGCGAGTTCTTCTCGCTCCTCGGGCCGTCCGGCTCTGGCAAGACGACCCTCCTGCGGATCATCGCCGGCTTCGAGCGGCCCGACTCGGGCCGGGTGCACCTGCGAGGCGTCGACGTCACCTCGCGGCCTCCGTATGCGCGCCAGGTGAACACGGTCTTCCAGGACTACGCGCTTTTCCCGCACATGAGCGTCGGCGAGAACGTCGAGTACGGGTTGCGTGTGCGCGGGGTTGGACGGAAGGAACGGGTCGAACGAGCTGCGGCTGCGCTCGAGATGGTGCGTCTGCCCGGCTACGGGAAGCGCAAGCCGAGCCAGCTGTCCGGGGGCCAACGCCAGCGCGTCGCGCTGGCCCGCGCCATCGTCAACCGGCCGGAGGTGCTCCTTCTCGACGAGCCGCTCGGCGCGCTCGACCTCAAGCTCCGCGAGGAGATGCAAGTGGAACTGAAACGAATCCAGCAGGAGGTCGGAATCACGTTCGTCTACGTGACGCACGACCAGGAGGAGGCGCTCACGATGAGCGACCGCCTGGCCGTCTTCAGCCACGGGAAGATCGAGCAGGTCGCTACTCCAGCCGAGGTCTACGAGCGGCCGGCGACGACGTTCGTGGCCGGCTTCGTCGGCGTCTCGAACCTGCTCGAGCGGGATGGGCGCAGGTTCACCGTGCGGCCTGAGAAGATCCGCATGCTCGCTGACGGGAGCACACCCGATCCAGACGCCCACGTGGAGAGCGGGCACATCCAGGAAGTGATCTACGCGGGGATGGTCACCCGCTACATCGTCGAGCTCGACGCAGGGGGACGGCTCGTCGTGGTCAGGCAGAACCTCGAGACGACCTCTGCGGAGGCGCTCGAGGATCGCGGTAAGCACGTTCGACTCGAATGGCGCCCAGAGCACGAGTTCGAGATCGAGGACGGGGGAGAGACGGAGGAACGCACAGAATGAAGAAAGCGCGCTACGTGATGTGGGCGGCCCTGGCCGTCTTCGTCGGAGGTCTCGCCGTGACGGCGGCAGGCTGCGGCAGTGGGAGCAGCAGCGGGAGCGGAGACGGAGGTGAGACTTCCGCGTTGCCCACCAAGATCGGTCCCGGAGAGGGCGCGCTCGACCTGATCGCCTGGGAGGGCTACACGGAGGATCAGTGGGTGAAGCCGTTCGAGCAGAAGACCGGCTGCCAGGTGAACGCGAAGTACGGCGGCTCCTCGGACGAAATGGTGACGCTCATGCGCCAGGGCGGCGGTGGCCAGTACGACATGGTCTCGGCCTCGGGCGACGCGAGCCTGCGTCTCATCGCCGGCGGCGACGTCCAACCAGTGAACGTCGACCTGATCCCGGGCTATCAGGACTTCTTCGAGCCGTTGAAGTCCCCGCCGCACAACACGATCGACGGCAAGCACTACGGCGTCTCGCTGCAGTGGGGGCCGAACACGCTTCTCTACAACACGGAGAAGGTGACGCCGGCGCCGACGAGCTGGTCCGGGATCTACGACCCGAAGTACAAGGGCCTCGTCACGGTGCCGAACAACCCGATCCAGATCGCAGATGCAGCGCTGTATCTGTCCAAGACGAAGCCCGATCTCGGGATCACCGACCCGTATGAGCTGAACGACGCGCAGTTCAACGCGGCGGTCGACCTGCTCAAGCAACAGAAGCCGCTGATCAAGAAGTACTGGGGGCTCGCGTCCGACGAGATCGACCTCTTCAAGAACGGCGACGCGGTCATCGGTGCGTCGTGGCCGTACCAGACGAACACGCTCCAGGCGGACAACACCCCGGTCAAGGACCTGATCCCGTCCGAGGGCGCGACCGGCTGGGCGGACACGTGGATGCTCTCCGCGAAGGCGAAGCATCCGAACTGCGCCTACAAGTGGATGGACTGGATCACGACTCCGGTCGTTCAGGCCCAGCAGGCGATCTTCTTCGGCGAGACGCCGGCCAACACGAAGGCCTGCGCCGAGATGGACAAGATCGACAAGGGCTCGTGTGCGAAGTACCACGGAGACGCGGACCAGGCCTACTTCGACTCGATCAAGTTCTGGAAGACGCCGCTCGCCGATTGCGGCAACGGCCAGAACGACTGCAAGGACTACACCGCCTGGCAGCAGGCGTGGACGGAGATCACGGGCTAGGAGCGCATGGTCTCCGGCGCTGAATCGGCGGGCCGCCCCTCGTGGGCGGCCCGCCGCCGTCTCTCGGCCGTGTTTTGGCGGCGCGGGTGGCTGCGGGGCTCGCTGCTCCTCGTCCCTCCGCTCGCCTTTTTCGCGCTGATCTACCTGGCCGCGCTCGTCGTCCTGCTCATCTCCGCGTTCTGGTCCGTCGACCCGCTGACGACGGAGGTCGTGCGGACCTGGAGCCTGGACAACTTCAAGACCGTTTTCACCGAGCCGATCTACAGGACGATCGCGCTCCGGACGATCGGGATCGCGGCGGCGGTGACGATCACGGACGCGCTCGTCGCGCTCCCCTTTGCGTACTTCATGGCGCGCCTCGCCTCGCCGCGCATGCGGGCGACCCTCTTCGTGCTCGTGCTACTTCCGCTCTGGGCGAGCTATCTCGCGCGGGTGTACGCCTGGCGGCTCATCCTCGCCAAGGAGGGCGCGCTCAATTGGACGCTCGAGCACCTCGGGCTTCCGACGATCGGAATCGCCTACTCGAACTGGGCAATGTGGATCGTCTTCTCCTACATCTGGCTCCCGTTCATGATCCTCCCGGTCTACGCGGCGATCGAGCGGATCCCCGACTCGTTCCTCGAGGCGTCGACAGACCTCGGCGCGAAGGGCTGGCGGACGACGCGAAGCGTCGTGCTCCCGCTCGCTCTCCCCGGGATCGTCGCCGGCTCGATCTTCACCTTCGCGCTCACACTTGGCGACTACATCACGCCCACGCTCGTCGGCGGGGCGAGCTCGCAGTTCATCGGGAACGTCGTCTACGCGAACGTCGGGATCGCGAACAACGTCCCCTTCGCCGCGGCGTACGCCGTCATACCGCTGCTCGTCATGGGGGCCTACCTCCTCATCGCGAAGAGGCTCGGCGCCTTCGAGGCTTTGTGATGGAGACGCGGGCTGCTCGCATCGGCCTCTGGACTTGGATGCTCCTGGTCGTCCTCTTCCTCTACGCCCCGATCGCGATCATCGTCATCTATGCCTTCAACGAGTCGAACGTCCAGAGCTGGCCGATCTCCGGCTTCTCGACGAAGTGGTTCTCCTCCACCTGGCACAACGAGGAGGTTCGCGACGCGCTCGTCCTTTCCCTGAAAGCGGCGCTCTCCTCGACGGCGATCGCGCTGATCCTCGGAACGGCCGGCGCGTTTGCCGTCAGCCGCTTCAAGTTCTTCGGGCGGGAGACGATCTCGTTCATCTTCATCCTCCCGCTCGCGCTCCCCGGGATCATCACCGGGATGGCGTTGAACTCCTACTTCGTGTTCGCGGGCGGTCCGTTCAGCTTTGGTCTCAGGACGATCGTCATCGGCCACGCCACCTTCTGCGTCGTGGTCATCTACAACAACGTGATCGCGCGGCTACGCCGCACCTCTCCGTCGCTCCTCGAGGCTTCCCAGGACCTCGGCGCGGACGGCTGGCAGACGTTCCGCTTCGTCACCTTCCCGGTCATCTCGACGGCCCTCGTCTCGGGCGCCCTCCTCGCATTTGCGCTGTCGTTCGACGAGGTCATCGTGACGACGTTCACCGCCGGGGCGCAGAACACGCTTCCACTCTGGATCTTCGGCAAGATCCGACTCGGCCAGCAGCTCCCGCAGGTCAATGTCGTCGTTGCAGTGATCATCGCCCTCACGATCATCCCCGTGTACCTCGCGCAGCGGCTTTCGCGCGAATCGGGAATCCTTCGCCGCGAATAAGCACGAAGGAGGCCCATGGTCAGGGTGTTGATCACGTACGAGCGCGAGCCGGATGCGGAGCGCTACGCGCGCCACGTCGCGGACTACGCGAGCAAGGTGCCGCGCGCGACGTTCCGTCACGGCCGGGTTTTCGGCGCGCCGTTCGGCGAGCCCTCATTCGCCTATGTCGCCGAGTGGGAGTTCGAGGACATGGAAGCGTTCAAGGAAGGGGCGCGGTCCGAGCCATTCAACGACGCAGGCGGCGACGCGCAGGCGATGGGGATCCCGTTCCAGGTCCACTTCGCGGAGATCTCCGATTGAGCGAGCCGGACCGGCCCATTCCACTCGACCCGGAAGAACTCGGCTTCGAGGCGATCGTCTACGAGAAGTCGCCGCCGCGGGCGACGATCACGTTGAACCGCCCGGAGGTCCTGAACGCATTCGACTTTCGCATGCTGAGAGAGATCGCCCGCGCGTGCGAAGACGCGTCCTGGGACGACGAAGTCAGAGTCGTCGTCGTGACCGGCGCGGGCCGGGCCTTCTGCGTAGGGGCCGACCTCAAGTCCTGGAGCGAGGACTACCTCGGCAAGCCCGGCGAATACTGGAAGTGGTTCGGGGCGTTCAAGGACATGCACGACCGGCTCCGCGAGATCGGGAAGCCGACGCTCGCCCGCATAAACGGCATCTGCGTCGGCGGGGGCAACGAGCTGCAAATGGCCTGCGATCTCTCCGTCATGGTCGACGACGCCTTCATCCGCCACGTGGGCCCCGAGCATGGGTCCGTTCCTGCCGGCGGCGCGACGCAATGGCTCCCGATCATGGTCGGCGATCGGCGGGCACGCGAGATCCTCCTCATGTGCGAGGAGATCCCGGCGGCCAGGGCGGCCGAGTGGGGTCTCGTGAACTTCGCGGTGCCGCGGGGGCGCCTGGACGAGGAGGTCGACCGCGTTGTCGAGAGCCTCGCCGCCAAACTCCCGCAGACGGTTCGCTACACGAAACAGCAGCTCAACTTCTGGCGCGATCTCTCCTGGCACGAGACGGTCAACCACGCGCGCGACTGGCTCGCGCTCTCGATGGCAACGGACGAGCCGCGCGAGGCAGTCGAGAAGTTCCTGCGGAGGAAGCAGTGACCGTCCTCCTCGAGCGAGAGGAGCCGATCGCCGTCGTTCGGCTCAATCGGCCGGAGGCGCTGAATGCGCTCTCGAACCAGCTGATGTCGGAGCTCGTGGGCGCGCTCGAGAACCTCGACGACGACGAGGCGGTGCGCTGCATCGTCCTTGCGGGGGACGAGAAAGCGTTCGCGTCGGGCGCGGACATCGGCGAGCTCGCCGACCCGACACATCTCGAGCTCTACTTCGGCGGACGCATCGACAAGTGGGACGCCATCCGCTCAGTGCGAACGCCGCTCGTCGCGGCGGTCTCGGGCTATTGCCTCGGCGGAGGCTGTGAGCTCGCCATGGCCTGCGATCTCATCGTCGCCTCCGAGAACACGCAGTTCGGGCAGCCGGAGACGAATCTCGGCGTCCTCCCGGGGGCCGGCGGCACCCAGCGGCTCACGCGGGCGATCGGCAAGGCGAAGGCGATGGACGTCATCCTCAGCGGCCGGTTCCTCTCCGCGCGGGAAGCCGAGGCCGCGGGGCTCGTGGCCCGCGTCGTCGCAGCCGAGGCCTGGCTCGAGGAGGCGAAGCGCGTGGCACGTGAGATCGCTGCGAAGAGTCCGGTCGGTGTCCGGCTCGCGAAGGAGGCCGTCAACCAGGCGTTCGAGACGCCGCTCGCCGCCGGGCTCGACGCGGAGCGCAAGGCGTTCCACCTCGCGCTCTCTTCGGAAGACGCTCAGGAGGGGATGAAAGCCTTCCTCGAGAAGCGCAAGCCCGACTTCAAAAGCACGTAGCTACACCTGGAGCTCGACGGGGACGAGCTCGAGGGTCGAGCGTTTCCCGTCCCGTACGGTCTCCAGCTTCACCGACTCGCCGATCAGCTCGCCCGCCATGAGCCGCTGCAGGTCGTCGACGCCGGCCACGGCGACGCCGTTCACCTCCACGATCAGGTCCTCGGCGCGGAGCCCGGCCTTCGCGGCAGGGCTGCCCTCGACCACCTCGACCACCTCGACGCCCGTTTCACGCCCGAGCTCGCGAGTGAGGCGCGGCGGCAGCGGGCGCGGCCCGCCGGCAATGCCGAGGTAGGCGCGTCGGAAGCGCCCCTCGCTCATGAGGGCGCCGATGATCTTGCGGGTCGTCTCGTTGATCGGGACCGCAAGCCCGAGGCCGACTCCCGCGACCGCGGTGTTGATCCCGACGACGTGCCCGTGCCCGTCGGCGAGCGCGCCGCCCGAATTGCCCGGGTTGAGCGCCGCGTCGGTCTGGATGACGTTCTCGACGATGCGGCCCGCCGCCCGAGAGCGGACCGGTAGCGAGCGTCCGAGCGCCGACACCACGCCGGCGGTCACGGATCCGGCGAACCCGTGCGGGTTGCCGATCGCGACGACCAGCTGGCCGACCCGGAGGTTCTCCGCGTCGCCGAGCGTCGCCGGGACGAGGTCGGTCCCCTCGGCGCGCAAGACGGCGAGGTCGGACAGGGGATCCGTCCCCACGACCTCGACACCGACCTCGCTCCCGTCGACGAAGGACGCGCGTGCCCCTCCGTCCGCAGCGGCGACGACGTGAGCCGACGTGAGCATGAAGCCGTCAGGTGTGACGACGACTCCACTCCCGCCGCCCGCGAGCCTGCGCCCGCCGCGCACCCGGCGGGAAACGCGCAGGTTGGCCACCGACGGGGAGAGGCGCTCGGCGACCCTTATGACCGCTTGCGAGTAGGCGTCGAGGACGTCCTCTTCCTCGTGGGCCCCCGTCGAACTTATGAACGTAAGATCCACCGTTCCAAGCTAGCAGCGGCGGGGAGGTCTACCGAGTGGCCGAGGTGGAGACGCAGCTCGACGGGGGCGTCATGACGATCACGCTGAACCGGCCGGACGTCCTGAACGCCTTCGACCAGGCGATGCAGGACGGGTTCCGCGCTGCGCTCAAGGGCGCGCGCGACCCCGACGTGCGCGCGGTCGTCCTCACCGGTGCCGGCCGCGGCTTCTGCGTCGGCCAGGATCTGAAGGAGTTCCGGGAGGGTGCCGGCGACCTGGGCGGCCGGCTGCGCTCGACGTACAACCGCAACGTCATCGCACTGCGCTCGCTCGAGAAGCCGGTCATCGCGGCGGTCAACGGCCCTGCAGCGGGGGCCGGGCTCGCCCTCGCGGCGGCCTGCGACGTCAGGTTGGCGGCGGACTCGGCGACATTCGTCCCGGCTTTCATCAACATCGGGCTCGTGCCGGACACCGGCGCCACCTTCTTCCTGGCACGACTCCTCGGGTACGGCCGCGCCTTCGAGTGGCTCTGCTCGGGCAAGCGCCTCACCGCCGCGGACGCCCACGCCTGGGGTTTCGTGCTCGAGGTGGTCGAGGCCGGCAAGCTGATGCAGCGGGCGGGCTCCCTCGCCGCCGAGCTGGCCGCGCTTCCGACGCGCGCGATCGGCATGACGAAGCGGCTGCTCGACCGCGCCGCAACCGCGACGCTCGAGGAGCAGCTCGAGCTCGAGGCTCAGCTACAGGCGGCCGCAGCGGCGAGCGAGGACTTCGCGGAAGGTGTCGCCGCGTTCCTCGAGAAGCGCGACCCGCGCTTCACCGGCCGCTAGGCAGAACGCCCTAGCCATTTCCGTCCTAGCATCGACAGGAGCGCTGCACGCACGCCCGCCGGGGATGGCTGGCTAACCCTTACAAGAGTCGAGGCCGAGCTGGCCTGCGAGCTGGTCCGCCTTGGAGCTGGCCGTGTTGCCTTCCTGGAGCGCCTTCTGCACGGCGGCCTGGTCGCCCGACTTCGCTGCTGCGGAAAGGTCGTCGGCCGCCTCCTTCGTCTTGTCGGACTCGGCGAGCATCTGGTCGAACTGGCT
>DATAOL010000097.1:0-3320 GCA_036265755.1 Gaiellaceae bacterium | reverse complement strand
CCCGAGGCCGCCGATGTAGCGCTGCCAGCCCTCCGCCAACTGGGGGCCGACGGCCTGTGGATCGGTCGAGGCAAGGGACGAGCCCGGCACGGAGAGGCCGATCGTCCACCCGATCGCGTCGAGGACGTCGTCGGCGCCCTCGTCGACCGCCGACTCGACGGCGGCTCGCAGCTTCTCGAGCGCGACGTCGCCCGGGTCATTGTCCAGCACGCGTGCGTCCGACTTCGCAGCCTCGGCGAGTGGCCAGAACGTGACGCCTTCTCCGTAGGGAAGACAGCGCCCTTGCAGTACCCTCGCCTCCGGCAGGCGCTCGAGCAACTCCTCGACGAGGCGTGACTTGCCCACACCCGCGGGCCCGAAGAGCGTCACGAGCTGTGGGACACGCTCGCGCCTGCTCCTTCCCGCGACCGCCTCCAGCAGCGTGAGCTCCTCCTCGCGCCCGATGAGGGGAGCCCTGAAGCCGGACTCCCGAGCGGCCGGCTCGGGGGCGACCGCGCGTGCCTCCCAGGCGGCGATCGGCGCGCTCTTCCCCTTCGCGTCCAGATCCCGCCGCGGCCCGTAGTCCACGGCGCGGCTGGTCGCCGCGTGCGTCCGCAGGCCGACCAGGATCTCGCCGGGCGCAGCCAGCTGCTGCAGCCGAGCGGCGACGTTGACCGCATCCCCGCTCACCATCAGCTCTCCGCGCGCCGCGGTCTCGCGGCTGGAGACGACGTCGCCCGTGTTGATCCCCGTGCGCAGCCCGACGGATGCGCCGTAGCGGCTGTCGATCCGCTCGGCGAAGGAGGCGAAGCGCTTGTGCGCGGCGAGGGCCGCCCGAACCGCGCGCTCCGGGTCGTCCTCGTGCGCCGATGGAATGCCGAAGACCGCGAGGACGGCGTCGCCGACGAATTTCTCCGTCGTTCCGCCGAAGCGGACGACCTCGGCGTTCAGGAGCTCGAAGAGCTCTCCCTGGACGCGACGGACGTCCTCCGGGTCGAGCTGCTCGGCGAGCGCCGTCGAGCCGGCCAGATCGGCGAAGAGGACGGTGACGATGCGGCGCTCCTGCTGCTCGTCCCACGCGGAGGCGGCCGGACCGTCGCCGTGCAGCGCCGTTCCGCAGCGGCTGCAGAAGCGCGCATCGGACGGCTGCTCGGCCTCGCAGTTGGGACAGGTCTGCACCGTGCCGAGTCTAGGTATTTCGTCAAACCCCCTGGTTCGGGCCGAAAACGCCCATCCAGAGGCGGAGTTACGATCCCGGTCCGTGCGCCAGCGCCCAGGCACGTACTTCCTGCAGGTCGCTATCGTCGCCGCCGTTTACTTCGGGGCGGCGAAGCTCGGCCTCAATCTCAAGGTAGGCCACGGCGTCATCTCGCCGGTCTGGCCCCCGACCGGGATCGCCATCGCGGCCCTCCTTCTCCTCGGCCCGCGGCTCTGGCCGGCCGTGGCGATCGGAGCCTTTGCGGGGAACGCGACGAGCGGCGTCTCCCTCGGCGTCGCCGCGGCGATCGCGGTCGGGAACACGCTCGAAGCACTGGTGGCCGTCTACCTCCTGCGACGGGTCCGTTTCCGCCTCTCCTTCGAACGCGTGATCGACGTCCTCAGCTTCGCCCTCCTCGGCGCGCTGGCGAGCGCAGCCGTCGCGGCGACGAACGGCGTCACAGTGCTTGCGATCGCCGACTCTCCCGCCGCATCCCCGTTCGGCTCACGCTGGCTCCTCTGGTGGCTCGGGGACGCATCGGGCGCGCTCCTCGTCGCGCCGCTCATCCTCGTCTGGGCGACGCGTCCGCCGTTCCATCTCCCCGCGAGGAGGCTGGTCGAGGGCGCCTTGCTCCTTCTCGCTCTCGCAGGCGTTGGGGCGGCGATCTTCCTGGGCGGCCTGTGGCGCTACCCCTACTTGCTCTTCCCGCTCCTGCTCTGGGCGAGCGTGCGCTTCACGCAGCTCGGCGCGGTGAGCGCGAGCTTCCTCCTCGCGGCGCTCGGGGTCGCTGGAATCGTCTCCGAGAACACCCCGCTCGGCGGCTCCGACGACACCGTCTCGGTGCAGATCCTCCAGGCGCTCGTCGCGGTCGTGGCGATCAGCCTGCTCGTCCTCGGGGCGAGCCTGTCCGAGCGCGACGCTGCCGAGGCGTCTCTGCGGCAGGCGGCGATCGGTCTTGCCGAGGCCCAGTCCCTCGCGCACATCGGCAGCTGGGAGTGGGACATCGCGGGCAACCGCGTCACTTGGTCGGACGAGCTCTACCGCATCTACGACCTCACGCCGGAGCGTGGCGAGCTGAACTACGAGGCCTACCTCTCCCGCATCCATCCAGGGGATCGCGATCACGTGCGCAGCGAGATCGAGTCCGCCCTCGAGGAGCGCCGCGCCTTCGAAACGACTCACCGGATCGTGCTCGAGGACGGCCACGAGCGGGTCGTCCAGGGCCGGGGCCGCGTCATCCTCGACCGCACGGACCACCCGGTGCGCATGGTGGGCACCGCGCAAGACGTGACCGAACGCCGGCGAGTCGAGCAGGTGCAGGAGAACATCCTTTCCTCGGTCTCCCACGAGTTGCGCACCCCGCTGACCGCGATCCTCGGCTTCGCGGTCACGCTGAAGGAGCGCTGGCCCACGCTCACGGACGAGGGGCGCGAACACATGATCTCCCTCGTCGCCGCGCAGGCCGAGCGCCTCGAGCGGCTGCTCACCGACCTCCTCGACGTCGACCGCCTGCGCCACGGTCGGTTGCGCGCGGAGACGGAACCCACCGATCTCGCGGCGCTCGTGCACGGCGTGGTCGCGGGCCGTCTCGCCCCCCGCGACGTCGAGGTGCACGGCGACGGCGTCATGGCCGAAGTCGACCCCGCCAAGGTCGAGCGGATCGTGGACAACCTGCTCGCCAACGCCGAACGTCACACTCCCGATGGGACGCCGATCGAGGTCTGGGTGGAACCGAACGGAAAGGGCGTCCTCCTGCGGGTGGACGACCGCGGGCCGGGGGTCCCCGACGCGGAGAAGGGAGCGATCTTCGAGGCGTTCACACGCGGGAGCGAGGTCGAGACGCCCGGGGTCGGCGTGGGCCTCTCCCTCGTCGCCCAGTTCGCGGCGCTCCACGGCGGACGCGCCTGGGTCGAGGATCGCGAGGGCGGCGGGGCCTCCTTCCGCGTGCTCCTCCCCGGCGCCGCTGCGTGACCGGCCTGCGCTGCCGCGGCTGGGAGCAGGAGGGCGCGCTCCGCTGCCTCCTCAACAACCTCGATCCCGCGGTCGCGGAGGACGCCGATGCGCTCGTCGTCTACGGCGGCCGCGGGAAGGCGGCGCGATCGCGGGAGGCGCTCGCGGAGATCGTGGCGGCGCTCGAGAAGCT
>DATAOL010000096.1:0-11575 GCA_036265755.1 Gaiellaceae bacterium | reverse complement strand
GGACATCACGAGCTCGAGCAGGTCGAGCCGCTCCGCATTGTCCGGGTCGATGCCCTGGCCGCGCCGCCAGCGGCTCACCTGGGCCGGGCTGACACCCAGGGCCGCAGCTAGCTTCCGCTGGGAATGGAAGTCCCGGCTGAGCGCCTCGACCTTGAGTGCGGTTGCAACTGGCATACGTGCAGATGGTAGCGCAACATAAAGTGTTGCGTCAACGCTTTGTACTCCTTGCGGCCAACGCGCGTATTCCATTAGCGTGCCGGGGTTCAATGCTTCTGGAGCCTGTCGACCCGAATGAACGATTCCGTAGCAGGCGTCGACAGGCCCGCAGGAGACGCGCGGTCCGCCGAACGGCCGCACTCGCGGTCGTTGCCCTAGCCGCCGCCGGAACGACCCTCGGCGCTCGCTTCCTCACCGAGCGGGACTCCAAGGTGAGCGCTCCGACCTCGCAGGGCTCCGCCACCTCCGCGGCGCCGAAGCCGAAGCCTCAGCCTCGCCCCTATCCGGACGAGATCCGCGGTGTTCACATGACGATGGCCCTCGCTTCGGTGCCGGGGAAGATCGATCAGTACCTCGCGCTCACCAAGCACGGCCTGAACACGCTCGAGCTCGACATCAAGGACGAGAACGGCGAGGTTGGCTTCCGGCGGCCGAAGGTCGCGCTGGCCCGCCAGGTGGGATCGGCACGCGACTACTACGACCCCTTCGAGGTCGCAAGGAAGGCGCACGCAGCCGGCGTGTATCTCATCGGGCGCATCGTCTGCTTCGAGGATCCCGTCCTCACGCAGAACGCACCCCGCTACGCGATCAGGACGACGAGCGGCGGCGTCTGGACGACCGCGGCCGGACTCGGCTGGGCGGACCCGTACGACAAGCGCGTGTGGGACTACAACGTCTCGCTCGGGGAGGCGGCCGCAAGGGCGGGCTTCGACGAGATCCAGTTCGACTACGTGCGCTTCCCGACCGACGGTGACCTCTCGGCCGCCGTCTTCCCGAAGAAGACGAGCCAGACGAAAACGAACGTGATCACGAGCTTCGCCAGGTACGCTGGCGAGCGGCTCAAGCCGCTCGGTGTGCGGGTCTCGGCGGACGTCTTCGGGCTGAGCGCGACGAGGAACATGGGCATCGGCCAGCGCCCGAAGAAGCTCGGCGCCTACCTCGACACCATCTATCCGATGGTGTATCCGTCGCACTTCGGGCCCGGCGAGTACAACCTCCCCGACCCGAACGCGCAGCCCGGGCGTACCGTGGGTCTTGCGCTCCGGGACTTCGACACCCAGCTCACGGGCCTCAAGACGCGGCTCGTCCCCTGGCTGCAGGACTTCTCGCTCGGGCGCACGTACACGCTCGCCGACGTGCAGGACCAGATCGAGGCCGCCCGCGATGCCGGGGCCGAAGGCTTCCTCCTCTGGAACGCCGCCGGCGTGTACACGCGCGGCGCCCTCAAGGCCCGGTAGGCCCGGCACTCCCCCGCCGTGCTCGCGGTCGTCCTCGGGCTGCTCTCGGCGGCGCTCTTCGGCGCGATGACGGTCGCTCTTCGCTACGGGCTGCGCGAGGGCCGTGCGCCCGACCCGGAAATGGGCGCCTTCATCACGACGACGACGGCGGCGCTCATCGCGGGCCTCGCCGTCGTCGTCGACCGTGAAGCCATCTCACTCTCCCTCGGGGATGCGGCGTTCTTCGCCCTCGCCGGGCTGATCGCGCCGGGCGCCTCGCAGCTCCTCTTCACCCGCGCGGTGCACGACGCCGGGCCGTCGAGGACGTCGGTCGTCGTCGGGACCGCCCCGCTCTTCGCAGCGGCCATCGCCATCGCCTTCCTCGACGAGCCCGTCGAAGGCCCCCTCGTCGTCGGCGGCCTTTTGGTGGTCGCGGCCGGGCTCATCCTCGTCAGTGATCCGGGACGCCCGGAGCACGTCCGTCTGAGTGGGATCGCGCTCGCCTTCGCGGCGACGCTCCTGTTCACGAGCCGGGACAATCTCGTTCGCTGGTACTCGGGCGAGAGCGCGAGCGGCTCCGTGCGCGGCGCCGCCGTTGCGATCGCGGCCGGCGCGGCCGGCACGCTCGTGTTCCTCCTGCTCACGCGCCGTCGTCGCTTTCGGGACGATCTGCGCGCGCTTCCATGGAAGCCGTTCGCCCTCGGCGGCGTCTTCTTCGGCCTCTCCTACGTTTGCCTCTTCGCCGCGTACTACCGCGCTCGGGTGACCGTCGTCTCGCCGCTTGTGGCGACGGAGTCGCTCTGGGGCGTGACACTGTCCGCCCTCCTTTTCAAACGCACGGAACTGGTCGGCGCGCGGCTCGCGGGGGCAGCGATCCTCGTCGTCGCCGGCGGCACCCTCATCTCGATTTTCCGCTAGGCTAGCCGCCTTCCACAGGGCTGCCCACAGAGCTCTCGGAGCGCGGTGGAAAATGTGGAAAAGTGAACTTTCCGCAAATTGCGGACTTTCGCTTTTTTGGATCCTTGCATCGCCCTCCCCCACCCCCTAGATTGCCGCTTGCACCGAGCAGGGAGCGCGAGTAGGTCGAAGCCCCACCGGGCGGCAGTACGCGGAAGCGGAAGGTCGGTCGGTGAGGTGGACGAAAGCGCCACCCGCTCGGTGAATTTTTTTGGTCCTGCCCCCGCCGGGCGCTCAGGCTAGAGTTCCCGCCCGATGCACCTTCGCCCGCCGGCCTTCAGCCCAGGCTTCACGGCCTTCGTGTGGGGACTCGTCCTCGGTGGCTTCATCATCCTCGGCTTGCTCGCGATCGGAATCTCGAGCGCGACCGCCGTTCTCGTCGGTGTGCTGGCGGGCTTCCTGATCTTCTTCTACGTCCGGCTCACCGGCGCCGACCAGCTCAACCGCTAGCCGGCCGCACCCGACTGGGGGCAAGGCTGCCGCCGGGCGAGGCCCGTCAGAGTGCGAGAATGATGGCCCGTGAGGGGCGGCGCTGCACGAGGGCGCGGCAGAGGAGCCCGGCAAGATGCCCGCCCAGCTCCCCCTCGAGGCGGGCGCGAGCGCTTTCGCTCTCGCCGTGCACGAGGCGCTCGACGGCGGCGCAATGCTCGAGGATTCGTGGTGCCCCACGGGCTGGGCCCGTCGGTCCCGGGGCTGCGGCTTCCATGCTCTCTGCATCGACCCGCTCCTGCGATCTGGAGATCCCTGGCGTGAGTGAACAGCCGCCAGACCGACGAAGGGCGCCCTGCGGGCGCCCTTCGCAACCGATGGCCGGCGAACGCCTTACGGCGTCTCGCGCCGCTCTGGATCGCGAATCTCGTCCCCGTCCGAGCCGGTGTCGCCGGCCGGAACCATCGTCCGGTCGTTGTCGTCGACGTCTGTCATCGCGGTCGTGGTCGCAGGAACGACTTCCTCGCGCGTGTCGTAGTCGTGCACGTCCTCGTCTGGGACGGTGTCGCGCTCGACGAGCTCGACATGTTCCTCGCGCGTGCGCGGGCCGGTCGTGTCGAACGTGAACGCGAACACGATCCCGAGCCCCATCGCCAGGGCGGCCGGAAGCGTGCCGAGATCGTTCACGAGGCCCGTGATGCCGAGGTCACTGCTCCAGTTCACGAACCGGTCCTGCTGCCAGCCGCCCTGCGGCTGGGTGGCGAGCAGGATCCAGCCGACGACGATCGCCGTCGGGATGAATGCGAGGAGGAAGACGCCCGGGCTCATGACCGGGAGGCCCCACTTCGTCCAACCGCCGAAGAGCTGCGAGAGCCCCAGGGCGAGCCCGGCGCCGGCGATCAGGCCCATGGCGGCCCAGAATCCGTTCGTGCTCGTGAGGTCGAAAGTCTGCGCGAGCCAGATCAGTAGGCCAGCGCCACCGACCCCGAGGAGCGTGAAGAGCGCGCGGACGAGCGGCGGGCTGCCCCAGCCGCGACCGTCCGTCTCCTCGCGGTGAACTTCGTCACGCGCGACCGAGTCGTCGCTCCGTCTGCGGAAGATTGCCACTTTCGTCACCTCGTCTTCGTCGTTTCCTCCAGGGAGAGATTCCCAGGAGGGCAACGTCTGTAACCGTGTTTCGGTTACGCCGCGAGGTCGCGACGGCGGGCGTCGAACGCGCCGGCGGAGAGCTCCGCGCGGAAAGCCTCGAGGATCGCCTCGCGGTCGCCGGAGAAGATGTGCTCGACGACGTCGACCTTGGGATCGTTGTAAAACGGGACGTCCACGTGGCGGTGTGAGACGAGATTGACCGATGTGCGCGCGCACGACGGGCACTCGACGGCCAGCCCCAGGCGCTCGCTTCCGCTGGAGAGCACCCGGAACGAAGACGGGAAGACGGGTCTTGGCCGCTCCTCCGGGTAGCAGAAGAAGCTCCATGGCCATTCGCCTGCCCGGATCTGGGCGGCGGCGCGCTCGAGGAGCTCGTCGGCGGCCGACTCGAGCTTGGAGGTCATGAGATTGACGAACGCGGCGTCGTTCCCGGCGAGGGGCGCCCAGTCGAGATCGTCGTGCGCGACGAGGCCCTCGTGCTCGTCCCCACACGGGCACGAGAACGTCACCTTGAAGACGGCCGGATGGCTCGCGCCGGGAAGCCGATCGAGGACTCGGAACGACGAGAGCGGCAGGCGGACTTCCCCCCTGACGGGGCACGCGAAGGTGTAGAGCCCGGTCAGACCGTCGTACATCTTGGGATTATTTATCGGCAGACCTGACGGAAAACGCCAGACCTCGTACGGATCAGTACTTGATCAGCGAGCAGACGTCGTAGCCATCGAGCTTTTCGCGGCCGTGAAGGAACTCGAGCTCGATTACGAACGCCAGCCCGACGACCTCGCCGCCCAGCTGCTCGACCAGGTCGACCTTCGCCTTCGCGGTCCCACCGGTGGCGAGGAGATCATCGTGGATGAGCACGCGCGCGCCGCTCTTGATCGCGTCCGCGTGCAATTCGAGCGCGTCGAAGCCGTACTCGAGCGCGTACTTCGCGCTGATCGTTCGCCACGGGAGCTTCCCTGGCTTCCGTGCGGCAATGAAGCCGCACTCGAGCCGGTAGGCGAGCGCCGCCCCGAGAATGAAGCCGCGTGCCTCGGCTCCGAGGATGAAGTCGGGCGAGCGCGGCTCGGCAAAAGCGGCCAGCTCTTCCACCGTCTGGTGCAGCGCCTCGCGGTCGGCGAGCAGCGGCATGATGTCCTTGAAGACGATCCCCCGCTTCGGGAAGTCCGGGATGTCCCGGATCTTCGAGCTCAGGTCGACCGGCACTAGCGGACGAACGAGCGTACGGCCCGCCAGAAGAGGAGCTGCGAGAGCTCCTGCGAGAGCGCGGCGAGAGCCTGCAGATCTTCGAGCCCGGCCCGGTGTCGGTCCGGATTGGGCGAGCGTAGCTTAGGCGCGACGATCTGCTCCAGCTTCGCCGCCTCCTGCTCCGCGCCCGTCTTGAACGGACGGAGGTTCCTCGGCTCGACCCCGTACCGCGCGAGTTGCAGGCAGGCGGAGACGACATCCGTGTCCCGCTCGGGGTAGCGTCGCTCGCCGCCATCCCCTCGCGGCTCGAGCAAGCCGTAATTCTCGAGATCACGGACGAAGGCGGGGGTGGCGCCCGTCCGCTCGCAGAGAGCGTCGAAGTCCAGCTCGGCCTCGGGATCGCCCAGGCCGGCACGCGGCCGCGGACGCCGCCGTGACCCGGCGAGCTCCTGGCGGATGACGCGGAGAGGCAAGAACTCGTCGCGCTGCAGCCGCAAGATCGTCTCGAGCCGGTCGACGTCGTCCTCCGTGAAGAGCCGGTAGCCGCCCTGCGTCCGTCTGGGCGCGAGCAGGCCCTGGTCCTCCAGGTAGCGGATCTTCGAGATGGAGATGTCCGGAAACTCGTCCTGGAGGCGGCGGCAGACCGCGCCGATCGTCAGCGGCCGTTCTCGCGGCCCGTCCGGCTCGACGCGGGAGACGACAGTGGCCATGGCTAGCTGTCCAGGAACGTGAGTCGGTATTTGCCGATCTGCACCTCGTCACCGTCTTCGAGCTTCGCGCTCTCGACCCTGCGGCGGTTGACGTAGGTTCCGTTCAGGCTCTCTTCGTCGTCGATGTAGTAGCCGTCGTCCCGATGGACGAGCACGGCGTGCCGGCGGGATACCGTCACGTCGTCGAGGAAGACCTCGTTCTCGGGCCCACGGCCGATCCCGAGGCGCTCCGACTCCACGGCGTACGTCTCTCCCGAGCGACCCCCTCCCGAGCGCACCACGAGCGCGGGGCCCTCGATGCGGAGGTCCGCGAGCGAGAGAGAGTCGTCCTCGGTCACCTCCTCCGGCGTGAAGGTCATCGTCGTGTGCGCGCCGGGCTCGTCGTGCGGGAGCAGGGCCCCGCACTTGGAGCAGTAGTTGGCGGCTTCAGGATTTTGGAAGCCGCACTCCGGGCAGTGGATGTAACTCACGGCCGCCTACCCGTCCGGCGGCGACGCCTTGCCGGCGAGGATCTCGGCGAGCTTGTCGACGTCGATGTCGTGCAGGGGGCTCTTTCCCTCCCCCACGCCCTGCTTGAGACGAGCCTGCAGCTCGGCGCGGAGGATGTCGATCTTGCCGTGCAGAATGCGCCGGCGATACGAGACCTCCCGCTCCTCCTCCATCAGGTCACGAATGAGATCGCGCAGCTCCTGATCGGACAGTGAATCGAGGTCAGGAAGGGCTTCCACGTGGCGGCTCCGGGATCGAAGGACGTAAAGGGCTCCCGCAGTATGGCAAGAGCCCGCCAATCCTTCAACCTTGAGTTGAGGGTTACGCCTCCACGGGAGCGTCGTCGGTGCCCGCGACGACCTCTTCGACGAGCTTCAGGAAGTCCTCTTCGAGCGCCGCGGCGTCCTCGGGCGTCTTTCCCTCCGCATAGACGTGCACCAGCGGCTCGTCGGGGTCGGGAAGGACCTGTGCCCAGCCGCGGGGCTCGAAGACCTTGATGCCGTCGAGGGTGTCGACTTTCTTGCCCTTCATGCGCTCGGTCAGAACGCGCATGACCGCGCCCTTGCGCGCCCACGGACAGCGGACCTGCCGGTGGACGACGGTCGACTCGGGCAGCCCGGCGATCAGCTCCGAGAGCGGGCGGTCGACCGGCGCGAGCAACTCGAGGAGGTTGCAGAGGCTCGCGACACCGTCGTAGGCGGGCAGGAAGTCCGGGAAGACGAAGCCGCCGCCCACGGAGCCGGCAAAGACCACGCCGTCCCCGGCCGAGGCCTGCGTGAGGGCGGCGAGCGAGGCGGGCGTGCGCGTCACTTCGAGCTTCGACCCCTTGACGATGGGCTCGGCGAGGCTCGTGACCGTGATCGGGAGCGCGAGCGTGCCGCTCTTGCCATCCGAGGCGAGGAGGCTGAGGAAGAGGAGGAGCTCTTGCTCCACCGGGACCTCGCGGGCCTGTTCATCGACGAGGTAGATGCGCTCGCCCGCCTGGTCGAAGACGACGCCGAAGTCCGCGCCCACGGCCGAGACCAGCCGTTTCGCCTGCCCCAGCGCCTCGCGGACGCCACCCGTGGGCAAGAGTGTCTGCTCTCCGCCGAACGGGTGCGCGGCTATCGCCTCGACGCCGAGCGGGCCCAGGACGACCGGAAGAACGAGGGAAGCCGCCGAATGCGCGTAGTCGACGACGATGCGAAAACCGCGAGCGCGGATCGCCTCCACGTCGAGGGTGTGCAGGAGATCCTCCGCATAGGTCTCGGACGCCCGCGCGGGGGTCCCGATCTGGCCGACCTCGTCGTAGGCCGCGCGCCTGAACTCCTGTCGCAGGAAGTGCTTCTCGATCTCCTTCACGAGCTCGGGGGTCGCCTGGATCCCCGGCGGCTCGAAGAGCTGGATCTCCATCAGCTCCGGATCGACGGCGCTCGGGCGCACATGGACCCCTGCGCCGAGTCCTTCGCTCTTCAGGAAATGCCGGTTGACCGCGGCCGGCATCACGTGGAGGTCCGCGACGTTCACCCCGGTGGACGTGATCCCGGAGACCACCGCCCGCTTGAGGAGCCTGCACGCCGGAGCGCCGTCGCGGCTCGTCACCACCCGCACGCCTCGCTTGAGCGCGGTGCCGAGGGCGATCCCGACGCGGAGCGCCGTCTCGGGCGTGAGGTCGACGTTCACGAGCCCGGAGACCGAGTCGCGGCCGAAGAGCCGGGAGGCGAGGCGGGACTCCCAGATGAGGTTCCGGTCGACCAGCGAGCCCGCCTCCACCTCCTTGAACGGGTAGATCCTGACCCCGGGCATGACGACGCTCTGCTCGCCGATGGTGCAGCTGTCGCCGACGGCGACGCCCTCGTGCAGCCGGGCGTGCGGCCGGATATCGCAGGACTTGCCGACGATCGCGCCCTCGATCAGCCCGCTCCGACCGATGTAGGTCGAGGAGTCGACGACCGAGCGCGTCGTGTGCGCGTGCTCACGCAGGGTCACACTCGGCGAAAGGATCGAGTACGGGCCGACCGAGGCTTGCGGAGCGATGCGGCAGTAGTTGCCGATGAAGGCCGGACCTTCGACGGAGTCCAGGTCGGCGAGCTCGACACCCTCCCCCACCCAGACGTTTCCGCGCAGCTTCACTCCTGGCACATTCAGCGCCACGCGCTCGTCGAGCGCGTCGAAGTTCGCCTGGCGGAACTGGTCGAGGTTTCCGATGTCCTGCCAGTAGCCCTCGGCGATGAAGCCGTAGAGCGGCCGCCCCATCTCGAGGAGGAGCGGGAAGAGCTCTTTCGAGAAGTCGAATGGCCGGTCGTCCGGCACGTGGCGCAGGACCTCCGGGTCGACGACATAAATGCCCGTGTTGATCGTGTCCGTGAAGACCTGGCCCCAGGACGGCTTCTCCAGGAACCGCTCGACGCGCCCGTCCTCGTCGGTGACGACGATCCCGAACTCGAGCGGGTTGTCGACGCTCTTGAGGCCGATGGTGACGAGCGCATCCTTCTCCTCGTGGAAGCGGACGAGAGCGCCGAGATCGATGTCGCAGAGCGCGTCGCCGGAGATGACGAGAAACGGCTCGTCGAGGACGTCCTCGGCGAGCTTCACGGACCCGGCCGTGCCCATCGGCGACTCCTCGACCGAGTAGCGGATCGAGACGGCGTGGCTCTCCCCCGCGCCGAAGTAGCCGCGAATCGCCTGCGGCATGAAGGCGAGCGTGACGATGATGTCCTCGAAGCCGTGTGTCTTGAGCAGCTCGACGATGTGCTCCATGCACGGCTTTCCGACGATGGGGACCATCGGCTTGGGCTGATTCGAGGTGAGCGGGCGCAGGCGGGTGCCTTCCCCGCCCGCCATGAGCACCGCCTTCACCGTCTCACGGCCTTCCACACCGCCACGACGTAGAGGATTCCCGCCGCCGTCGCAAGCGCAACCCCGCTCCAGAAGAGCCACAGCGGCCAGTCCGTCCCCTCGTCCGTCACGAGGATGAAGCCGATCGATGCATACAGCACCCACGTGGCCGCCTTGCCGAGGAAGCTGACGGAGAAGTCGTAGCCCCGGCGGAGCGCCATCGGCGTTCCGAGAACGAGCAGTCCGTCCCGGATGACGATGAGAACGAGCGCCGGCCAGGGCAGCCTGTCGTAGGCGAAGAGGAGGATGACCGCGACGTCGATCATCAGCCGGTCCGCCAGCGGGTCGGCGAACCTGCCGAACTGCGACTCGACGTTCCATCGACGCGCGAGCCACCCGTCGATCTGGTCCGTGATCCCCGCCATGCCGAACACGATCCCCGCCGGCCAGCTCGCGTCCCCGGCCGCGTCGACGGCCAGGACGACGAAGACCGGGATCAGGGCCAGCCGAAGAATCGTCAGCGCGTTCGGGAGCTGCGCGAGGGGCGCCGGCACGGCGCGTGTCGCCATGGTGAGGCAATGGTAGCCTCGCGCGATGCCCGAACCCATGCGGCTGCGCGGATTCGTCACGGCCCACAGCCACGCGTTCCAGCGAGCCATGCGGGGTCGCGCGCAGGGGGACGACTTCTGGGCCTGGCGAGACGCCATGCTGGCGGTGGCCGAAGCGCTGACGCCCGAGCAGGTTCGCAGCGAGTACGAGGCGACCTACCGGGAGATGCGCGCGGCGGGCTACACCGCGGTCGGCGAGTTCCATTACGTCGGCTTCGAGGAGGCGAAGGCGGCGGTCGAGGCCGCGGAGGCGGCCGGAATTTTCCTCGTCCTCCTCCTCTCGGCCTATGGCAGAGGCGGGCTCGAGCGCTTCCGCCAGCCGTCCGTCTCGGCATACCTGGAGCAGGTCGACGAGCTGCGTTCCTCCGGAGCCCGCGTCGGGCTCGCCCCCCACTCCGTGCGCGCCTGCCCGGTGGACTGGCTCGAGGAGATCGGCGCGTACGCCGAACGGGAAGGCCTCGTTCTGCACGTCCATGCCGACGAGCAGCCGAAGGAGATCGAGGAATGCCTGGCCGAGCACGGCGTGCGGCCGATCGAATTGCTTTCAAGGAGCGGATGCCTGGGGCCGCGGACGACGATCGTGCACGGCACCCATGCGGACGAGCGCGAGCTCAACCTGCTCGCCGAGGCCGGCGCCCGCATCTGCGTGTGCCCGCTGACCGAGGCCAACCTCGGCGACGGATTCCTCCCGGTCAAGCGGGTCCGGGACAAGGAGATCCCATTGTGCATCGGCTCGGACTCGAACGTCCGCCTCGACCCGCTGGAGGAGCTCCGAGAGCTCGAAGGGATCGCGCGGCGCCAGGAGCTGCGCCGCAACGTGGTTCCCCTAGCCGACCTGCTCGAGATGGGAACCGTGGAGGGAGCGCAGGCCCTCGGGCTCGAGAACTGGCCCGAGACGGAGGTCGATGTCGGCCACGCGTGCCTTGCAGGGGTCGCCCGGGATGAGCTCGAAGCGGCGCTCGTGTTCGGCTGCAGCGCCGACGTCTTCGTCTAGACGCGCGCGTGGTCGTGCCCCACGGCGAGCACGGACCGAGTGGCGAGCCGGATGCCGTCGTACTCGGAGGCCGACAGCATCACCATCTCCACGCAGCCGGGGCCTCCGCACTCGCAGAGGAACTCGAGGCCCTCCTCCGGAGCCTGGGACGGCTCTCCGACCTCTCGGATGCGGTCGTTGACCTCACGAAGAAGCTCGCTTCGCAGCGGCTCTCGGCTTTCGGGCGGACGATCCATTCTCTGTTAGCCTCGAAAACGGAAAGACCGACAAGAAAGATACGAAAACATTGTCGTCAATGTCAAGCCCCGAGCCCGACAAGCCCTGGCGCTTCGTCACGAACCACACCCAGGTCCTGCTCTGTATCGCGCGTGATCCCGACGCGCGTGTCCGCGAGATCGCCGCGTCGGTGGGCATCACCGAGCGCGCCGCCCAGCGGATCGTGCGCGACCTCGTCGAGAGCGGCTTCGTGGAGCGGGAACGGATCGGCCGGCGCAACCGCTACGTCATCAACCGCAAAGTGCGGATGCGCCACCGCGCACAGGAGGATCACGAGATCGGGGAGCTGCTCGACCTGCTCGAACTCGAAGAGCCCTAGGCCGGTTTCGGCAGGGGCTCGATCGCTTTCAGGGCCCGTTCGATCTCGTCTTCCGGGAGCGCGAAGTCCTCGAGCCGGCCTGCGAGGTAGTCGTCGTAGGCGGCCATGTCGAAATGGCCGTGGCCCGACAGATTGAAGAGAATCGTTCGCTCGCGTCCTTCCTCGTCGGCCGCGAGCGCGCTGAGGACAGCGCCGTGGATTGCGTG
>DATAOL010000095.1:0-3085 GCA_036265755.1 Gaiellaceae bacterium | reverse complement strand
GTCCGGTGCGGCCGCCGTCGCGGTCATCCCGCCCCCGTATTTCCCGCTCGGGGACGAAGCGCTCTTCGTCCACTTCGCGGCCGCGGCAAAGGCGTGCGCGCCCGTGCCCTTCTTCCTCTACGAGTTCGAGGCCCGCAGCGGGTATGCGATTCCCGCGGCCGTGATCGACAGGCTCCGCGCGGAAGCTCCGAACCTTGCGGGCCTGAAGGTGTCGGACACGCCCTTCGAGCGGGTCGAGCCCTACCTCATCGAAGGACTCGACATCTTCATCGGCTCCGAGCCGCTTCTTCCCCGAGGTCTCTCCAAGGGGGCGGCGGGAACCGTCTCGGGCCTCGCCGCGGCATTTCCGGACTACGTCGCCCGGCTCTACCGCGAGCCCGGGGCGGCCGGGGCCGTCGAGGTCGTGACAGCGCTTCGCAACGCGCTCCAGGAGTTCCAGTTCAACGCCGCCGTCAAGGTCGCACTCGCCTGGCGCGGAGTGCCTGTACAGGGTGACGTGCGCGCGCCGCTCCTTCCGCTCACGGCGGAGGAACGGATCGCTCTCGAAGCTCGCCTCGAGGAGCTGACCGCCGCCTAGCTGCGCGGGTCGAGCTCTTCGGCCTCCTCGCCGGCGCCGCCGATCTTCTCGACGATGGAGTAGCGTTCGTCGCTCGTCACGATCCGCTCCACGCGCCCGTCCTCGTGGCCGGGGAGCACGAAGAACCAGGTCGGCTCCTTCCGGACAGCTTCGTACTCGTCCATGGAGATCGAGATCGGCTCTTTGCATTCCCCGCGGCTGCACTCGCACAGGAACTCCGCGCGGCCCTCGACTTCGAAGCTGTGGTTCAGCTCGGCGATGCGCTCGTTCACCTCTCGGAAGAGGGATTCGTTGCGTCCTAGACGTTCGGCTTGGGTCGGCATCTGCTGCGGGGAGAAAAGGTGAAGTTTTTATAACACGGTTGAGAAACGACGTTTTGAGGAATAAGGGCGACGTGGACTCGGATCGCTCGTTCGAGCGTATCTACCGCCGGCACCGCCGCGACGTCTACGGATCTGTCCTTCGGGACGTCCGCGACCCGGACGAGGCCGAAGACGTCACCCAGGCCGCGTTCCTCAACGCCTTCCGCGCCATGCGGCGGGGCGACCGGCCCGAAAAGCCACGAGCGTGGCTCCTCACCATCGCCCGCAACGTCGTTCGGCGCCGGGCCACCATCCGCGCCGGTCGCCCTCAGGAGGTCGAGCTGGATGCCGAGCTCCTCCTCAGCCTCGAGGACGAGGAAGGCTCGGCGTCGGCAGACATCTGCGCCGCGCTCCGTCGCCTGACCGACGCGCAGCGGGAGGCCATTCTCCTACGCGAGATCCAGGGCAAGAGCTACTCGGAGATCGCGGACGAGCTGAGCCTCTCCACGGCCGCGGTCGAGGCGCTCATCTTCAGAGCGCGCCGCGGTCTCGCCGAGGAGCTCGAGCTGGTCGACCGCGTTCCGGTCGTCCGCAAGCGACGGGGCCACGGGCTCTTCGCGCTGCCCGGCCTGGCAAAGCTCGGTTCGTTCGGCTTCGGGCTCAGCCGGACGAGCGTCGCCTGTCTGGTCGGGTGCGCGGTCGTCGCGACCGTACCCATCGGCGACAGGGTCGCCTCGGGCGAGCCGTCCACCAGGCAGTTCGCTGCTCCGCACAGCGCGGGCAGGACGCTTGCGGCGCCGAACGCCGAACGCAGGGCGGCGCCCGCCGCCGCGAAGCACACGCGCAGGCACGAGCACGCGGGGGCGCAGCAGTCGGGGCATGACACGAAGCCTCCGCGGAACCAGACGGACGCGCAGGCTCCCTCGCCGTCCTCCACGCTTCTGCAGCTTCCGCCCGTCCAGCTTCCGCCCGTCCAGCTTCCGCCCGTCCAGGTGCCGCAGGTCTCGGTTCCACCGGTCGTCGTTCAGGCGCCTTCGCTCCCGGCCGTGCCTCCGGTTCCGCCGCTCCCGCAGGTTCCTTCGCTCACATCCTGAAGACGCCGAAGGCCGTCTCGGGAATCGGCGCGTTCAGGCTCGCGGCGATGCCGAGAGCGAGGACGCGGCGCGTGTCGGCGGGAGCGACGATGCCGTCGTCCCAAAGCCTCGCAGTCGAGTAGTAGGGGTTTCCCTCCCGCTCGTACTTGGCTCTGATCTCTTCCGGGTCCGCGCTGCCCACCGCCGAAAGAACGGCGGCTGCCTGCTCCCCGCCCATCACGCTAATGCGGGCGTTGGGCCACATCCAGAGTTGCCGGGGTCCGTAGGCCCGTCCGCACATGCCGTAGTTGCCCGCGCCGAACGAGCCGCCGATGATCACCGTGAATTTCGGCACCTGGGCGCAGGCCACGGCGGTGACGAGCTTCGCGCCGTCCTTCGCGATCCCGCCGGCTTCGTACTCCTTGCCGACCATGAACCCTGTGATGTTCTGGAGGAAGAGAAGCGGGATGCGGCGCTTACAGGCGAGCTGGACGAAATGCGCGCCCTTGAGCGCGCTTTCCGAGAAGAGGACGCCGTTGTTGGCGAGGATCCCCACCGGGAAGCCCTCGATGTGCGCGAAGCCGCAGACGAGCGTGTCGCCGTAGAGCGCCTTGAACTCGTGCAGCTCGCTGCCGTCGACGATCCGCGCGATCACCTCGCGCACGTCGTAGCCCCTGGCGTAGTCGGCGGGGACGATGCCGTGCAGCTCCTCTGGGTCGTGCAGCGGCTCGACGGCCTCCCGCCGCTCCCAGGGGATGGCAGGAACATCTCGGCCGACGTTGGCAACGATCTCGCGGACCAGGGCGAGGGCGTGCTCGTCGGAGACGGCATAGTGGTCGGCGACTCCAGACGTGCGCGTGTGCACGTCCGCGCCGCCGAGCTCCTCGGCGCTCACCTCCTCGCCGGTCGCCGCCTTCACGAGGGGCGGCCCCCCGAGGAAGATCGTGCCCGTTCCTTTCACGATCACGGTCTCGTCGCTCATGGCAGGGACGTAGGCGCCGCCGGCCGTGCACGACCCCATCACCGCGGCGACCTGAGGGATCCCGGCCGCGGACATGACGGCCTGGTTGAAGAAGATGCGGCCGAAGTGCTCGCGGTCGGGGAAGACCTCGTCCTGAAGCGGGAGGAACGCG
>DATAOL010000094.1:0-3449 GCA_036265755.1 Gaiellaceae bacterium | reverse complement strand
TTCCCCTTCTTGCCCTTGTAGAGCCAGTGCGCGGCGATGCCGTACTCGGCGGTGCGGTGCATCTCCCGCGTCCGCACCTGGATCTCGAGCGGCTTGCCCTCCGGCCCGATCACCGTCGTGTGCAGCGACCGGTACATGTTGAACTTGGGCATGGCCACGTAGTCCTTGAAGCGGCCGGGCATCGGCTTCCAGAGAGAGTGGATGACGCCGAGGGCCCCGTAGCAGTCGCGCTCGCCCTCCTTGCCGTCGTGGTCGACGAGCACCCGCATCGCGGTCAGGTCGTAGATCTCGTTGAACTCCTTCCCGCGCTTGGCCATCTTCTCGTAGATGGAATAGAAGTGCTTCGCGCGGAACGAGATGTCTGCGGGAATACCGACCTTGTCGAGCTCCTTCCGCAGCGCCTTGCCGGCGGACTCGACGAACTTCTCCCGGTCGGCCCGGCGCTGGTTGACCATCGCCTGGATCTCGGAGTACTTGCGCGGATGGAGCGTCTCGAACGCGAGGTCCTCAAGCTCCCATTTGATGGAGTGGATGCCGAGGCGGTGCGCGAGCGGCGCGTACACCTCGAGCGTCTCGCGGGCCTTCTGCAGCTGCTTCTGCTTCCCCAGGTACTCGATCGTCCGCATGTTGTGCAGGCGATCTGCGAGCTTGATGAGGATGACGTCGGGGTCCTGTGCCATCGCGACGATCATCTTGCGATAGTTCTCCGCCTGCGCCTGCTCGCGGCTCTGGAACTGGATGCGGGTCAGCTTCGTGACGCCCTCGACGAGGGTCGCGACGTCGTCCCCGAACTCCGTGCGCACCTCCTCGATCGTCGCCGGGGTGTCCTCGACGACGTCGTGGACCAGGCCCGCGGCGAGCGTTGCCTCGTCGCTTCCGAGCTCTGCGAGAATCTTCGCGACGCCGATCGGGTGCAGGACGAAGTCCTCTCCGCTCCGGCGCTGCTGGCCTTCGTGCGCTTCGCACGCGAACCGGTACGCACGCTCAAGCAGGTCCCGGTCGACTTCCGGGTTGTACTCCCCGACCTCCGAGAGCAGCTCCTCGAACGCCTCGTGATGACGCTCGGCGGAAGCCGTCAGAACCGTATCCGCCATGAACCCATTCTAGCTAGGGGCACTTCCGGAACCTGCTAGGCGGCCAGCGGCATCGGCTCCTTCAGCGCAGCGAGAAACGTCTCGGACTCGACGAGCGACCGCCACGCGCCACCTTCCTCGGCTCCGAGCTCCGCGAAGACGGCGCGCGCGAAGGCGGACCACGAATCCGGTCCCGCTTTCCACTCCGCCACCAGCGCGAGTCGGAGAGCGTCGAACCGGTCCGGAGTGTCGAAGATGCGCTTCACGACGAGCTGTGGAGAGACCGTGCCGTTCCACTGGTTCGCCGCGAGCTTGAAGGCGACGTCGTAGCGCACCGGCCGCCGGTAGCGGTCGAGCTGGCCGCCCTGGCCGAACGCGATCGCGCCCGAGCGAGTGCCGTCTGCCTTCACCGCGAGCTTCAGGTGCTTTCCTTCCCCGACCGCCCCGAGCTCCGAGAGCTCACAGCCGACGGCGAGGAGCGTCACACCCGGATTGCCGAGACCGAACGGCGCGAGACGCTCCATCTCTGCGCAGAGATCGAGGGTTAGCTCGCTGCCCCGGACGACCGCGTCGACGTGTACCAGCGGGGCCAGGTCCTCGTCGGAAAGCTCCTGGGCGGCACGCGCGGCGAAGGCCTCCGCGAAGGACTCCACGTTCTCGCGGCGGATGGAGAGGCCCGCCGCTGCGCGATGGCCTCCCCAGCGACCGAGGAGGTCTGAACAGGCCCCGAGTGCGCGGTGCAGGTCGAAGACCGGGATCGAGCGTCCGGAGCCGGTCCATTCGTCCTCGCCGCCGGCGATGAGGACGACCGGCCGGTGGAACCGCTCCACGAGCCGCGACGCGACGATGCCGATCACCCCTCGATGCCAGTCCTCCCCGGCCAGCACGTAGCCCCGGCGACGCTGCTTCGCCTCCGGCCACTCCGCGACCTGGGCGAGCGCCTCGCGGAGGATCCGGTCCTCGACGGCTTGCCGATCTCGGTTGAGCGTCTCCAACTCGCCCGCGAGCCGGTCGGCTTCGTTCGTGTCGTCCGTCAGGAGGAGCTCGAGGGCGGTTCCCGGATGCCCCAGCCGCCCCGCTGCGTTGATGCGCGGCGCGAGCCGAAAGCCGATCGCACCGGCGTCCGCGGTCGCCGGATCGACCCGCGCGGCGCTCATGAGCGCGCGCAGGCCCGGGTTCGTCGTCACGGCGAGGCGCTTGAGGCCGGCCGCGACGAGTCCGCGGTTCTCGTCCAGGAGCGGGACGACGTCGGCGACGGTGGCGAGCGCGACCAGGTCGAGCTGCTTGTCGAGTCCCTCCGCACCGAGCGCCTGCGCGAGCTTATAGACGACTCCGGTGCCGCAGAGCTCCGGGAACGGATAGCTCGAGGGACGCGTGGCGACGACGGGGCAGGCCGGCAGCGTCTCGCCGCCGCGGTGATGATCCGTGACGACCACCTGGAGCCCGAGCTCGTTCGCCAGCGCGACCTCGTCGACCGCGGTGATGCCGCAGTCGACGGTCAGCACGAGCCCGGTGTCCCCCTCGGCCAGCCGCGCGAGCGTCTCGCCGGAAATGCCGTAGCCCTCCTCGAAGCGACTCGGGAGGTGCCACGACACCTCGGCTCCCAGTCCGCGGAGGACGGTTACCGCAAGAGCCGTGGCGCAGATTCCGTCTACGTCGTAGTCCCCGTGGACGCAGATCGGCGTCCCGGAGTCGATTGCGCCGCGGATCGCCGCGCAGGCGGCCTCCATGTCGCCGAGAAGGAAGGGGTCGTGCTGGGGCAGCGCCGCGTCCAGGAAGGCCTGTGCCTTCTCGGGGTCGCCGTACCCCCGCCTGACGAGGACGCTTGCCGTCGTCTCGGAGAGGCCAAGCGCGCCTGCCAGCGCCGCGACCTCAGGGCGGGGGCACGGAGTCATCCTCCACGTGCCCTCGTACATGCAAGAGACCGTAGAGCGCGGGTCGGACGGTATTCTCAAGCCCCGTGTCCGAGACGAACTACCTCTCCGGCGACGACTATGTCGTCGAGTTCCTCGGCTACCGCTTCAGCTTCAACCAGACGGACTTCGAGCAGCGTGTGAACGCAGCCGCCGTCAAGCTCGGCCTCGTGGAGCCGGGCGAGCTCGAGGACGAGGAGACGACCGACCTCGTCGAGCTGACCGCACACGGGCGGATCTCGGAACCGCGAAGCGAGCTCGGTGAATATCTCGTCCGCAACTGGGAGCGCCTGGCCGTCATGGGGGACGAATCGCTCGTCTACTGGCTCAGAAAATTGATCTTTCGCGGCGCCTGGCTCGACCACCGCGTGAAGGAGAACCTGCTCGAGGTCGCCTGGGACGACCGCAGCTCCGAGTTCGGCTACCGCGATCCTCGCGGCGGCCGCGCGCTGCTCGAGCTGGC
>DATAOL010000093.1:0-3399 GCA_036265755.1 Gaiellaceae bacterium | reverse complement strand
GGTTGACTCATATCTCAAACATGCTATACATAGCAGTAGTGCGATACCACCGAAGCATAGCGGCAACGGTGCCCACACCCGAGGACGCTTCCGAGCCTCTGCCGTTCCGGTTCGGAATGTTGATCTTCGCGCCATTCATTGCCGGCGTGATCGCGGTAGGAGTCGCTGCTCGCAGGCTTTGGGAGCGATGGCGATCTCCGCTGGTCGTGTGACCGTGCGTGTTCCGGCCCGCAACCTTCCCGTGATGCTCCTGGTCGCCTGGCTTGCTGTGGCCACAGGGTGGACACTTCTGAGCGACCTCGAGATCGTCCGACCGCATGGCCAGTGGATCCCGCAGCAGATGGTCTTTCTCGCCGTGCTGATTGTCCCACTCGTCGGTCTCTGGCAGATCGTCTCCCCAATGAAGCCCACCGGCATTTGGGCGCTCGTCGCTCCGCTCGTCGGGGCATGTCTCGTTGCCCACTACTACGCCTTCGACGTCTACGACGGCCCTCCGTACTACCGAAACTCGGCGGCCGGCGACATGCCCGGTTGGGCGATCCTCGGCGGAGCGTCAGTAGCGGCGGCGACCGGTGCGCTGACGTGGCTCCATCGCAGACTCGGAGTCGGTCTGACGGCGCCCGTGTGTCTGGGTTGCGCCGTTCTCATCTTCTTCTCGAACGTCTTTCACTGAGCCGTTGGCTCAGAGGGTCTTGAACTGCTCGAAGGGCTGGCGGCAGGCGTTGCAGTAGCGGATCGAGCGGCACGGTGTCGGGCCGAAGAGGTTGTCGAGCCGCGTGTCCGCCGAGCCGCAGTAGGGGCACGGATGCGTGCTCGTCTGAATCTGTACCAGGGTGGCGGGCGCGCTGCCCGATGGAGGTGCGAAGCCGGAGTCCCGGAGCTTGCGGTGCCCCTCCTCGGTGATCCAATCGCTCGACCAGCCTTCGCTCAACACCTCGACGTCTGGCTCGGCGCCGAGCTCGCGGATCCGCTGCGCCATCTGGTCGCGCATGATCTCGAGCGCCGGGCAGCCGAGGAAGGTCGGCGTGAAGCCGACGTGCACGCGCTCGCCGTCCACCTCGACGTCGCGCACGACACCGAGATCGACGAGAGAGAGGACGGGGATCTCGGGGTCGGGGATCTCGGCGAGCGCCTCCCACACGCGCTTGGCCGTCACCATGAGGCACCCGGCACGGAGCGGCGCACCATGGTCATCTCCTCCAGAAGCGGGCGTAGGTCGTTGTGCTCGCCCTGTTCGATCGCCACGACCTCTTCCCGGTCGACGGCCTCGCAGAGGAGTGAGCGTTGCTCCTCGGAGAGTACGCCGAGCGCATAGGGCCAGAGCTCGTCCACGGCCTCCCGGAAGCGCGCGTCCTCTCGGAGGCGCTCCTCCCACATCGCTGCGTGCATGCGATGGTAGGCCTCCTCGCGCTCGATCTTCTCCGCCAGGCCGGCGACGTCCGGGTCGTCAGATGCCTTGAGAGCGTCGATTCGGATCGCGTCCGCGCTCTCGTAGAGCCAGTGGCGGGTGATCGTCCGCGCCCAGTCGTCGACCAGGCGCAGCTCGACGAGTGGCGCGCACAGGTAGTCCTCCGGCTGGCGGTCGAAAGCGAGTGCGTCGGCGTCCGTCCCGAGCTCCTTCGCCGCGAGCTCGTACCACGCCCTCGCGTGGCCGATCTCGGTCTGGGCGATGGAGGAGAAGGCAACGTCCTCCTCGAGGAACGGCGCGATGCCGGTCCACTCGGAGTTCCGCCAGCCGAGGATCAGCTCGTCGTCAGCGAGCCTCAAGAGTTCCTGCGCGTTCACGTGCCTCCTTCAGCTTCACCTTGAGCGAGTAGCCGTCCACCCGGCGGTAGTCGCGGTCGAAGACGTCGGCCACGTACGGCTCGCGGACTTCCTCGACGGCGTCGCGCGGGACGATCCACAGCGCGAACGACTCGTCGCGGCGCCCGTAGAACTCGCGTGCGTAGGCCTCGGCGAAGGCGAGGTTCGGCGCTTCGAGCGACCCTCCGTGCTGGAACGGCTGCCCCTCCCGTTCCTGCCGGAAGACTTCCCAGATCACGCCGCGTCCGCGAGCACCGCGCGTCGCACCCAGGCGCTCTCCTCACGAGAGGTCCGGCGGAAGCCGAGCCGCCGCTCCGTCTCGGGCCCGTGCCCGGTCACGACCCACTTGAGCTCGTCCCAGTCGGGCTCGGAGTATTCCCAGACGCCGTCCTTCCCCTTGCGGAGCTTCGGGTCGGGCACCGTGAGGCCGAGCTCCCAGATCTGCGGCACGTAGCCGTCGAGGAACTGCTGGCGCGCCTCCTCGTTGGCCTGGCTCTTGATGCGCCAGCGGTACATCGGGTCGTCGTCCGCCGGGATCGGGTTCCCGTGGAACTGCATGAGCGGGCCCCACCACCGGTTCAGGGCTTCCTGCACGAGCTCCCGTTGCTCGTCGGTCCCGTTCATCAGCGTGAGGATCACGTCGCGGCCGTGGAGGATGTGGAACGACTCCTCCCAGCAGATCTTCTTCATGATCCGTGCGTACGGCGCGTAGGAGCACTTGAGGAGCGCCTTCTGGGAGATGATCGCCGCGGCGTCCACGAGCCAGGCGATGACGCCGACGTCGCCCCAGGTCTTCGTCGGGTAGTGAAAGACGTTGTGGAATTTCGTCTTGCCGGCGATCAGATCGTCGAGGCAGTCTTCGCGGGGCTTGCCGAGGTCCTCGACCACGCGGTAGATGAGCTGTGCGTGCCCGACCTCGTCCTGCACCTTCGACGTGAGGGCGAGCTTCCGCTGCAGCGTCGGCGCGCGGAGGATCCATTCGCGCTCGGGGAGGACGCCCATGAGCTCCGAGTTGCCGTGCATCTCGATGAACTTGACGAGCGCCTTGCGGTAATCCTCCGGCAGCGCGTCGCCGGCCTCCACCTGGCCTCCGCCCTGGACGTACGCTTCGAATTCGGCTGCGTTCATACCCAAACGATCGTTAGGGTAACCGTACACGATGAGCAGAAGGGAAGAGCTTTCCCGCCAGGCCGCCCGCCTATTCGCGGCAAAGGGCTACCACGGCACTTCGATCGGCGATCTCGCCGATTCGATGGGCGTCCAGAAAGGCTCTCTCTACGCCCACATCGAAGGGAAGGAGGACCTCCTCTACGAGACCATGCGCGAGGGCGCGGCGGCCTTCCATGGCGGCCTCGACGCCGTTCCCGACGATGCTCCGCCTGCGGAGAAGATGAGGCTCGCGCTCCGGGCCCACCTGCGCGTGGTGGCCGAGCAGCTCGAGGTCGCGACGGTCTTCGTTCAGGAATGGAAGTACCTCGAGGGGGAACGCTTCGAGGAGATCGTGGGCGAGCGGCGCCGCTACGAGGAGCGGATCCGCGACCTCTTCCGAGAGGGCCGCGACCTCGGCGAGCTCCGGGCCGACCTGGACGTGAACAC
>DATAOL010000092.1:0-8293 GCA_036265755.1 Gaiellaceae bacterium | reverse complement strand
GAGGTCGTGGCCCTCTCCATCGACCTGCCGCCGCACGAGTGCCTGGCGGCCGTCGTCGACTCGCCGTTCACGCGCTACCCGGTCTACCGCGGATCTCTCGACGACGTGGTCGGTCTGCTGCACGTCCGAGACCTATTTTCGGCGCTCTACGACCGCGGCATCGACAACGTCGTCCTCGAGGAGCTCGTCAGACCCGCGCACGTGGTTCCCGAGACGAAGGACCTCGCGGCCATGCTCGCCGAGTTCCGGCGCCAGAACCAGCACATGGCGCTCGTCGTCGACGAGTACGGCGCCTTCCAAGGAATCGTCACGCTCGAAGACCTCCTCGAGGAGATCGTCGGCGAGATCGAAGACGAGTACGACCTGCCGGACGAGTCGGTCGAGCGCGTCGACGACACGCACATCCGCATCGACGGGACGTTCCCGATCGACGACTTCAACGAGCAGTTCAAGGCCGAGTTGCCGCAGGAGGACTACCACACCGTCGCGGGTTTCGTCTTCGGCGAGCTGGGCCGGGCTGCCGAGCAGGGCGACGAGGTTCTCCACGACGGGATGCGCTTCCACGTTCTCGACGTCGACGGGCCGCGAATCGAGCGGCTCGAGGTCGAGTTCCTGGAGCGGGAGGGCGCCGAAGAAGTCTCGGCCGCAGAGTAGGATTCGGCCTCGGTGGAGTTCGATCACATCGGCGTCCCAGCCGCCGCGAAGCGCGACGGCATGCGGTTTCTCGACTCGAAGCGCCTGTGGCTGACGAGCCCGGCCGACCACCCCTATCGGGTGGAATGGCTCTGGTACGAGCCCGACAGCCCGGAGGCGGAGCTCATCCGCACGATGCCGCACGTTGCGTACCGTGTCGGGAGCCTCGAGGAGGCGATGAACGGCGAGAAGGTGATCGCGGAGCCCTTCGACGTCTTCGGCGAGGTGCGCGTCTCGTTCATCGAGGTGGACGGCGCACCGGTCGAGTTCGTCCAGCCTCTCTGACGTGCTCGACCGCCGGCCCGTCCTCGTCGATGCGCTGGTCCTCCGGCTCCTCCGGGATCGGATCCGCACGGCGCGCTTCGCGAGCCACTGTCCGCCTCCCAGCCAGCGAGGTGGCGCATGAACGGCGTAGCCCCCGTCCGCTGGGGATTCCTCTCGACGGCACGGATCAACCGCCGCCTCCTCGACGCCGCCGAGAAGACCGATCGCGCCGAGATCGTTGCCGTGGCGAGCCGGGACCGCGACCGGGCCGAGGCCTACGCCTCCGAGCACGGCATCGAGCGCGCGCACGGGCGCTACGAAAGCCTGCTCGAGGATCCCGACGTCGAAGCGGTCTACATCTCACTGCCCAACTCCCTGCACGTCGAGTGGTCGGTGCGTGCCCTCGCAGCTGGGAAGCACGTCCTTTGCGAGAAGCCCTTGACGCGGCATCCGGAGGAGGCGGACGAGGCCTTCGACGCCGCCGAGCGGGCAGGCCGCGTGCTCATGGAGGCGTTCATGTGGCGCCACAGCCCGCAGACCGCGAAGCTGATGCAGCTCGTTCAGGGCGGCGTCATCGGAGAGCTGCAGCTCGTTCGGGCGACCTTCAGCTTTCCGGTCGAGGGGCGACGGAACATCAGGCTCGATCCCGGCCTGGACGGAGGCGCCCTGATGGACGTGGGCACGTACTGCGTCAGCGCGGCACGTCTGCTGGGCGGCGAGCCGGAGCGGGTCTACGGCGAGCAGGTGATCGGCGACTCCGGCGTCGACCTCCTCTTCAGCGGAGTGATGCGCTTCCCGCGCGGCGTCCTTGCCCTCATCGACGCGGGCATGGAGCTGCCGCGCCGTGACGGGCTCGAAGCGGTTGGAACCGAGGGATCGCTCGTCATTCCGGATCCTTGGCTGGCTCGGCGCCTGGTTCTGCACCTGGGCCGCGGCGACGCGCGCGAGGAGATAGCGCTCCCGCCCGCCGATCCCTACCGGCTCGAGCTCGAGAACATGTGGGAGGCGATCCGCGGCGAGGGCGAGCCGCTCCTCGGTCGCGAGGATGCGGTGGGCCAGGCGCGCACCCTCGATGCGCTCTATCGCTCGGCCGACGCGGGCCGCCCGGTCGAGCTCTAACCGCTGCGGAAGTCGCGCGTGTCGACGACGCGGAGGTCCGAGCCCTTGACCTTGCCCAGCGTGTGCAGCTGGTCGTTGTCCCAGCGGGCGTCCGGCGCACCGCTCAGGTACCAGCTCGTCCCGTTGTCGGCGACGATCATCCCGTAGCGCTTCAGCGCGACCAGCACGACGCGCGCTTGGCGCGGGAAGCTCTTCACCGGGAAGTCACGCCGGAGCCGAAGCCGGAGGCCCATAGGCGGCAGCGACCGGCTTGTCAGCCTCGACGCGTAGTGGCGCGCCGGATAGACGTAGGCTCGTCGCGACCGGCTCACCGTGAAGCGAATCGCATGGTTGATGTGGCCTGCGGCCACCTCCTCGCAGCGGACGAGGCCCGGAAGGATCGGCAGGCCGGCTGCGTCGGCCGAGGTCCAGCCCTTGGGCCGGAGGGCATTCGAGGTCAGGCTCCAGATCGCGCCGGAACCCGCCCGCCACGGCGAGCGGTGGAGGGAGAAGAGCTCGTACAGCCGGCACGAGTCGGAGTCGACGATGAGCGCGTGCCGGTCGCCGTCGGACGCATTCGCGCCCTCGATCGCGACGTCGCTCGGGATCGGTTAGGGGCCGGGATCGCTCTCGTCGGCGTAGCCGAACTGCACGGATGTCGTCGCCTGCGACGAGTCGACGACGGTGATCGGAATCCCGATCGGCCCGCCGTCCCAGAACCCGGAGCCGAAGTCGGCGTGCACCGGCATGTTCGAGCCGATCGCCTTGACGATCGCCTTCGAGTTCGGGTGCAGAGGCAGGCCGGTGACCGGCTTGTTCCAGACGTTCGTGTCCGGCAAAACCGGGCAGCTCGGCGCTCCCGTGACCGGCACAGGGGCTGCGGTTGCGGGCACTGCGAACGCGAGCGCGGCCACGCTGGCGGCAAGGAGCTTCATGTTCCTGTTTGTCGACTTCCTGTGCGGGCCGGTGAATCCCTCGGCCCGGCAGAAATCCGTTTGCTGTCCGCTCGCGTATGTGTCGACGTGACTCGCCGCGTCCTCTTCCTGGCAGTCATCTCGGCCTTGGCGCTCGCCGTGCCGACGCTCGCGGCGGGCAGGCCCTTCCAGGGAACCGACGGCCCGGGTGCGACGATCACGCTGAAACGGGCGAACGGCACGAAGCTCCGGCACACCCGCCCGGGCTTTCACCGCTTCGCGATTCACGACCTCTCGGGGTTCCACAACTTCCATCTCTACGGGCCGGGGGTCGGCCGCAGGACCGGGATCGCCTTCATGGGCGACCGCATGTGGAGGGTGACCCTCCAGGTCGGCACCTACAGGTTCCGCTGCGACGCCCATCCGAAGACGATGCGCGGCAGCTTCACCGTCTCCTAGCCGGAGACCGGCTCTGGCTCGATCCTCCCTTCGGCGATCCGCCAGCCCGCGAGCTCGCCCGTGTGCAGGGAGAGGATGAGGTAGGGCTTGCCTTCCCACAGGCCGATGTTCTCGACGTCCGTCCTGGAGGGCCGCGGCGGGCTCGACACGTGCGAGTGGAAGACGGCGAGCTCATAACCCTCGTCTTCGAGGAACCAGGTCTCCGGCGGCACCTGCAGCTCGTAGCGGTACGGGCTTCGGGAGAGGTTGGTGCCGGGGATGTAGCGCTCGGCTTCGCCGTCGCGAAAGACGACGACGCCGCAGGCTTCGTTGGGGCTCTCGGCTTCGGCGTGCTCGACGAGTGCCGAGCGCACCCCCGCCGGCACTACCACCAGAGGTGGTCCTCCATGGAGCCGGCGCCTTCCGTCCAGAAGTCCGCGGAGAGGTACTTCCAGCCTGCATCGGCGAGCACCGCCACAACCACGCCGTCCTCGTCGAGCTCTTCGGCAAGACGGCGGGCGACATGGACCACCGCGCCCGAGGAGACACCTGCGAAGATCCCCTCGCGGTCGAGCAGCGCGCGCAGGCCGGCGACTGACTCCTCGTTGGAGACGAGGATCTTGCGGTCGAGCCTGGAGACGTCGAGGATCGGCGGGACGTAACCGTCCGCCAGCGAGCGGAGGCCGTAGACCAGGTCGCCCTGGAAGGGCTCCGCGGCGGCGACCAGGACATCGGGGAAGGATTCTCGCAGGCGCTCGCCCGCGCCCATGAGCGTCCCACCCGTGCCGAGGCCGGCCACGAATGCGTCGACGCGCGGGAGAGCCTCGGCGACCTCCGCGCCCGTGCCTTCGTAATGAGCGCGCGGGTTCGCCTCGTTCGCGTACTGGTTCAGCATGAAGTAGCGCGCGTCCTCCTCGGCGAGCCTGAGGGCGAGGCGCACGGCGCCGTTCGATCCCTCGCTCGCCGGCGAGAAGATGATCTTCGCACCGTAGAGCTCGAGCATGCGCACGCGCTCCGGCGTCGAGTTCTCCGGGAGGACACAGGTGAGCGGGTAGCCCTTCAGCTTGGCCACCATCCCGAGCGAGATGCCGGTGTTGCCGCTCGTCGGCTCGAGGAGTTCGCGGCCCGGCTCGAGCTCGCCCGAGGCCTCCGCCGCCTCGATCAGCGTCTTTGCGATCCGGTCCTTGATCGAGCCGGTCGGGTTCTGGCCTTCGAGCTTCGCGTAGATGCGCGCGCCGCCCTCCGGTGAGAGGCGCGCCAGCTCGACGAGCGGCGTCTGTCCGATCGCTTCGAGGAGAGAAGGCGTCAGCGTGCGCTCGCCGCCCGCCATCGCGGGCAGGAGGATGACCGTCGTGCCGTCGCCAACCGGCGTCTCGAGCCCGTCGAGCGTACGCACGTCCTCGTTGTTCACGTAGACGTTCACGAACGGCGCGATGTCGCCGCCGTTCTCGAGCACCTGGTTGCCGAGGCCCGGGAAGCGGTCGGCGAGGTCGGCGAGCAGCTCGCGGACGTTCGCCCCCGAGGCCTCCACCTCGCGGGCGCCGCCGACGGAGTCGCGGAGAGTCGGTGGGATCCGGACCCGAGTCACGAAGCCGCGTGGGCCCTTCCGCCCTGGCAGAACTCGACGTAGTCGATGTAGCTCGTGATCGTCGGGCTCTCGCCGCAGACCGGACAGTCGGGGTCCCGCCGAAGCGAGATCTCCGTGAAGCTGCCGTCGAGCGCGTCGAACATGAGCAGACGCCCGACGAGCGGCTCGCCGATCCCGAGCGCGAGCTTGAGCGCCTCGTTCGCCTGCAAAGACCCGATCACGCCCGGCAGGACTCCGAGCACCCCGCCCTCGGCGCAACTCGGGGCGAGCTCGGGAGGCGGCGGCTGCGGGAAGAGGCAGCGGTAGCAGGGCCCTTCGTGCGGCTTGAAGACCGTGACCTGGCCCTCGAAGCGGAAGATCGAGCCGTGGACGACGGGGATGCCATGCCATACGGAGGCGTCGTTCAGGAGGTAGCGGGTGGGGAAGTTGTCCGCCCCGTCGACGATCACGTCCCAGCCCTCGCCGAGGATCCGGTCGACGTTCTCGGACGTGAGCCGCTCCTTGAAGACCTTGACGGTAACGTCGGGGTTCAGCGCCTCGATCGTCCGCTTGGCCGACTCGGCCTTCGAGTCACCGAGGCGGTCGGTCGAGTGGACGATCTGGCGCTGAAGGTTCGTCTCGTCGACGGCGTCGTCGTCGACGATCCCGAGGGTGCCGACGCCGGCCGCGGCCAGATAGAGGGAAGCCGGCGAGCCAAGGCCGCCCGCGCCGATCAGGAGTATGCGCGACTCCAGGAGCTTCAGCTGCCCTTCCTCGCCGACTTCGGGGATCAGGAGGTGACGGCTGTAGCGGCGGCGCTTCGTGGCGTCGAGCGCCTGCGGAATCTCATAAGGGAGGCCGTTGCGCTTCCAGTCCGTGAACCCGCCGGCGAGGGAGACGACGTTCTCGTAGCCGAGCTCTTCGAGAGTCTTCGCCGCGAAGGCCGAACGGTTCCCGGCCGCGCAGTAGACGAGCACCCGCTGCGACTTGTCCGGGACGACACCCTCGATCCGCGACTCCAGGCTGCCGCGCGGGACGTGCACCGCCCGCGGCAGATGGCCCTCGTCCCACTCGTCGCGCTCGCGGACGTCGACAACGGCGAGCGCGTCCCCTGCGAGCAGCTCCTGCGCCCGCGTCGCGTCGACCTCGTCGATCTCGTATTTCGTCTGCTGCAGCAGTTCGCGGTACGTCGGCATAACTTCACGAAATATAGCAACTTGCCTCCGGCCGCCAGGCGCCCGCGGGCTACGCTCGGCGCGTGTCTCCACGCACCCGGATCCGGGTCCTCGTTGCCGCCGTGGCGCTCGTCGCCGCGGCGACCGTCGTGGGCGTCGCTCTCCAGGGGCGGGGCGACGGCAGCACCGCCGAGCGGAAGCCGCCCGCTCTCGAACTGAGCGTCCTCCTCGGCGACGACTCGGAGGCGCGTGCGTTGCGGCTCGCCGAGCGCTCGTACGACAGCGGCCGGGCCGAGGCCGCGCGCGCGCAGTTCGCCGCCATCCTCGCGAAGGATCCGGGCTCTCTCGAGGCATCCGTGGGAGCGGCGATCTCCTCGTGGCCGGACGGGACCGTCGAGCGGTTGCAGCAGCTCGCGGTTGCGCACCCGGGAAGTGCCGTCGTGCACCTCAATCTCGGCCTCGCACTCTACGCTGCGGGGCGGCAGGAGGACGCCATCGCCGAGTGGCGACGCGGGGCGGCGGTCGAGCCCGACTCTCCGTCCGCCGTCCGCGCAGGAGATCTCCTGCACCCTCAGATGGCTCCGGGCCTGCCCTCGTTCTTCACCAACCTGAAGCCGCCGAAGAACCTCGCCAGTCTCGGCGCACAGGCACAGCTGGACGAGCTGAGGGCGAATGCCGAGCGGGGCGGCGCCGAGGAGTGGCTTCTCTACGGGGCCGCTCTGCAGCGGGTCGGCCGGCCGGTCTCGGCACGGGCCGCCTTCGACAAGGCGCTCGAGCTCGCCCCCGATCGCCTCGACGCGCAGGTCGCCGCGGCCGTCGGCCGCTTCGACAAGTCCAACCCCTCGGGGGCGTTCTCCCGCCTCGGCCCGCTTGCCCGTGACCATCCCGACGCTGCTATCGTCCGATTCCACCTCGGCGTGCTTCTGCTCTGGATCCGGGATGTCAAGGACGCACGCGTGCAGCTGGAGAGGGCGGCGGGAACCCAGCCCGCACATCTGTACAGCCGGGAAGCAAAATCGCTTCTTTCCCGTCTTAAAGGCATTGGGACCTAGCGTCTAAGAAATAGTCCGGTCGGCCCATGGCGAACTATCCGGCGGGCATGCAAGAGTCGCGCCACACAAGCGCGCAAGCTGGCACGGAGAGGCCGTTGACAAATAGGGGGCCGTCACTACGGTCAGAGGAGGGGGTCACGTGAAAGAGGGGAGAGGGAATGGAGCCGCAGGCTTGACGCTGGACGACGACGCTGCCAAGGCACTCGTTCGTCAAGGGCAGGAAGCCGGTTTCCTCACGCAGGACGAGATTGCGCTCGCGCTCGACGAGCTCGACCTGGACACGTCTCAGGTCGACGAGTTCTACCAGTCGCTCGAAGAGCTTCACATCGAGGTCGTCGAGGTCGAGCCCGAGGAACAGGAGGCCGCCGCCGTCCCCGATGTCGCCGACGTCTCGACCGATTCTCTGCAGCTCTTCCTCAAGGACATCGGCAAGGTTCCGCTGCTGACCGCAGCGCAGGAAGTCGAGCTCTCCAAGCGGATTGAGCGCGGTGACCATCGCGCGAAGCAGCAGATGGTGGAGGCCAACCTCCGCCTTGTCGTCTCGATCGCGAAGAACTACCGGAACCAGGGCCTGCCCTTCCTCGACCTCATCCAGGAGGGCACGATCGGCCTCGTGCGCGCCGCCGAGAAGTTCGACTACCGCAAGGGGTTCAAGTTCTCGACGTACGCCACCTGGTGGATCCGCCAGGCCGTTGCGCGCGCGCTCGCCGACAAGGCGCGGACGATCCGCATGCCGGTGCACGTCGTCGAGAAGCTGAACAAGATCGGCCGCGTCGAGCGCAAGCTCCTCGCGGAGCTCGGGCACGACCCGACCGCGGACGAGATCGGGCGAGAGCTCGAGATCGACCGCGAAGAGGTCGACCAGATCCGCCGGAGCGCGCAGGCCCCGATCTCACTCGAGAAGCCGGTCGGCGACGAAGAGGAGTCGGAGTTCGGACACTTTCTCGCCGATCAATCCGCCGCCGCGCCGGACGAGGCCGCCGAGACGACGTTGCGCAAGGAGACGCTCAAGCGCATCCTCTGCGCGCTCTCCCCCCGAGAGCGCCGCGTCCTCGAGCTTCGCTACGGCCTCGACGGGCAGCACCCGCGAAC
>DATAOL010000091.1:0-4007 GCA_036265755.1 Gaiellaceae bacterium | reverse complement strand
CCGAACCAGTTCGTGCCGATTCCGCGCCTGATCGAGGAGCTCTGGCCGTACGAGCCTCCCGCCCAGCCCGTCGAGGCGGTCCAGGAGCTCGTCTACCAGGTTCGGAAGACCGTCGAGCGCACCGCGCCGCGCGGGAGCGTCCTCGAGCGAAACGCCGAGTCGTACCGGATCATCGTCGGCCCCTCGGGGCTCGACCTCTACCGCTTCGAGCGGCTCGTGAGAAAGGCTGCGGACGCGCGGCACGCGGGAGACCTCCGCTTTGCGTCCTCGACGCTTCGCGAGGCGCTCGACCTCTGGCGCGGCCCGCCGCTCGCGGGCCTGACCTTCGAGCCCCTGACCGCCGCACGCGCCGAGATCACCCGCCTCAACGAGCTCCGGCTCGGCGCGCTCGTCGACCGGATCGAGGTCGAGCTAGACCTCGGCCTCGCGGAGGAGGCGGTGCCGGAGCTGGAGGCGCTCATCCGCGAGCATCCGCTCGACGAGCGGCTCCGCGAGCTGCTGATGCTCGCCCTCTACCGGAGCGGCCGGCAGGCGGATGCGCTGAGCGTCTTCCAGGAGACGAGGTCGGCGCTCAACGACGAGCTCGGAATCGAGCCCGGCCGTCGCCTCCAGGACCTCCAGAAGTCGATCCTCCGCCACGACCCCGAGCTCGACCCGGTCGAAGAAGCATCGGGGGCGGCCACCGCGGCGCCGACGAAGCGCGGCCGCACCGTCATCGTCATCGCCGAGCAAGAGGCCGAGGTCGACGGCCTGCTCCGGCTGAGCAGCGCGCTCGCGCGCTCCCAGCTGGCTCGCGAGCTCATCTTCGCTCTCGTCGTCGGCGAGAGCGGCCTGCTCGGACGCGCGAGCGTCGTCGCCGAGAAGTGGCGAGCGTCGCTAACCGGCCAAGGCATCGAGGCGCGGACGGCGGCCTTCACCTCTCCGTCAGCCGGCGCCGACGCGGTGCGCCTGGCGACGCGCGAGGACGTCGACCTGCTCCTGATGGCATGCCCGCCCGAGCTCGCCGCGGAAGGCGTGATACCGGACGGCCTGCGGCTCGTGCTCGCCGAGGCTCCGTGCGACGTCGCCCTCCTGCGCGAGGGGACCGGCGACGCGTACGCCGCCGAGCAGATCCTCGTGCCGTTCGGCGGGCTCCGGCACGACTGGACGGCGCTCGAGACGGCCGCCTGGGTCGCGAAGGCACTGCACGTGCCGCTGGCGCTGCTGGGGATCGACGCGCGGGCCGAGAACGGCGGCCGGGACGCGAGCAGCGTCCTCGCCGACGCGTCGCTCCTCCTGCAGCAGGTGGTCGGGATGTCGGCCGAGCCACGGCTGGCAGCCGAGCCACAGGAGGCGCTGCTCCAGGCGGCAGACGAGGCGACGCTGCTCGTGGTCGGGCTGCCCGACCGCTGGCACCAGAGCGGGATCGGGCCGCTGCGCCAGGCACTCGCGCGGCCGACGCGCGGGACGCTGCTCTTCGTCCGGAGCGGCTCCCGCCCGAGTGGGCTGAACCCGCCCGAGACCTCGCCGGTCTTTCGCTGGTCGGTCCTGGTGAAGGGCCTTCCGGCGCCGCAGCGTTCCGCTTAGGCGTCGGAGGAGGGCGGGTGCCCTCCTCCGACGTGCGCAGCGATGACGGTCAGCCGGGTTTGCCGCAGACCACGACCACGTTGAAGGAACCGCCGGTCAGCCCGCCTCGTGCCGTGACCTGCCAGCCGGTGCCGTAAGGCAGCTCGTCGCTCTCCTCGACGTCGGTGCCGTCCAGCATGAAGCCGCCCCCCACGGCAACCTTGCCGTCCGGACAGCCCACGCTGCTTCTCACGGCTCCCAGCGGCGGCGTGTCCTGCCACTCGCCCCACCTGATGACGTAGCCGTGACTTCCAGGAGGTCCTTGAGGGCCCCGCGGCCCGTCGGACCCTTGGAAGCCGATGATGCCCGTGTCGCCTTTCGGCCCTTGAGGACCTTCTGCGCCCGGGTCGCCCTTCGGCCCCGCCGCGCCCGTGTCTCCCTTGGGACCCGGTGCCGGCGTTTGCGCCCAGGAGAGGCTGGTCTCGCCGCCGCCGCAGTGCGTGGCCGAGGGGTCGATGACCCGCAGTGCCCCTGACGCCTTCGTGTAACAGGCGGCGATGGAGCCTCCGCTGCCGACCGTCCCGAGGGCGACACCGCTCCCGACGGCGACGGTGACGATGCAGGCGGCGATCGCGGTGAGACGCTTCCTCCGTGCGAGTAGGTGCACAAGCGCTTTCATGTCGTTCCTCCTTTCGGGGTAGCGCCTCACGGGTTGCCGCAGACGGCCGAGACGTGGATGCCTCCACCCACGATGCCGGTCTTCCCTCCGACGAACCAGCCGGTGTCACCTTCGGGCCTGCTCTCCCAGACGTCGACGTCGCTCTGGTCGAAACCACCGCTGATCACCTTCTTGCCCGCCGGGCAGGTCGCGGTCGCCTCGACCCACGTGAGTGGGGTGCCCACGTAGTCGCTGCGGGCGAACGCTTCCGTGTAGCCCAGCCCGGCGATCGGGCCCGCGGGCCCCTGCGGTCCGGGGACTCCCTGCAGCCCGATCGGCCCCATGTCGCCCTTCGGGCCCTGCGGGCCCTGCGGCCCCTGGTCGCCCTTCGGGCCCTGCGGCCCTGGATCGCCCTTCGGTCCCTGCGCGCCCGCCTGGTTCCAGGTGAGCGCCGCCTCGCCCGTCTTGCACGTCGCCGACGACGCGTCGATCACGCGCAGGGTGCCGTCCTTCTTCGCGTAGCAGCCGCTGATCGTGCCCCCGCTGCCGGGGATCGTCGCGAGGGCGACACCACCGCCGATGGCGAGGATGGCGAGACCGGCCGCGGCCGCGGTCAGGATCCTCCGCCGCGACCGCCGCTGCCTCGTATTCGTCGTTTCACTCATCTCGCGTCTCCTTTCAGTGGTTCGTTTCACGGGTCAGGGGAGCGTGCGGGGGAGCGCTTACGAATCGCTTACGCCGGACGTCCCGAGAGGCTCACGCGAACACGGAGCAGGTCGTCCTCCAGGCCGCCGTCGGGTCGTCGGCCGGCCTCGTGCCGCCGAAGTTGTTCCCTCCGTCGGCGAAGCAGTCGTCGCCCAGGGCGAAGAGCTTGTCGGTGGCGTCGTCGTCGTCGACGGCGGTCCAGCCGTTGCACGTCCAGACGGTGGAGCCCGTGCCCGGCGCGAAGGTGCCGCCGTACGACTCGCAGTCGAGCTGCGATTGGGTCTTCGGCGGAGTGCTCGCCCCCGTCAACGACACGGTGGCGACCGCGATCGGCTTCTTGCTCGCCGCCCGGAGCGTCGCGCTGCTCGTCGCTCCTTCCGCGGTCGGGGCGTACTGGACGGTGACGCTGCACGACTTCTTCGGGCCGAGGCTCGCGTCGGTGCAGGTGTCGGCGGTCTTCGCGAAGGCCGACGAGCCGGACAGCGTGACGGCCAGCGCTCCTGTGGCACCGCTACCCGCGTTGGTCAGCACGTACGTGTGGGAGACGATCGTGCCTGCGTCGACTGTCCCGTAGTCGTACGAGGACGAGCCGAACGCGATCGACGGGAGGCCACCTGCCAGCGCCGTCGGAACGAGCAGCACTGCGGCGAGGAGCCCGACCACGAGCGCGACAAGCCGACTCTGCGATCCATTCTTTCCTTCCATCTCCGTTCTCCTTTCTGATCAGCGATCGAAGCTGGGCAGGCTGCGGCGAGGCGCTTACGATTCGCTTACGCCGGCGAGCCGGCGAGGCAGGAAGGAGCAGAGACGGAGTTCCGCGTTCTCGGGCCACTCGAGGTCGCCGACAACGGTCGGGCCATCGCGCCCGGCTCCGGGCGACCGGCGGTGCTGCTGTCGTACCTGTTGCTGCGCGCAAACGAGGTCGTCTCCCGCGATCTGCTGATCGACGCGCTCTGGGGCGAGCAGCCGACGAAGTCGGCGCGGAACGCGCTCCAGGTGCAGGTGCACGCGCTGCGCAAGCGGCTCGGGGCGGAACGGATCGCGACCGAGGGACCGGGGTACCGCCTCCGAGTCGAGCGCGGCGAGCTCGACCTGGAGC
>DATAOL010000090.1:0-1505 GCA_036265755.1 Gaiellaceae bacterium | reverse complement strand
ACGCGCCGGCCGCCCCGAACTGCCCTCCGATGAGGAGCGCGAGCGCATTCGCGGGCGCGTCACGGAGGACCGGCACCGTTGTCTCCAGCTCCCTGAAGCCGAGCGCGACAGCTGCGGCCGCGTCCGCCGCGATCAGGAGCGGGTGATCGACGCGGTTCGTCACATGCGCCTGGATCGAGGGCGTCTTGCGCACCCGCATCTTCTGCATGGCCTGGAGAATCTCGACCGGCGTGAGGAGTGCGAGCGTCGCGGCCAGCTTCGCGGGCGTCATCCCGGCGACGAGCCTCGTGATTTCCGTTCGCGGAACCGCGGGGTCGACGATCATGCGCGCCAGCTCGACGGCGTCGAGCGCCATGGCCTCTTCGGCGACAGTCAGGTCGATGCCGCGTCTGGCGATGAACTCGTCGAGGATGTCGAAATCGGCCTCCGAGCGGCCGTCGAGCTCCACGATCCGGCCATCTTCGATGCGGAGCGAAGGCTCGGGATCGAAGGGACTGGAGAAGGCGACGAGGCCGAGCGCAGGATCCTCGGGAACGAGCGCGTCTCGACTGATCGGCCTCGTGGCGAAGTAGGCGGAGCGACCCGATGCGTGATCCTCGATTCGCATTGCCGGATGAAGGCTAGAGCCTCGATTCGTCGATGGCGAGCACGATCTTGCCGAAGCGGTCGGGCGCGTCCAGCCGGCGATGTGCCGCCTGCGCCTCCGCGAGCGTGAAGACGCTGTCGATCACCGGCCTCCACGCCGCCTCGGCGCAGTGCGCGAGGAAGACGTCGAACTCACGCGGACTTCCCAACGTTGTGCCGTGGACGGAGAGGTAACGGAAGAAGAGGTCGGCGACGACGATCTCGGCGACGTCGCCCTCGGTGTCGCCGAAGCAGACGAGCACTCCACCGGGCCCGAGGGTACGAAGCGCACCAGGCCAGGCGGCACCGCCGACACTGTCGATCACGGCGTCGACCAGCCCGATCCGATCCGGCCACTCAGGATCGCGGTAGTCGGCCCCGTCTGCGGCGCCGAGCTCGCGGAGGCGGTCGAGCTTCTCCGGGCTCGAGGTGGTGGTGAGGACGCGGCAGCCCAGGGCGGCGGCGATCTGAACGGCGAACGTCGCCACTCCGCCTCCGCCGCCGGTCACCAGGATCTTCTTTCCCGCTCCCGCGCGCGCGTAGCGGACGAGCGCGCGCCAGGCCGTCAGCCCGGCGACCGGGAGGGCGGCGGTCTGCTCCCACGACCACCCGGCCGGCCTCGGCCGGACCATGTCGGCGCGGACAACGATCCGTTCGGCGTAGGTCCCCTGGCTCGGGACGCCGAGGATCTCGAAGTCCGGCCCCGGGACCTCGTCGACGACGCCCCACGCGAACCCTGGGTAGATGACGACCTCGTCACCCACCACAATGTCTGCGACGTCCTCGCCGAGCGCGGAGACGAACCCGGCGCCGTCGGAGCCGAGCACGGCCGGGAGCGTCGCCCGACCGCCACGCCGGATCCACCAGTCCCGACGGTTGAG
>DATAOL010000089.1:0-7206 GCA_036265755.1 Gaiellaceae bacterium | reverse complement strand
TTCCTGCGGAAGTTGTGCACAGGAACGCCGGTTCTGAAGTTCCTGCTAATCGAGCGCTAGTGGGCGATGGCCCCGGGAGGAGTCGAACCTCCGCACGCGGATTCGAAGTCCGCTGCTCTAATCCGCTGAGCTACGGGGCCCGCGTCGAGTCTAGCTAGGCCTTGGGCGGGGCCTGAATCTGCCGCTCGGCGGGCTCGCCCGATCGCAGCTCGCGGCTTCGCTCGGCTTCCGCGTTGATCTCCGCGCCCAGCAGCAGCGCGATCCCCGTGAGCCACAGCCAGGTGAGCATCACGATCACCGCGGCCAGCGACCCCCACGCCTTGTTGTAGGACGCAAACATCGCCGTGTAGATCGCGAAGAGCCCGGACGCGAGGAGCCAGACCACGATCGCGAACACCGAGCCCGGCGTGACGAACTGCCAGCGCGGATGGTCGACGTTGGGCCCCAGGTAGAGCACGGTGGCGAAAACGGCGAGCAGCCCCATGATCAGGATCGGCCACTGCGCAATCCACCAGGCCCATCCGATCACTCCCTCGATGTTCAGCGCGTTTCCGATCCAGTCGGACATCACCGGCCCGAGGACGAGGAGCCCGAAAATGAGGAGGAACGCGACCCCCATCGCGACCACCATCTGCACTGCGACGAGGCGCTGCTTCACGAAGCCCCGGCCCTCGTCGCGGTCGTAAGCGCGGTTGAGGGCCCGCATGAAGGACGTCATCGCGCCCGTCGTCGTCCAGAGCGCGAGGACGAAGCCGACGACCGCCATGACCAGGCTGCCGCTCTTGTTTTCGTTCATCCGCCGGAGGCTGTCCTCGAGGAGCTGCGTTGTCTGCGACGGGACGACGGTGCCGAGCTTGTCGATCATCGTCGTGATCGCATCCTCGCTCGCGAAGAGCGAGAAGAGCCCAACGGCAACGAGGAGCACGGCTGGAATGGCCAGGAACGAGTAGTACGCGAGCGCGGCGGCGAGATCCGTGATGCCGTGGCCGAGCGCCCGTTTTCCGGCCCGTATGACGATGGCCCGGTAGTCGCGGAACGAGAGGTCGGTCAGGCCCGGATCGCGAACCTCCGGCTCTCGCTGCTCGGGCTGCGGGGTCGGCGCCTCAGCCTCGTCCGAGACGTTGGCCTCGTCCAGCTCGCGCTCGTCCTCCTCCTTCCACTCGCGCACCTGCGGGCCGCGCTTGGGCTTCCTGTTCAGGAGCTTCATGGGACTCTCCTTACCCAGGCGGTATCGTTTTTCCACGCGGGCGTGGCGGAACTGGAAGACGCGGCGGGTTTAGGTCCCGCTGGGCTTCGGCCCTTGGAGGTTCGAGTCCTCTCGCCCGCACCTGATGCACGAGACGTTCCTCGAAGCGCACTCAGGTGCAGCCGTGCTCGTCTTCGGGACTCTCATCGCCGGTGCAGTAGCCGAATGGCTCGTGACCTTCCGCGAGCGACTCCAGACGGAGGGCGGGCCCCGAGCCCGTCTGGCCTTCCGGACGCTCGTCGAGGCAACCACCACGCGCACCGCTGGGCGTCACGAGTCTGACCGAGGAACCAAGCGAATCCTCGTGCTCGGCATGGTGGCCGGGTTCGTCGCCGCGTGGCTCGCTGCGCGCTACGTCCCCGGAGCGGATCTGCCCAGCAGCGACTGGGTCTGGGTGATCCTCGGCGTTCTCATCATGCTCGCCGGCTTCACTCTCCGCGTCGGGTCGATCGTCGTGCTGGGCCGCTTCTTCCGCCGAGACGTCACGATCGAGGCGGCGCAGACGGTGATCCGCCGGGGGCCGTACCGCTACATCCGCCACCCGGCCTACGCGGGCAATCTGCTCGTCGCGCTGGGGTTTGGCCTCGCGCTCGCCAACTGGCTCTCGATCGCCGCCCTCGTCGCTCTCCCCTTTCTGGGGCTACTCCCACGCATCCGTGTCGAGGAGGCGGCGCTGGAGAGCGCGCTCGGCGAGCCGTATCGCGCCTACGAGGCGGACACTGCCCGGCTCGTGCCGGGCCTCTGGTGACGTTGCCGGGTCGTTACACGCACGCGGCCACCGAGTTACCCCGGCCGCGCAGACTGGGCCCATGACCAAGGCACTCCCCCTCCTGCTCGTGGTTTCCGCGCTTCTCGCGGGTTGCGGCTCCGGTGCGACGGAGGCCGGCCCGGTACCGACCTCGAGTGCGGTCGTCGGGCCCACGGACACGGAGCCCGCCGAAAGCGCCGGCACGGAAGGGGAGACCAGCTCCGGCGGTGGAGCCACTTCGACCGAGGCGACTCCCGAACCGGCGCCCGCGCCCGTCGTCTGTGACCCGGAGACCGGCGGCGAGAAGGACGTCTTCACGAACCTCACGGACGTCCGCGTCGGCGCGCACGACGGCTACGACCGCATCGTGTTCGAGTTCGTCGCCCCGAAGCCGAATCCGGGTGGGAAGGGCGGCGTGCCCTATTTCGAGATCCGCCAGGCCAAGCCGCCGTTCACGGCGGATCCGAGCGGCGAGCCGCTCGACGTCTTCGGCGATGCGTTCGTTCACATCGTCATGCAGGGCGCGACGGGCTACGACTTCGACGGCAATCCCACCTACGCTGGCTCCCGGACGCTGACCCCCGGGTTTGGCACGCTCGCGCAGGTCGTCGAGGGCGGCGACTTCGAGGCGACCCTGAACTGGGTGCTCGGTCTCAGCCGCCCGACCTGCTGGGACACGCAGGTTCTGCACAACCCCGACCGGCTGGTTGTCGACTTCCATCACGTGTAGCTCCGTCCGGAAGGGCTAGGCCCTTCTGACACAATGGCCTTCGTGAAGACGAAGGTCGAAGAGCTCCCGGAAAGCCGCGTTCGCCTCGACGTCGAGGTTCCCGAGGAGGACGTCGCGCACGCGTTCGAGCACGCGGCCACGGACATGGCCGAGTCGCTCCGCTTGCCCGGCTTCCGCAAGGGCAAGGCGCCCGTGCCGGTCGTGATCGCGCGTGTCGGGCGCGAGGCGGTCTGGCAGGAGGCCCTCCGCGGCCATCTGGACTCGTGGTTCTGGAGCGCGGCGGAGACCTCCGGCATCCGCCCGGTCGCCAGCCCAGAGGTCGAGTTCGAGGATCTGCCCGACGACGGCGGCACGTTCAAGTTCTCCGCCACCGTCGCCGTGATGCCCAAGCCCGAGGTGGGCGACTGGACGACCCTCGAGGTTCCGTTCGCTGAGGCTGAGGTCCCCGAGGAGCTCGTCGACCAGGAGCTCGAGCGTCTGCGCGAGACCGTCGCCGAGCTGGCTCCGGTCGACGACCGCGCGGTGGCTGAAGGCGACACGGTCGTCCTCGACATCGTCGGCGAAGGCGTACCCGCCCAGCGCGACTACGTGACCGAGGTCGGCGCGGATCGGCTCGTCAACGAGATCGACGACGCGCTTTCCGGGATGAAGAAGGGCGAGACGAAGACCGTCGAGGTCCAGGGGTCGGAACAGCCGCTCCCGGTCGAGGTGACGGTCAAGGAGATCAAGGAAAAGGTGCTGCCCGGGCTCGACGACGAGCTCGCGCGCTCCGCGACCGAGTTCGAGACGCTCGCCGATCTGCGTGCTGAGATCGAGGCGCGGCTGCTGGAGCAGCTGACCGAGGAGCTCGAGGTGCGCTTCCGCGAGGCGACGGTCGACGCGCTCGTCGCGGCTTCGGACGTCGAGACCGTCGAGCCGCTCGTCGAGCGGCGCACCGCCGAGCTGTGGAGCGGCATCGCCCACTCGCTGCAGGCCCGCGGGATCTCGACGGAGACCTATCTGACGATGACCGGCCAGTCCGCGGACGAGGTCGTCGCGCGCCTGCGGGCCGAGGCCGAGCAATCGCTTGCGCGCGAGCTCATCCTCGACGCGGCGGCCGCGAAGCTCGGCGTGGAGGTCTCAGACGAGGAGATCGACACGCTGATCGGCGAACAGAGCGAGGACGGCGACGACGTCGAGGAGTCGAAGCGCATGCTGCAGGAGAACGGCGGCTACGAGCGCATTCGCGCAGACCTGCGCCTGAAGAAGGCGCTCGACGAGATCGTCGCCGGCGTCAAGCGGATCCCAGTCGAGCTCGCGGCGGCTCGCGACAAACTTTGGACACCCGAGAAGGAGAAGGAAGGTACGAAGATGAACATTTGGACCCCAGGCAACGAGGAGGCACGATGAGTCCGTTGATTCCGATGGTGGTCGAGCAGACGTCGAGAGGCGAGCGAGCCTTCGACATCTACTCGCGCCTGCTCAACGAGCGCATCATCTTCCTCGGCACCCCGGTAGACGACCAGATCGCGAATCTGATCGTCGCCCAGCTGATTCACCTCGAGTCCGAGGATCCCGACAAGGACATCTCGATCTACATCAACTCGCCGGGCGGCTCGGTGTATGCGGGTATGGCGATCTACGACACGATGCAGTTCATCAAGCCGGACGTGCAGACGATCTGCGTCGGCATCGCAATGTCCATGGGGGCGCTGCTCCTCGCCGGCGGAGCGGACGGCAAGCGCATGGCGCTGCCGCACTCGAAGATCCTCATCCACCAGGTCTCGGCCGGGTTCCAGGGCCAGGCGACGGACATCGAGATCCAGGCGCGCGAGACACTGAACATGAAGCGCCTGCTCGAGGAGATCATCGCCACCCACACGAAGCAGCCCCTGGAAAAGGTCGCCAAGGACATGGAAAGGGACTACTTCATGACCGCGGACGAGGCGAAGGATTACGGCATCATCGACAACGTCATCGCCCATCGCGGCAAGCCCCTGACCAAAGCGGCCTAGCCGAGCAGGCAAAAAGGAGCTAAAAGAAAGAAGATGGCCCGCGCGACCGACGGTAACGAACAGCTGCTCTGCAGCTTCTGCGGCAAGAGCCAGCGCCAGGTGAAGAAGCTCATCGCCGGGCCAGGGGTCTACATCTGCGACGAGTGCATCGATCTCTGCAACGAGATCATCGACGAGGAGCTGACTACCCCGGCTCAGCTCGACCTCGACAATCTCCCGCGCCCGAAGGAGATCTACGAGATCCTGAACGACTACGTCGTCGGGCAGGAAGAGGCCAAGCGGACGCTCTCGGTCGCCGTCTACAACCACTACAAGCGGGTGCAGATGGCGAGCGACGAGAATGACGTCGAGCTGCAGAAGTCGAACATCCTGCTGCTCGGGCCGACGGGCTGCGGGAAGACGCTCCTCGCCCAGACGCTCGCGCGCATCCTCAACGTCCCGTTCGCGATCGCCGACGCGACGGCGCTGACCGAAGCCGGTTACGTCGGGGAGGACGTCGAGAACATCCTGCTGAAGCTCATCCAGGCCGCCGACTTCGACGTGAAGAAGGCCGAGACCGGAATCATCTACATCGACGAGGTCGACAAGATCGCCCGCAAGGCGGACAACCCGTCGATCACGCGCGACGTGTCAGGCGAGGGAGTCCAGCAGGCGCTCCTCAAGATCCTCGAGGGCACCGTTGCGAGCGTCCCGCCGCAGGGCGGCCGCAAGCACCCGCATCAGGAGTTCCTGTCGATCGACACGACGAATATCCTCTTCATCTGCGGCGGCGCATTCGCGGGACTCGAGCGAATCATCGGCAAGCGGATCGGCAAGAACTCCGTCGGCTTCGGCGCCGACATCAAGTCGCGTAAGTCGGTCGAGTCGAGCGAGCTCCTCACGCAGGTGATGCCGGAGGATCTTCTCTCCTACGGGCTCATCCCCGAGTTCATCGGCCGGCTGCCTGTCGTCTCGGCGGTGCACCAGCTCACCCGCGAGGATCTCGTACAGATCCTTCTCGAGCCGAAGAACGCGCTCGTCAAGCAGTACCAGCGCTTCTTCAACTACGACTCGGTCGAGCTCGTGTTCACCGACGACGCGCTTTGGCAGATCGCCGACAAGGCTCTCGAGCGCGAGACCGGCGCGAGAGGGCTGCGATCGATCATCGAGCAGGCCCTTCTCGACGTCATGTTCGAGCTGCCGTCGCGCAAGGACGTCTCCAAGTGCGTGATCACCAAGGAGACCATCCAGCGGAACCTGCGCCCGACGCTCGTGACGAGCGGCGGCCATGCGGTCGAGATCGACGCGCCCGAAGAGCAATCCGCCTAGCCGACCGGGCTAGGGCTTCCAGCCGACCGAGCAGACTTCGACGGGATCCTCGATCCCCTTCAGCTCCGCGGGGTGAGGGGGTGAGAGTGGATAGCGCGCGCCCTCCGCGACCGTGTCGCGGCTGACGACGATCTCGCCCCCACCGGCGAGCGCGCCGATGCGTGCGGCCATGTGCACGCCCTGGCCGGCGTAGTCGTCATCCGCGCGTTGGAACGCGCCGCCGCTGTGGACGCCGATCCGCACGTCGGCAAGGAAGAGATCGTTCTCGTCGAGCGCGCGCTGGATCGCAACGGCGGCGTCGATGGCCTCCGTCGGCGAGTGGAAGGCGGCAAAATAGCCGTCGCCGGTCTGCTTGATGACCTCCCCGCCCTTGGCCTCGATCAGTTCGCCGAGCTGCTTGTCGTGCCAGTTCAGGAGCTTGCGCCACTTGTCCTCGCCGAGAAGCTCCACGAACTTGGTCGAATCCACGATGTCCGTGAACATGAAGGTGCGCTCCAGCTTGCGCTCGCCCAGGAGCTCGGCCGTGCGCTCGGTCGCCAGGGCGGCTCCGAGCTTTTCGAAAGCAGATTTGGCCGCGCGGAGCTCGTCGCGGGCTGCGTCTTCCTCCCCGATGCGGCGGAATGCGAGCCCGAGCAGCATCTGCGCCTCAGCCGTCTCGTACGGCGCGCCGATCGAGCGCCAGCGCTCCACCGCACACTCGAGCGCCTCGATCGCGCCCTCGGCGTCGTTTTCGTAGAGGCGAATCTGGCCCCACGCCAGGTGGACGTAGCCGTCGAAGGCCGGCGCACGAACGTTGTCGATCTTGAACGCCTCGGCGAGCTCCTCGAGCTCGACGGCCGCGGAGCGCGCCGTTTTCAGGTCGCCGCCGGCGAGAGCGATCTCGACTTGCGCGGGGAGCCGCCTGATGCGGCCGATCGGGTCGTGGGCGTTGCCGAGGCTGCGCTTCATGGCGGACGTCGCCACCTCGGTCTTCCCCTGCGCGAGTCGGAGGAGAGAAAGCCCCGGCTGCGGGTCGCGTCCCCACTCCTTCGCCTGGCGGTACGCCTCTTCGGCGGCCGCGAAGTCGCCTCGGCGTCGGCGGATCTCGCCGATCTCGTAAAAGCCCGCCGCGGTCGTCCAGGCGTCGAAGCCTTGAAGCTCCTCGCAGGCCTGCGTGGCCTGCTCCTCGGCGCGCGACCAG
>DATAOL010000088.1:0-8063 GCA_036265755.1 Gaiellaceae bacterium | reverse complement strand
TGCGGTTGTCGCGAGCGCGCTCGTCGATCCTGTTCTTGCTCGTGAGCGCGACATGGATCCGTGGGACGTCGGCGACGTAGACCGGCCCCGCCGCCAGGACACGGTAGGAAACCGCCGGGCTCGCGAAGACCGTCGAGCCCGCTGGGAGTGCGCCAAGCTCCGTGACAAGCCCGGGCGTGAGCCCGAAACGGTCGGGATTGTCATGGTTGAGGCGTACAAGGAAGGACACGAGCGCGGGTACCGTGAGCGCCACAGCGATCGCCGCCGTCCAAGCCGTCGGCCCGGGGGGGTCGGGGCGGCGCCAAGCTGCAAACGCCAGGCCGGCGATGACTCCTGCCAACGCCAGCCACACTGGCCAACCCGGGCCGGGGTGGACGACGTAGAACGTCCACTCCCCAGGGTAGGCGAGGACGAGACCGATTCCCGCTGCGGCCGCGAGCGCGACGGAGAGGACGCGACCGCGCGAGGCGAGGACGGCCAGGCCCGCGATCGCAACGGCGAGCGGAAGGAAGGCGGCCAGCCTCACCGCTTGCCCGACGGAGACGGCCTTCGCGAACGGCGTGAATAGGGCCGGTGTCAGCGCGACGATGAGGATGATCGCCGAGCCTCCGGCCGCGAGCGCTCCCCAAAAGCGGCGCGCTGCGAGCGCGGCGAGCGGCAAAGCGAGGAGCGCGATGATGATGCCGGCCCCACTTCTCGTGATGGCACCCGGCGACTCTCGGAAGGACTCCCATGAGCCGTCGAGGCTCGAGGCGTAGTAGGTCCGGAAGTCCCGAAGGCCTGACGTATTCGCGCGGTCCACGTTGTCCGAAATAACCGGCCACATCGAGAGCACGAAGGCCGCCGTGGGCACTGCGATCGCCGCTGATGCGAGCGCAATGGCCTTCGTCGCGGCCAGCCTGCGATTCACCGCCAGGTCGGCGAGCAGGAAGCCCCCGAGCAGTAGGACAAGATACAGCGGGTAGTTCGGATGGATGATCGCGAGGGCGAAGGCGCCGCACGCCACCGGAATTAGAAGGCGACGCCGCCTCTCCTCGAGGTAGACAAAGACGAGGACGATGATCGCGACCGAAACGACCGAACGGGCTGCGGTTTCCGGGTCGGACAGTGTCCGTATCGCTCCCGAGCGGCCCTGGGAGACCCAGAGCGCGATTTGCGCTGCCGCGGTGGCGACTCCACCGGTCCAGGCGCCGAACAGCGTGCGGCCAAGGCCGTATGCGATAACGCAGCCGATCGGGGCAAGCGCCTGGCCAAAATGAAGAACTGCTGTCGGCCCGCTCACTCCGGCGAGTTGCTGAATCGCAGCGACGACGGCATGCCAGAGCGGAAAGGCGTAGCCGGGATGAAGTCCGCCGTTACGGAACTCGCCGACTGAGCTCAGCGAGGTCAAGGCGTCCAACCCCGTGAGCTTGACCATGCGCCCGAGGTGAAAAAGGTCGTCGCCGTTGACCACGGTGTGGGCCAGCCAAAAGGGTATGGCGATGGGCACCGCGGCCAGCGCGATCGCCGACGCGGCGAAGAGGTCGCTCCGCTCGAATGTCCCGGGCTCCCCGAAAACGGCGAAGACGAGCGCGATGAGGGTCACGACCGCACCGACGGCGAGGGCGAACGAGAAGCTCCGCTCGAGCGCAAACGCCGCTCCCAATGCGATCGCTGCCACTCCGAGGCTGAGCAGGAACGAACCGGCCAAGGCCGCGCCGACCGTATTTGGCCAGCAGAACGCGCGCAGAACCAGCGCGCCCGGGAGGACGAGAACGACGAGCGCTGCGGCTGCGAGCCTGATCGCCGCGCCGGCTCCCGTCGCCGGCAGGAGATGGGCGAGGAGGAGCACCGCGACCAACGCGGCCGGGGCAATGAGGACGCGAGGTTGCAGCCGTGCGGGCAGACCGGTGGCCGCGAGCACGGGCGAACCGTACCCTCGTCCGCCCGGCTGGGCAGGGCGAACCCGGCTCAGCACGGGGACTAACATGCCCCCGGATGAAGGCCCTGCTGCGCGTGAAGCACCTGCTCGACTGGATCGTGGCCCTCGTGGCCCTGATCGTCCTCTCCCCGCTCTTTGCGGGGATCGCACTGTGGATCCTGCTGGAGACGGGGCGCCCGGTGCTCCTGCGTCAGAAACGGGCGGGAAAGGACGGCAAGCCCTTCCGGATGGTGAAGTTCCGGACGATGGTGCCGGACGCGATCGCCGCCGGCCGCGCGCTCGGGCTCGAGGATCCCTACGGGATCGTCCCCAAGGATCCCCGCATCACGCGTTCGGGCCGCTTCCTGCGGCGCACCGGCCTCGACGAGCTCCCGCAGCTCTGGAACGTGCTGTGCCGTGAGATGAGCATCGTCGGCCCGCGTCCCGATCTCGTCGAGCAGGCGGCGCACTACTCCGACGAGGACCGTATCCGGCTCACCATGCGCCCGGGCATCACGGGCTGGTCGCAGGTGCGAGGCCGCGACGAGATTCCCTGGCCCGTGCGCTTCCGCCACGACGCGTGGTACGTGCGCAACTGGTCGCTCGCGCTCGATGCGAAGATCGTCGCCCGCACCTTTGTCCACTTCGGCCGGGCGGAGCCGTCGCCCGTCGAGGACCGCATGAACATCAACCGCGCGCAGGGGAAGACGAGCGAGCTCGCGCAGGTTCCGGCCGCGGAGTGGGACGCGACGCTGGCCGACCTCGGCCACGAGGACGCGTACCTCCTGCGCGGGTACGTCGAGGCCTCCTGCGTGCTGGACGGCGGCCGCCCGACTCTGCTGCGCGCGGGGGATGCGGTCATGGCCTGCAGCATCAGAGCGATCTCGGGCAGCGCGCTGGAGGACGTGATCTCGCCGTACGGCTACGGCGGCCCGTTCGGGCCGACCGACCGCTTCTGGCCCGCCTACCTCGACTGGTGCGGCGAGCGCGGGATCGTCTCTTCGTTCATCCGCTTCCACCCGCTCGCCGCCAACCACGGCTCGGCGCCCGAGGGGATGGCGCTCGAGCGCCTCGCCGACACCGTCGCCTGGCCGCTCCAGAAGGACGACCTCTTCGAGTCGATGCACCGCCATCACCGGCGGGCCGTCCGGAAGGCGGAGCCGGCCTACGACGTCCGCGTCGAGGAAGGCCCGGCGACGCTCGCGGGCTTTGTCGGGCTCTACGAGGAGACCATGCGCCGGGTCGGAGCAGACGAGTTCTACTTCTTCGCTCCGGAGTACTGGGCGGCGCTGCGCGAGGGCCTCGGCGACCGGCTCGTCCTCTTCGAGGCGGTCGACGGCGAAGGCGTGGCGGCTTCGATTCTCTGCTTCGCCGCCGCTCCCATGCTGAACTACCACCTCGGGGCGTCGGCGGAGCGCGCGCGGAGCTCAGGGGCCACGAATCTCGTCATGCTCGCTGCGGCGCGCTGGGGGCGGGAGCGCGGCTACACGCATTTCCATCTCGGCGGCGGCGTCGGCGGCACGGAGGACTCGCTCTGGGAGTTCAAGCACCGCTTCGCGCCCGGCAACGAGCGTGAGCTCTGGATCGGGAAGCTCGTCCACGACGAGCGCACCTATGCGGAGCTCTCCGACGGCTCGGCGGTCGACGGGTGGTTTCCCGCCTATCGCGCGAACGCGGCAGTCGGCGGCCTCCCGGTCGCATGAACGTCCTCTACTTCGACCCCAAGTTCGCGACGCGCGCCCGGTTCGCGCCCACGCGCGCGTACACGTTCGCGAGCCATCTCGTGGAGAACGGCGACCGTGTCACCGTCGTCGCGCTCGACCGCCGCTACATGGAGCCGGGCCGCGCGTCTTCGACCAACGGCGGGCTCTTCGAGCGGGAGACGGTGGACGGCGTCGACGTCGTCTGGGTCAGCATCCCGTACGCGCAGCGCTACTCGAAGTGGAAGCGGATCGCCTCCTACGGCGGTTACACGCTCGCCGCGACGCTCGCCGCCGTCAGGCTGGAGCGCCCCGACGTCGTCTACGCCTCGTCCACGCCTCTCACCGTCGGCCTGAACGGCCTGCTCGCCGCGAAGGCGCGGCGGGCGCCGTTCGTCTTCGAGATCCAGGACGTCTGGCCCGACGTGCCCGTCGCGCTCGGCTTCTTGACCAACCGCGCCGAGATCGCTGCGGCCGAGCGCCTCGAGAAGCGCCTCTACCGCTCGGCGAAGCGCGTGGTCGTCTGCAGCGAGTCCGCTGCCGACAACATCGCAGCCAAGGGCGTTGATCGGCACAAGATCGTCCTCATCCCCAACCTTGCCGACGTGCCGCTCTTCGACGCCGCCACTCCCCGGCCGGACTACTTCGAGTCGCTCGGGCTCGGCGGGAAGTTCGTCGCCATCTATGCCGGCGCGATGGGCCAGGCGAACGGCGTCGAGCAGCTCGCGGGCACCGCGCGCGCCCTGCGCGAGGCTGGCGAGGAGGACATCGCGATCGTCGCTCTCGGGAACGGCAGCGAGCGGGACGCCCTGGAAGCTGCAGCCCGAGACCTGCCCAACCTGCTCGTCCCGCCTCCGGTCGCCCGCGAGGAGATCGCCGGCGTCATCCTGGCCGCGGACGCGACGATCACCCTCTACGCGCCATACGAGATCCTCGAGACCGGCTCGCCGAACAAGTTCTTCGACTCGCTCGCCGCCGGCAAGCCGCTCGTCGTCAACACCGGTGGATGGCTCCGCTGGCTCGCCGAGGAGCATCGCGCCGGTCTTTATGCGCCGCCCGGGGACGACGCGGCGCTCGCACAGGCGATCGTCACACTCGCACGCGACCCGGAGCTCGCCGCCGAGCTGGGCCGGAACGGCCGCGCGCTCGCCGAGCGTGAGTTCGATGCGCGCATCCTCGCCGCCCGGTTCCGCGACACGCTCGAGACGGTCGTCTCGGAACGAGCGCCGGCTCTCGTTTGAGCCGCCCGGCTGTGATCATGGGCCTCCAGCCCGCCGGGCTGGCGCTCGCTCGGAGCCTCGGACGGCGGGATGTCCACGTCACGGGAATCTCCTTCGAGCGCGCCGACTTCGGCCTTGCGTCCCGATACGTGCGCACGCGCCGGCTCATCCTCGACGGCGACGACGGAGCCGTCCTGGAGACGATCCGCGCCGCGGCGTCGCAGGAGCCGATCGCGCTCGTGCCGGAGCGGGATGCGCACGTCGACTTCGTCCTGCGCCACTGGGACGATCTCCGCGAGCTGGCCGCGATCCCGCTGCCCGACGACCGCACGGCGACGGCGGCCCTGCGGGACAAGAACGGGCTGGCCGAGGTCGCCGAGAAAGCAGGAGTGGCCGTGCCGAGGACGGTTGCCGTCGAGTCGGAGGATGACCTCGACGGCGGCCCGCTTCCCCGTCCGTATCTCCTCAAGCCGCTCGAGAGCGAGCGTTACGCGGCAGCCTTCAGCGAGAAGGTCGTGGTGGTCGAGAACGCGGAGCAGGCGGTGGCCGCCTGGCGCCGCGCGCAGGAAGCGGGCTTCGAGCTCTTCGCGCAGGACTTCGTTCCCGGCTCGACCGACCGGATCCTCTCCTTGTTCGTGTACATCGGCCGGAGCGGGAGCCCGCTCGCCTCGGTGGTGGGCCGCAAGGTGCGCCAGGGCCCGCCCGGCTTCGGTGCCAGCACGATCTTCGCCGTCGAGTTCGACGAAGAGGTGCTCGAAGTCGGCCTCCGCCTCCTGTCCTCGGTCGACTACCGCGGCTTCGCGCACGTCGAGCTCGTGCGGGACCCTCGCGACCGCGAGCTCAAGCTCCTCGAGGTGAACACGCGCCTGCCGGTCTGGGGCGGCGTCGCCATGAGCCGGTACTACGACCTCGGCCCCGTCGCCTACGCGGATCTCTGCGGCGAGGCGGCCGAGCCACTGCCGCCCTTTCGCCGGAGCGTGACGTGGACGTACCTGGCGAAGGACCTGGTCACGCTGACGAGGCTGGCGCGCCGGCGACGCCTCGACCTCCGCCGAGTCGCTCCTCCCTATCTGGGCGACCATGTCCCCGCCGTCCGGGCTCGGGACGATCTCGCGCCCGTGGGTGCGCTCCTCCGCTGGGGCATCGGCCGGGCGGGGGACAAGGTACGCGTCGCGAAGAGGAGCTCATGACCGCCGCGACCGCGTCTGTCGAGGCCGCCGCCGTCCGCTCGCTCACCGAGGAAGAGCTGGCCCGCTGGCGGACCGAGCGGGGCGAGAAGGTGCGCGAGCTGGCCGGGCGCCACTGGCGCATGTCGCGGCCGGGCTTCTGGGAGCCGGTGCACTGGCTGGCCCGTCTGCGGAAGGACGAGGTCGTCCGGCCGGGGACGTGCCTCGGCTACCGCGCGGTCCTCGACGAGGCCGACGGCGCCCTCGCAAACGGCGCCATGCCGATGCACGTCCTCGAGGGCGTCCCGGACTGGGGCCCGCACCTTCTTTCCAAGAACCGGCGCCACCGGCTGCGAAAGGCCTCGCGCCTGGTCGAGCTCGTCGAGCTGACCGGCCCCGAACTGCTCGAGCGCGAGGGCTACGAGGTCGTCCGCTCCTCGCTCGAGCGCACGGGGACCGGGGACCCGCCCGAGCGGGATGCCTATGTCCGCGAACTCGCTCGCGACGGCATCGGCCGGACCGCGACATTCTTCGGCGGGATCCAGGACGGGAGGCTCGTTGCCTACATCGGCGGCTGGGCGGTCGGCCGCTCGGCGTATTTCCAGCGGCTGCACATCCATACGGATGCGCTTGCGACCCAGGTCGGCACGGCGCTCGTCTTCGCCTTCGTCGAGGCGTGCCAGCGCGGCGGCGAGATCACGGAGCTCGTGAACGGGCTGCACTCGCCGGAGGACGAGTCACTGACCGCCTACAAGGAGGGGATCGGCTTCCCGGTCAAGCGCTTCCCTTGCTTCGTCCGGCTCCTGCCCGGGCTCGCGCCGCTTCTCCGGCTGACCCGGCCGCACGTGGCCTACCGTCTCACCGGCCGCGGCTGAGGCCGGGGAGCCGGGAACCGGCTCAACGGTCAGACGCGCTCGATACCCTGGGGCGGTTCGTCCAGCCCGTCGCCGGGCATCTCCCGACGCGTGATTCGGCTACTTCTTACTCTGTCTGCCCTTGCGGTGCTGCTCTCGGCGTGTTCGTCGGGGGACGACTCCGCCGCGCCGCAGGCGACCGCGGCGGCCCCAGCACGGGCCCCGCTTCCCCAGCCTCCGCCTGAGCCCGCGACCGCGGTCCGCGTCCGCGACGGGGACACCGGCAAGCCCGTGCGGCGCGCGAAGGTCGTCGCGGCCGGCCGGCCCGTGGCCGCTCGCCACGGCCTCGCCCAGGTCGGGCTGCCGCGCAAGCGCGTGCTCGTTCGCGTCTCTGCGCCGGGTTACTCGGCCGAGCGCGTGCATCTGAATTTCCGGCATCGGCGCACCCGGACGGTGCAGCTCTGGAAGACGGCGCTGCAGTGGCCGATCTACGGCGGGACCCCGGCCCGCACGCAGGTGCACGCCGGGATCGGGCCTCCCTTCCGCGTCGCCTGGCAGCGGCCTGTGTACGGGCTCATGGAGTTCCCGGCCGTCGTCTGGCAGGGCGTGGCGTACGTCAACAACGCGCAAGGCTCGCTCCGCGCCATCTCGATGAAGAACGGGCGCGTGCTGTGGCGCAAGGACGTCGGGTCGCTCATCGCCTCCTCGCCGGCGGTCGACCCGGAGCGTCGAGTCGTCCTCACGACGTCGATGGAGCCCGGCTACGTCGAGGCTCGCTCGCTGGACACCGGGCGGCTGCGCTGGCGCTTCTATACGGGGCGCGCCGAGCCCTCGCCGGTGATCCGGAACGGCGTCGCCTACTTCGGCTCGACCAGCGGGAACGTCTACGCCCTCGACCTCGACAAGCACCGCCCGCGTTGGGTCTTCCACGGCGGCGTGAAGATCACGTCCAGCCCTGCCCTCGTCGCCAGGCGCCTCTATTTCGGGGACTACGCGGGCCGCGTCTTCGCCCTGAACGCCGGAACGGGCAAGCTCGTCTGGCGCGGGAGCGCCGGCAGCCGCGTGTACGGGACGGTCGCCGCCTCGGGCGGGCGCGTGTTCGCGCCTTCGGTCTTCTCCGGGCTCTCCGCGCTCTCGGCGAAGAACGGCCGCCTGCTCTGGCGTCTGCCTGTGGGGGACTACCTGTACTCCTCGCCGGCGGTCTACCGCGGACGCGTCTACTT
>DATAOL010000087.1:0-8782 GCA_036265755.1 Gaiellaceae bacterium | reverse complement strand
GCCGTGTGGGCGGGGGTGGCCGCTGCCGCGCCCGGGCCCTGCGCAACCGAGATGCCGCTTGCCGACGTGGCCAAGGGCCAGCTCGGCGAGGGGTGGACGGTCACCGAGGGGACCGATCCCCAGCAGTTCGACGTCGAGGTTCTTGGCGTCGCGCACGACCTCATCGGCCCCGGACGGGACGTCATCATCGTCAAGATCTCGGGCGCGACCGTCGACGCCGGCGGCGGCGTCTGGGCCGGCATGTCCGGCTCGCCCGTCTACATCGGCGGCGACCTGGTGGGCGCGCTTGCGTACGGCTTCTCGTTCGGCGCCACCGACATCGCGGGCCTGACTCCCGCCGAGGACATGCTGCGCGTCAACGACCTCGCGGTCTCCCCGCGCATCCCGGCGAAGCTTCGCCTGCCCGCGCGGACGGTCCGTTCGATCGCCGCGAAGATCGGTGCCGCGGCACCGACTGTCGGAGGCAGCCTCGTCCGGCTGAAGCTCCCCGTGAGTGTCTCGGGCGTCAACGCGCACCGCTACGTGAGTGTCAAGAAGCTGCTCCGCCGCCACGGCTTGCGCGGCTTCATGCTCACGCCCGGCTCCTCCCTGGCGCCGAACCTCGCGGCCACTGTCGACGACCTCGTTCCCGGCGGGAACTTCGCTGCCGCGCTCTCCTACGGCGACATCACCGCCGCCGGAGTCGGCACGACGACCTACGTCTGCGACGGCCAGGCGCTCGCGTTCGGCCATCCGCTGCTGTTCGGCGGGCGCACCACGCTCGGCGCGGGCTCCGCGGACGCGATCGCCATCGTTCCGGACCCGCTCGGCCCCTACAAGCTGGCCAACGTGACCGAGGCGGTCGGCACGCTCGACCAGGACCGTCTGGCCGGCGTGCGCGCGGTCGACGGCGCGCCGGACGTCATCCCCGTCACCGCTGGGGTGTTGTCACTCGACTCGGAGGAGTCTCGCGTCGGTGAAACCGACGTCGTCTTCAAGGACGCGTTCCCCGACCTCGCCTTCACGCATGTGTTCTCCGACATCGACGTCGTCTTCGACAAGATCGGCGCGGGGTCGAGCTCGCTCTCGTGGACGATCGACGGGACGCGCCAGGACGGCACGCCGTGGGAATTCCACCGCGCGAACATGTACGCGTCGGACTTCGACCTCTCGTTCGAGTCCGCGTTCGAGCTCTACGACGAGTTGCTCCAGATCGCCGGCTTCGAGAACGAGAAGATCTCCTTCACGAGCCTCGACGTGAGCGCGAACGTCGAGGAGACCGTGCGCGACTACACGCTCGTGAAAGTCCTCTACTGCCGGAACGGCAGCTGCGTCTTGCGCGACCGGATCCGCTCGCGGCCGGGGCGGACGCTGTCGTTCCGCGCGGTCCTGCGGCCGTCGGACGGGTCGCCGAACCAGACGGAGAACTTCAACCTCACGATCCCGCCGCACGCGAAGTCTGGCGCGCTCGTGAACGTCGGCGCCGGTTCCACGTCGGGTGGCTGCGCGTTCGGCGACTGCTTCTCCGAGGGCCCGGCGATCTTCGAGGAGCTCCTGAAGAGCTTCAAGGGCCTGCCGAACAACGTCCTCTTCGCCAAGCTCCACTCGGGGGACGCCGGCAAGGTCCGTGACCACCAGAACATGCCGCAGGACCAGGTGGTTCTCGGCTCGGTGCAGATCCCGGTGTTCTTCCCGGGGCAGTGCTGCCCGCCCGACGTCGAGAGCTCCGACTCGGAGGGCGGCTTCTTCATCGACTTCGGGAAACGCTAGGAGGGCTTGGCGGGATGGCGCTCAACGGCATGGACCGTATCTCGTCAAGGCCCTCCTAGTCGCGCCAGCGATTCGTGATCGGAATGCGGCGGTCGCGTCCGAACGCCTTCGGGCGCAGCTTGACCCCCGGAGGCGCTTGACGGCGCTTGTACTCCGCGCGGTCGATCATGGCGACCGCGCGGTCGACCACTCCGGGGTCGAAGCCGTCGGAGGCCAGCTCCTCCCGTGAGGAGTCCAGCTCGACGTAGGCCTCGAGCACGCGGTCGAGCTCCTCGTAGGGCGGGAGGGAATCCTCGTCGACCTGGTCGGCGCGGAGCTCCGCGCTCGGCGGCCGGTCGATGACGGACTCCGGAATGAGCTCGCGGCCGGCGCGCTCGTTCAGATGGCGCGCGAGCCGGAAGACGTCGGTCTTGTACACGTCCTTGAGGAGCGCGAACCCGCCGGCCATGTCCCCGTAGAGCGTCGCGTACCCGACCGAGAGCTCGCTCTTGTTCCCGGTCGCGAGCGCGAGCCAGCCGAACTTGTTCGACAGCGCCATGACGAGCAGCCCGCGGACGCGTGCCTGGACGTTCTCTTCGGCCACGCCCGGCGCGGTCCCTGCAAAGGCGGGCGCCAGCGCGGCGGTGACGGACTCGACGATCGGCTCGATCGGCATCTCCCGGTAGTCCGCGCCGAGGCTCTCGGCCACGAGCTTCGCGTCGGAGCGCGTCTCGGTCGAGCTGTAGCGCGACGGCATCGAGACGCAGTGGACGCGTTCCGGGCCGAGGGTCTCGGCGGCGAGGGCGGCGGTGAGGGCGGAGTCGATCCCGCCCGAGATCCCGAGGACGACATCGTGGAACCCGTTCTTCCTGACGTAGTCGCCGAGACCGAGCTCGAGCGCCTGCCGCATCTGCTCCAGCTCGTCGAGCGTGGGGGCGAGCTCGGGCTCCACCGTGTCTTCGTGCTCGCCCGCCGGAATCTCCACCACGGGCGGGTTGGGGAGCTCGCGGCGCGCCCGGGCGAGGGCGCGGCGGCGCGCGTCCCGCAGCCTGCGGCTGACGGCCGTCGACGCATCGACGTCGACGACGAGAAGCGCCTCCTCGAACGCCGGGCCCCGGGCGACGATCTCGCCCTCCTCGTCGAGGACGAGACTGTGTCCGTCGAAGATCAGCTCGTCCTGCGCGCCGACGGCGTTCACGAACGCGATCCAGCAGGAGTTGTCCCGCGCGCGCGTGGCGAGCATGTCCTCCCGCTCGGCCCCTTTGCCGAGGTGAAACGGGGAGGCCGAGATGTTTGCGACGACGTGCGCGCCCGCGAGGGCGAGGTCGGTCGCGGGCGGGCCGGGCTGCCAGATGTCCTCGCAGACGGTGGGGCCGACGAGGGTCTCGCCGCAGCGGAGGAGCACGAGCTCACGGCCGGATTGGAAGTACCTGTCCTCGTCGAAGACGCCGTAGTTCGGCAGGAACTGCTTGTGGTAGAGCGCCTCCACCTTGCCGTCGACGCAGATCGCACACGCGTTGAAGAGGTCGCGGTCGAGATGGGGCGTCCCCACGAGCGCTGCGATGCCCTCCGTCTCCGCCGCGATTTGCGCCAGCGACTCCGCGGCCGCGCGCAGAAACCCCGGGCGAAGGAGAAGGTCCTCGGGCGGATAGCCGGTGACCGCGAGCTCGGGGAAGAGGACAAGCTCCGCGCCTGCCTCGCGCGCGCGAGCCAAGTGCTCGACGATGCGCTCGCGATTGCCATCGAGGTCGCCGACGACGGTGTTCATCTGAGCGAGCGCGAGTCGCATACGACAATCGTAGCTCGGGTTTACGCCTCTGCGTCGAAAACCGCGGAGGGCTGGAGCGCCTCGAGCGCGAGATCGACGTCTTCGTCGTCGTTGTAGAGATGGAACGCGAAGCGGATCGAGCCCGAGCGCGACGAGCAGGCAACCCCCGCCTGTCGCAACCGCTCGACGGCCTCGTCCGCCTTCTCCACCTGGACGCGCACGATGGGAGACGCGGGCTCGGGTAAGTCGAGTTCGGCTGCGAACCGGCCCGCGAGGGCGAGGTTGTGCTCGCCGATCGCTTTCGGGCCCAGGTCGGCCACGAGCCCGAGGCTCGCGCGGGCTCCGCCGGTGGAGAACCAGGGGATCGAGACGTCGAGGCGGTGCGCGTCGGCGGCGAGCTCGGGGGCGCCGTAGTAGTCGCCGTACGGATTCGAGCGCGACTTCCAGCCCGCAAGCCACGGTGTGAGCTCGGCGAGCCGCTCGGGGCGCACGTAGAAGAACGCGAGCCCGCGCGGCGAGAGGAGCCACTTGTAGGCGTGGGCGACAAGGTAATCGACCCCGCCGAGGTCGACCGCGACTCCGCCCACCGCCTGGGTTCCGTCGAGGAAGAGCCGCACTCCGGACGCCTTCAGGGCAGCGAGGTCGGGGATGCGCCCGTCCGCGGACTGCACGAGGCTGACCGCAATGAGAGCGGTGCGCTCGTCCACCCCTTCCGCGAGCCGCTCGAGAGGAAGGAGCCGCAGCTCGACGCCGCGCTCGGCAAGCGGCATCCATGGAAAGAGGACCGAGTCGAAGTCCCGCTCGTAGAGGACCACGTTGTCGCCCGCCTGCGCCGGCAGGCTCGCTGCGACGACGCCCGCCGCCACGGAGGCGGCCGCGACGTACGCGATCTCTTCCGGCTGCGCGCCGACGATTTGCGCGAAGAGCTCGCGGCAGACCTCGCCGTCCTCCTCCCAGCGGAGCCATGAGCCGCGCTCGCGCCAGCTCGTAACGGCCTCCTCGACCGCGGCGAGAGCCGAGCGCGGCGGCAGCCCGTAGGTCGCGGTGTCGAGATAGCCGCGCGTCGTGGTGCCTTCGTATTCAGATGGCGCGAGCAATGTCCTCGAGCGCCTCGGGATTCTCGACCGAGGAAAGGTCACCGGGGTCTTTGCCGAGCGCCTTGGCGCGCACGGCTCGTCTGACGATTTTCGCGCTGCGGGTCTTGGGCAGGGCGGGGACGAAGACGACGCGGTCCGGCTTGAACGCCCGCCCGAGCTCGGCCGCGGCCTGCTCGCCCACCTCGGCGGCGAGCTCCTCCGAGGCCGCGTGGCCCGGCGCGGGAACGCAGAAGACCCAGGCCACCTCCCCCTTCACCTCGTGCGGTACCCCGACGGCCGCTGCCTCGGCCACCGCGGGGTGGCCAACGACCGCAGACTCGATCTCCGCCGGGCCGATTCGCTTGCCCGCGATGTTGAGCGTGTCGTCGGAGCGTCCGTGGAGAAACCAGTAGCCGTCCTCGTCCACGGAAGCCCAGTCACCGTGGACCCAGATACCCGGCAGGCGCCGCCAGTAGGCGTCGAGATAGCGTTCGGGGTCCCGCCAGAAGCCGCGCGTCATGCCCGGGAAGGGCTTGCGGCAGACGAGCTCCCCGACCTCGCCGCTGGCGACGAGCGAATTACCCTCCTCGTCGACGACGTCCATGGCCATGCCGAGGGCGGGGCCCCCGAGCGAGCAGGCCTTGATCGGGATCGCGGGCGTGGGCGAGAGGAAGCATGCGCCGATCTCCGTCCCTCCGGAGCAGTTGACGATCGGGCAGCGGCCGCCGCCCACGCGCTCGGAGAGCCACTGGTAAGGCGCCAGGTTCCACGGCTCGCCCGTGGTCAGGATGATGCGCAGGGACCCGAGGTCGGGCTCCGGGTCGCCGTGCTGCATCAGCGCCCGGATGAGAGTCGGCGAGCAGCCCAGGATCGTCACGCGCTCGTCCGCGATCGTTCGCCAGAGCCGGTCGGGCGGGAAATCGGGGGCGCCTTCCGCGAAGACGAGCTTTGTCCCCATTGCACCGCCGCCCACGACCGTCCACGGGCCCATGATCCAGCCCATGTCGGTTGCGAAGTGGACGACGTCGTCGGTGTGCGCGTCGGCCTGGTAGGCGAGCTCCCGCCCGATCGAGACGAGGAAGCCTCCCTGGACGTGGACGACGCCCTTGGGCTTGCCGGTCGTGCCCGAGGTGTAGGTGAGCAAGTAAGGGTGCTCGGAGTCGACCTCGAGGGGGGCGAGCTCGCCGGGACCGAGCTCGATGCCGCCCCAGCTGCGGTCGTCCCGGCTCCACGTGACGATCTGTGCGACCGAGGGCGCCTCGCGCGCCGCCTCCTCGACGGTTTCGCGCATCTCCAGCCGCTTCCCCCGCCTGAGGGACCAGTCGGCGGTGATCACGACCGTTGCCTCGGAGTCCCGCAGCCGCTCGCGAACAGCGGGGCCGGCGAAGCCGGAGAAGATCGGCACCTGCACGGCGCCGATGTGCGCGCATGCGTGGGATGCGACGGCGACCTCTGGGCACATCGGCATGTACAGCGCGACACGGTCGCCTGGCTGGACGCCGAGCGCGACCAGCCCTTCGGCCAGCTTCGTGACGTGCTGCGAGAGCTCGGCGAACGTGTACTCCCAACGCGAGCCGTCCTCGCCGAGGCCGACGGCGCCGACCCGGTCGGGGTCGCGCACGGCCCAGCGGTGGACGCAATTCCAGGCGATGGAGATTTTCGCGCCGACGAACCAGGTCGCCCATTCGGGCCCGCGGGAGAGGTCGACGACCTGCTCCCACGGCGCGGCGAACTCGAGGTCCATGTCCTGGATGGCGGCCGGCCAGAACCACTCGGGGTCCTCTTGCGAGCGGCGCACGAGCTCCCAGTAGTCGTCGTAGCCGTGGCGCCGCATGAGGCGCACGACGTTGGCGTGCTCGAGCGTGCGCTCGTCCGGGCGCCAGACGACCTCACTCATCGCGGGCAAGTGTACGAGCCACCGGCGCGGCTGCTAGCTTAGTTGCCACTAACTTTTCGTCAGGAGGCGCTCGATGAAGGCAAGGATTCTCGATCCTGAGAACCGGAAGTGGTGGACGCTGGGGGCGGTTGCCTTCGGCCTGTTCATGATCATGCTCGACAACACGATCGTGAATGTGGCGCTGCCGTCGATCCAGCGCGACCTCGACATCGGCATCTCCGAGCTCGAGTGGGTCTTCAACGGCTACGCCCTCACCTTCGGCGTGCTCATGCTTACGGGGGGCAAGCTCGCCGACCTGCTCGGCCGGCGCCGCATCTTCATCGCCGGCCTGGTCATCTTCACGCTCGCCTCGCTCTTCTGCGGGCTCGCGACGAGCGCGGGTTGGCTCATCGGCGCACGCGTCGTGCAAGGCGCCGGCTCCGCCCTGATGAACCCCGCCACGCTCTCGATCATCACGGCGACGTTCCCGCCGAAGCAGCGCGGGATGGCGATCGGGATCTGGGCGGGAGTCTCCGCGATGGCGCTTGCGATCGGCCCGCTCGTCGGCGGCCTGATCACCGAGCACTGGAGCTGGAACTGGATCTTCTTCATCAACGTGCCGGTCGGAATCCTCGCGATCATCGTCACGCGCCTCGTGGTCGACGAGTCGCGGGACACCTCGGCCGGGCAGCGGCTCGACCTGCCGGGCCTCGTCTCGTCGGCGATCGCGCTCTTCGCGCTCACGTATGCCCTCATCGAGGCCAACAACTACGGCTGGACGTCGGCGCGGATCCTTGGCCTCTTCGCAGTCGCGGTCGTCGGGTTCGTCGCCTTTGTCCTGCTCGAGATGCACCAGCGGGCGCCGATGCTCGATCTCGACCTCTTCAGGAACGGGACCTTCGCGGGCGCGAACTCGGTCATGCTCCTCGTCGGCCTCGCGATGTTCGGGGTCTTCTTCTACAACTCGCTCTTCATCCAGAACGTGCTCGGCTTCTCGGCCGTCCAGACGGGCGCCTCGTTCCTGCCGATGACGGTCCTCATCATCCTCGTCGCGCCCATCGCCGGGAAGTTCTCCGACCGCGTCGGCTCCCGATGGCTCGTCGGCGTGGGGATGGTGCTGCTCTCCGCCTCGCTCTTCATCTTCTCGCGCCTCGACGCGACGTCGAACTTCTGGGACATCCTTCCGGGCCTGCTCATCGGCGGCTTCGGCATGGCGATCGTCATGACGCCGATCACCGCCGCGGCGATGGGCTCCGTGCCGGTCGACAAGGCCGGCGTGGGTTCTGCCGTCCTGAACAGCATGCGCCAGGTGGGCGGCTCGCTGGGGATCGCCGTCATGGGGGCGATCGTGGCCGCGTCTGCGACCGGCCAGCCCGGGACGCCAGAGTCGCTGCAGGGCTTCGTCACCGGCTATCAGCACGCACTCGTGGTTGCAGCGTGCATCGCCCTGGCCGGCTCCGTGCTCTCCGTGGCGACGATCCGCAAGTACCGCCACGTGGAAGCCGTTCCAGAGGCTGCATGACGACGACGAGGCTTCCGGCCGAGGCGCGCCGCGCCTCGGTCCTCGCTGCCGCATGCAAGGTGTTCGCGTGCGGGAGCTACCGCGGGACGACGACCGCCGACATCGCTCGCGAGGCGGGCGTGACCGAGCCGGTTCTGTACCGGCACTTCGCCTCCAAGCGCGACCTCTATCTCGCGTGTATGGACTGGAGCTGGGAGCGCGTCAAGGAGATGTGGACGGAACGGCTCGAGGCGGAGCCGGACCCGGGCCTCTGGATCTCCGCGATGGGACGTGCGTTCATCGAGGCGGAGGCGGAACGCCCCGTCGTCTCGCCCATGTGGGTGCAGGCGCTCGCGGAGGCCCGTGAGGACGAAGAGATCGCCGGCTACATGGGCGCCCACATGCGAGCGGTGCACGACCACGTCGCGGATGTCGTGCGGCGCTCCCAGGCGGCGGGCGGGATCGCTTCCGAGCGCGATCCGGACGCCGAGGCCTGGATCTTCATCGCGCTCGGCCTTCTGACCATGGCCGACGAGGTCGTCGGCACGCACCTGCAGGACGCCTGGCCCGGAATCCGCGAAAGTCGCCTCTCCTGGCTCCGCGGCTCCGCTTCAGCAGACGCAAGCAGCGCCCGTTAGAGGGATAGACGAAGTGGCCCCGAGGGCCGACGCTTCGATCATGTTTTTGTGTCGTTCCAGGCGACAACCCGGAAGCTCCGGCTCTGCGGCCCAGCCGATGCCTCCGGGTTGGTGTCGCCGGGAATCTGGCGCGCCTCCCGCACCCCTCTGCCTGGCGTCCGGCAGGAATGCGAGGTAGTCGGACTATAGCCAAGC
>DATAOL010000086.1:0-10679 GCA_036265755.1 Gaiellaceae bacterium | reverse complement strand
GTGGACGACGCGAGCGGCGCCGTCACCGAGGCGTGGACAGGGCCGCAGGTCGCCTGGAAGATGGCGCGCGGCTACAAGGGCGCGTTCGGGCGCGCGATCAACGACCCGTGGATCTGGTTGACCTTCAGCGTGGTCTTCCTCGTCGGCCTGGCCGACTTCCGCAAGCTCCTCTCCGTGCGGAACCTCGACCTGCTCGTCCTGCTCTCGTTCTCGGTCTCCCTCTACTACTTCAACATCGGCCACGTCTTCACGGCGATGCCGCTCGTCTACCCGCCGTTCGCCTATCTCCTCGGCCGCATGGCGTGGATCGGCTGGAAGGGCCGCGGGAGCATGGCGCGGCCGCTCTGGCCCGCGTGGGTACTCCTCGCCGCCACGGTCTTCCTCATGGGCTTCCGCCTCGGGCTGAACGTCGAGGACTCCAACGTGATCGACGTCGGGCTGGCCGGGATCGACGGCGGCCAGCGGATCGTGCAAGGAGAGATGCCGTACGGGCACATGCCGACGGACGACGGGAAAGCCTGCGGGCCCGCCGACTCGGATGGCTACGTCCGAGAGCACGTGCAGACGAACGGGCGCTGCGAGTCGTCGAACGAACGCGGCGACACCTACGGGCCGGTCAGCTACATGGGCTATGTGCCCGCCTACCTTCTCGTCGGGTTCGACGGGAAGTGGAACGGCGGCTCGAGCACGTGGACGGGATTGCCTGCCGCTCATCTCACGGCGCTCCTGTGGGATTTCGTCGCCCTCGTCGGCCTCGGACTGCTCGGCCTGCGCCTGGGCGGTCGCATGCTCGGGGCGACGCTCGCGTTCGCCTGGGCCGCCTACCCCTTCACGCAGTACGTCTCGAACTCCAACTCGAACGACGCGATCATGCCGGCTCTGCTGATCTGGGGGCTCGTCTTCCTCACTTCGCCCCCGGCCAGGGGCGCCTTCGTCGCACTCGCCGCCTGGACGAAGTTCGCCGCTCTCCTCCTCGTGCCCCTGTGGGCGTCGTACCCGGACTGGCGCCGCGAGGGGCGGGCCAAGCTCCTCTACGTCGCAGGGCTCGTCGTGGGAACGGCGCTCGGCTTCTGGGTGCTCTTCCTCGAGCCGGATCCTCTGCACGCTACGCGCGTGTTCTGGGACCGAACGTTCGGCTGGCAGCTCTCGCGCTCGTCGCCCTTCTCGATCTGGGACTGGGACGAGTACCCGGGCTTCCCGAACCTCCACCGCTACCAGGCGGCTCTGAAGGTCGTCCTCCTACTCGCGGCCGTGGTCGTGTTCTTCGTCCCGCGGGTGAAGAACGAGCTGCAGCTCGCCGCCCTGACGGCCGCGCTCCTCATCGGCTTCGAGGTCGTCCTCACACACTGGTTCTACCTCTACATCTCCTGGTTCTTCCCCTTCGTCGCGATCGCGCTTCTCGCCCCGGCGTTCCTGCCGGCCGCCGCTCGCGAGCCGGCCGAATCGCCCTCCGAGCTTGAGCACGAGCCGAGAGCACTCGTTCCCACGGGCTGAGCCGAGCCGGGTCGCCGAGGCGGTTGCGCTCGGCGTGATCCTCTTCACCGTCGCGTGGGCGCTCCTGCACACGGGTTTCTGGGACCGGTCGCAGATCGTCGATACGCCCGTGTATGAGGGCTACGGCGAGGCGATGCTCGACGGGCAGGTCCCGTATCGGGACTTCGAGCTCGAGTATCCACCTGCCGCCCTGCCGGTCTTCGTTCTCCCCGCCCTTACGCGCTCGGACGACTACACCGCCGCCTTCGAGCTCCTCATGTGGGCCTGCGGGGTCGCGATCGTCGTCGCACTCGGTCTCATCCTCGCCTCCTTGGAGGCAAGCGGCCCACGTGTCTTCGGCGCCATCTGCTTCTTCGCGCTGGCCCCGCTGGCGCTCGGCTCCGTGATCCTCTCCCGCTACGACCTCTGGCCGGCCGCTCTGACGGTGGCTGCGCTCGCCGCTCTCGTCGGCGGGCGGGAGCGTCTCGGTCTCGGAATCCTCGGGCTGGCCGTCGCGGCGAAGATCTACCCGCTCGTGCTACTCCCCGTGGCGCTCGTCTGGCTCGCTCGGCGGCGTGGGACGCGCGAGATGTGGGTCGGCCTCGCCTGCTTCGCGGGAGTGCTCGCCACGTGCTTCCTTCCCTTCCTACTCATCGCTCCCGGCGGGGTCGCGCACAGCATCGGGCACCAGCTCGGCCGCCCACTGCAGATCGAGAGCCTCGGCGCGTCCCTGCTGCTCGCCGCCCACCAGCTCGGGCTCTACGAGGCGACGGTGGAGAGCTCACACGGCTCGCAGAATCTCTCCGGCGCGCTCCCCGATGCGATCGCCTCGATCCAGACCGCGTTCCAGGTCGTGGCGGTCGGGCTCGCGTGGGCGTTCTTCGCGCGCCGAAGCCGGGGCCGGGAGGACGTGTTGCTCGCATCGGCGGCCGCGGTCACCGCGTTCGTCGCCTTCGGGAAGGTGCTCTCGCCCCAGTTCCTGATCTGGCTCCTGCCGCTCGTCCCGCTCGTCGCCGGCGCGACCGGCCTCGCCGCGGCCGGCCTCTTCGGGGTGGCGCTCGTGACGACGCAGCTCTGGTTCCCGTTTCGCTACTGGGATGTCGTCGCGCTCGAACCGGCCGGTTGGCTCGTGTTCGTCCGGGACCTCATGCTGGTCGGGCTCTTCGCGATTCTGCTCCTCGGGCTCAGTCGACGAGGACGCGCAGCGCCTCGCAGCGCGTAGCGCGTCCGTCGGCGTCGCACTCGACCACCGCACCCTCGATGCGTACGTCGCCGTCGGCCGGATAGAAGCGCACCGGCATTGCGGTGCGCATCCGCTCGATGGCAAGCTCGGCCTTGACGCCGATCACGGAGTCGTGGGGGCCCGTCATGCCCGCGTCGGTGATCGCCGCCGTGCCTCCCGGCTGGACGCGCGCGTCGTTCGTCTGCACGTGCGTGTGGGTGCCGAACACGGCGGTGACGCGGCCGTCCAGCAGGCGTGAAAGGGCGACCTTCTCGCTCGTCGCCTCGGCGTGGAAGTCGACCAGGACGACGTTCGCCTCCCGCCTCGCCTCCTCGACGAGGCCGTCGACGATCAGGAACGGGCTGGTCGGCGGGGAGAGGAAGAGCGCACCCTGCAGGTTGAGCACCGCGACGGGCGTTCCGTCGGCGGCCTCCCGCACGGTGATCCCACGGCCCGGTCCCCCGAGGTTGTGAGGCTTGATCACGCGCGGGCTCGATTCGAGGACGGGGATGATGTCCTTCTGGCGCCAGACATGGTTCCCCAGCGTGATCACGTCGGCGCCCGCAGCGAGGATCTTGTCCGCCAGCTTCGCCGTCAAGCCCACGCCGTCGGCTGCGTTTTCCGCGTTGACGACGCAGAACGACGCGCCGAGCTCGTCGCGAAGCGAACGCAGGCGCGCCTCGAGCGCCCGCCGCCCCGGAGGACCGAAGACGTCTGCGATGAAGAGGATGACCAGCTTCGGACTTCTGCTCTAAGGCAGGGCGAGCGAGCCGGCCGCGTGCACTTCGATGTGGACGTGCTGGCCGCGGTCCTGCGTGTAGTGGGCCAGAGCGGCCTGCTCGACCGATGAGAGATCGATGATGCGCCCGATCTTCGTCCGGCCTGCCGAGACCGCCGAGCCGACGGTCAGCGCCGGATCGGCCCGCAGGTTCGTCAGGGTGACGACGACGCCGGGATTCCCGGAGGGCTGGATGTCGATCCTCACCCCGTAGGGCTTGCCGTTCACGATCTGATCCGAGACTGCCATCACGCTTCCGTCCACCGGGGCGTAGACGTCGGTCCCCGTGGGAGCGCCGACGTCGAGCCCGCCCGTCTCCGGCCCGACTCCGCCGTTGATCTGGAAATAGCGGATGCCCGAGCTCGAGTCTCCGAAGAAGCGGTTCACGAGACGCTTCACGAGGCCGGCGTTCGCCTGCGTGCCGATCGGATCGAGAGCGAGCGCCGAGGAACCGGACGAGTGGTAGCCGATTGCCGTCACACGGCTCTGGTTCACCGGCAGCTGGATCCGCAGCGTGTCCTGAAGGGCGACGATCTGTGCGCGCGGAGGCCCTGCCGGCAGCAGACGTCCGGACGGAGCGGGGCCGGTGTTCGTGGCCGTCGAACTCTTGCCTGAGCCGAAGGCCGTGAGCAGGAGCACGACGAGGCAGACGCACGCCACGACCGCGAGTGCGGCCGTCCGTCGCGCCCTGCGAACCTTCGCGCGCATCGCCTGGCGTTCGGCTTGTCGCCGGGCGGCGCGGTAGGCAAGCCCGGGAGCCTGGGGCTGGGCCATCCGCGGCACGCTAGCGGAGGTGCCCACTCCTTTCAAACGCATACCCTCGTCCTCCCGCGGCTTCGGCGCGAGGGCGAGCGCGCCGTCGGTCTCGAACGACCAGTCCCAGGGTGGAGGACGAAGCCCTACGACATTCCCGTCCTTTGCAGGGTTTTCTTGCGTGTGATCGTAGGGACGGGTCGCGTGGCGCATTGGTAGCCTTGCGGCGTGTTGGCCGTCCTTCGCTTCCACCTTGCCAGGGACGCCGGACGCTGACGGAGCCGTTGCTCAGCGCAGACGGGGTCGGCCGGAGGTACGGGCGGATCGTCGCGCTCGCGCCGACGAGCCTCGACGTCAACCCCGGAGATGCACTCGGTCTCATCGGCCCCAACGGGGCCGGGAAGTCGACCCTTCTCTCCATCCTCGCCGGCGCGCTCGACACGAGCGAGGGCTCGGTTTCGAGCGGGACGAACCACGGCGGCCCGAAGGTCGGCTGGGTGCCGCAGCGCCCCGCCCACTACCAGCGCCTGTCGCCGCGGGAGAACCTCGAGCTCTTCGCGCGGCTCGAGGCCGTGCCCGACGCGGAGCAGGTCGCGGAGCGGTTTCTCGAGCTGCTCGACCTTCCGGACGACGGACGCAAGACCGCCGAGCTCTCGGCGGGGAACCAGCAGCGGCTCAACCTCGCGGTCGCGCTCCTCGCCAGGCCCGACGTCCTCCTGCTCGACGAGCCGACGGCGTCCCTCGATCCGCGCCAGCGGCGCAACCTATGGGAGATCGCGAGCCAGGTGCGGGAGCGAGGTGGCGCGGTCGTCTTCGCGACACAGAATCTCGAGGAGCTCGAGCGCTTCGCGACGCGCGTCGCCGTGCTCGTGGGCGGAAAGCTCGTCTTCGAGGGAACGCTGGAGGAGTTCGAGCGCTCTCCGGAGGCCGACGTCTTCGCATGAAACGAGTGCGCCTCCTCCTCGGCAAGGACCTCCGCATCCTCGGACGCTCGCCCGTACTCGTCGCGGCGCTGGTCATCTATCCACTCGTCTTCGCGGCGCTCGTCGGGGCCGTCGTCCGCTACGCGAGCGACCGCCCGACCATCGCGTTCGTCGACCTGGACCGGCTCCCCGACACGCTCACGGTCGGTGGGCAGCGGTTCAACGTCCCCGCGGTCCTCGAACAGGTGAACAAGTCCGCGGAGCTCGTAGAGATGGACCAGGCCGAGGCGGACCGCAAGCTGGCGAACGGCGAAGTGGACGCCGAGATCGTCGTCCCGCGCGGATTCGCCTCGCGCCTGCGCGGGATGGTCCAGAGCCCGCAGCTCGTCCTCAAGACCGCTCGAGGCGGCGTGGCGACCCGGGTCGAACAGCAGACCCAGGCGCTCGTGTACGAACTCAACCAACGGCTCCAGGACGCCTACATCAACGCGAACCTCAAGTACGTGAAGCTCATCGTCGACGGAGGGAACGGCACCTTCCTCGGCAACGAATTCGACGTCGTCGGCCTGCAGCGGGCCGGCGAGATGCTCGCCGAGATCGAGCAGACGACGAAAGATCCCGTCGTCGCCGAGCGGGCGCGCGAGCTCTCCAACTTCGTCCGTCAGGCGACGCTCGCCCTCGGCGCATCCGACGAGTCGCTTCGCGCGACCGCGAATCCGATCGAGCTGCAGATCGACTCGAACGCCGGCCGTTCCTGGCTGCTCTCGGCCCAGCTGCAGGCCTATGCGCTCGCCCTCACACTCGCCTTCATCTGCGTCCTCCTCGCGGCCGCGGCCATCGCCTCCGAGCGGGACGAGAACGTCATCGGCCGGCTTGCGCGCGGGCTCGTGAGCCTCACGGACCTCGTCGTCGTGAAGGTCGTGCTCGCGGTCCTCGTCGCCGTCGTGCTCGGCACCGTGATCGCGCTCGTCTTCGGAGTGCTCGCGTCGGCGACCGACGTCACCGGCGGTGAGCCGTGGTCGAGGCTGCCGCTGCTCGCGCTCGGGCTCGTCGCGGCCGGCGCGGCCTTCGGCGCGTTCGGCGTGCTCGTCGGAGTCGTCTCGCGCGAAGCGAGGACGGCGGTTCTCGTCGCCTTCCTCGTGGCCCTTCCACTGGTCCTGCTCGGGCTCCTGCCTGCCGGGACCGTCGAGGCCGCCCGTTGGATCTCGATGGCCTTTCCGTTCTCCCATGCGGTCGATTTCTTCCAGTCGGCGCTCTACGACAACCACCCGTGGGGGACGCTCTTGCGCGAGGCGTTCTGGCTCGTCGGGCTCGCCGTGGCTTTCGGGGCGGCGGCCAGGCTGGGAATGCGAAGATTGCTGGCGTGAGCACCTTTCCGGCCACACGCCTCCGGCGTTTCCGGCGCACCGGGGCACTGCGGGAGCTCGTCCGGGAGACGCGGCTCGACGTGCGCGACTTCGTCTTCCCGCTCTTCGTCTGTCCGGGCTCGGGGGTGGAGCGCCCTCTCGAGGGCCTGCCCGGGATCGCCCAGCTCTCGGTCGACCGCCTCGCGGCGGAAGCGGACGAGCTCCTCGGCCGCGGGATCGGCGCCGTCCTTCTCTTCGGCATTCCAGAGGGGAAGGACGACGCGGCTTCGGGTGCCTACGACGAGGACGGCATCGTGCAACGGGCCCTGCGCGCGCTCGCCGAGAGTGCGCCCGACCTCGTTCTCCTGACCGACGTCTGCCTCTGCGAGTACACCTCGCACGGACACTGCGGTGTGGTCGACGGGGACGAGATCGTCAACGACCTCTCCCTCGAGCTCCTGGCGAAGACAGCCCTCAGCCATGCCGAGGCGGGCGCGCACGCCGTCTGCCCTAGCGACATGATGGACGGGCGGGTGGGCGCAATCCGCGGCGCCCTCGACGGCGAGGGCTTCGAGCAGGTTCCGATCCTCTCCTACGCGGCGAAGGCCGCGTCCGCGTTCTACGGCCCGTTCCGCGAAGCCGCCGATTCTGCTCCGGCGTTCGGCGATCGGCGCAGCTACCAGATGGATCCTGCGAACGCTCGCGAGGCCCTGCGGGAGTGCGAGCTCGACCTCGCCGAGGGAGCCGACGCGCTCATGATCAAGCCGGCGCTGCCGTCGCTCGACGTGATCGCCGCCGCACGCGCGCGCTTCGACGTCCCGATATTCGCCTACAACGTGAGTGGCGAGTACGCGATGGTGAAGGCGGCCGCCGCGCGCGGCTGGCTCGACGAGCGCGCTGCCGCACTCGAGAGCCTGACCGCGATCAAGCGCGCGGGTGCGGACGTGATCGTGTCCTACTGGGCGAAGGAGCTGGCGGGCTGGCTGTCGGAGTGAGCCTCTTTCGGCGCGCCCGGGCGCTGATTCCCGGGGGCGTCAACTCTCCCGTACGCGCGTGGAGGTCGGTCGGCGACGGCGAGCCGTTCTTCGCGCGCCGGGGCGAGGGCGCCTACCTGGAGGACACCGACGGCCGCCGATACGTCGACTGGGTGATGTCGTGGGGGCCGCTGGTCTTCGGCCACGCGGATCCCGAGATCGTGGAGGCGGTGCAGGACGCCGCCGCCGACGGGACGACCTTCGGGGCTCCGACCGAGCGCGAGGTCGAGCTCGCGGAGGAGATCGTCGACGCGGTTCCGTCGATCGAAAAGGTGCGTCTGGTCTCCTCGGGCACGGAGGCGGCGATGAGCGCGCTCCGGCTCGCCCGCGGGGCGACCCGCCGCGACCGAATCCTCAAGTTCGCGGGTTGCTACCACGGCCACGCCGACGCACTGCTGGCGGAGGCGGGCTCAGGCCTCGCGACGCTCGCTCTCCCCTCGAGCCCAGGGGTCCCCAAGGGCGCGGCGGGCGACACGGTCGTCACCCCCTACAACGACGTCGACGCGGCGGCCGCAGCCGTCGAACGGTGCGGGGTGAGCCTTGCCGCCGTGATCGTCGAGCCCGTGGCGGGAAACATGGGCGTCGTCCCGCCGGAGCCGGGATTCCTCGAAGCTTTGCGGGCACTCTGCGACGCTTGGGGCGCGCTCCTCGTCTTCGACGAGGTCATCACCGGGTTCCGTGTCGCGCGCGGTGGCGCGCAGGAGGTCTATGGCGTCACGCCCGACCTGACCGTCCTCGGCAAGATCGCCGGCGGCGGCCTCCCGCTCGCCGCGTTCGGCGGCCGAGCGGACGTGATGGACGAGCTCGCCCCCGCGGGGCCCGTCTACCAGGCCGGCACGTTGTCGGGCAACCCGCTCGCCACGGCGGCCGCGCTCGTCGTCCTCCGCCGGCTCCGCGACCCCGAGGTCTACCGCCGGCTCGAGAAGACCGGAGCGGCGCTCGAAGAGGGCCTCTCCCTTCCGGGCCTGACCGTGCAGCGAGTCGGGGCGATGCTGACCGCGTTCTTCCACGACGGCCCGGTGCGCGACTTCGCCGACGCGCGGCAGTCGGACACCGAGCGCTACGGCGAACTCTTCCGCCACCTGCTCGATCGCGGCGTCTACCTCGCGCCGTCCCAGTTCGAGGCCATGTTCGTGTCGACGGCGCACGGGCCGGCCGAGGTCGAGCGCACCGTCGAGGCCGCGCGGGAGCTCATTGGCAGCTAGCACCGCATCCATCTGGGACACGATCGCCGTCGAAGCCGGTCGTGAGAGCCAGCTCTGGGCCGCGGCGCTCCGTCCCGAAGGGGATCGTGAGGAGCAACCGGTCTTCTCGTCCCTCGCGCCGGGTCGCTTCGCCGTCGGGCTCGAGACGATCTACGAGGGCTACCTGCTCCACTACGGGCGGCCTCGCCTCTTCCAGGCGGAGGACCGAGACACTCGGATCCTCCTCGGCGACTATCTATACGCCCACGGTCTCGTGCGCATTGCGAGCCTCGGGGACGTAGAGGCAGTCGGCGCGCTCTCCGAGCTCCTCTCGCTCTGCGCACACCTCCGGGCGGAGGGCTTGCCCGGCGACGGAGAGGCCTGGGCCGCGACCGTCACCGCCCTCGACGGCGACCCGCAGGCGAGGGGCGATGCGCGCGACCGGGCCCTCGCCCTCCACGCCCAACGGGTGGAGTAGGATCGGGCCGCCATGACCGCCTTCGTCAGCGCACTCGTCCTCGCCGCGGAGAAGTCGCCGGCGCAGGAAGGCCGCGACGTCGTCCTGGTCATGCTCGCAGTCGGGGCCGTCTTCCTCGGCGTGATCCTGATCGGACAGCTCCTGCGCTACCTGACGCACAAGCGCAAGGACCGCCGCGCCGCCCGCCGCGCGTACTAGCGCTCGGGCTCGCCTCTCTTCAGCAGCGTCCCCCAGGCCCTCAGTCAGGGCCATAGACTCAAAGGCGTGCCGGCCGCTGACCTGCGCTCCTGGATCGACGAGCTTCGCCGTGCCGGCGAGCTGGTCGAGATCGACGCCGAGGTCGACCCCTATCTCGAGGTGACCGAGATCGTCGACCGGACCGTGAAGTCCGGCGGCCCGGCCCTTCTCTTCAAGAACCCGAAGGGCTCCGAGCACCCTCTCCTCGCGAACCAGTTCGGTACCGCGCGGCGCATGGCGATGGCCTTCGGAGAGCCGTCGCTCGATGCCGTAGGCCAGAAGCTCGAGGACGTGCTCGAGATGCAGCCGCCCCAGGGGCTCGTGGAGAAGGTCAAGGGGCTCGGGAAGCTCAAGCGCCTCGCCGACTCGATGCCGAAGTCGGTGCGGAGCGGCCCGGTGCAGGAGGTCGTCCTCGAGCCGAACCTCGATCTCCTTCCGATCCAGCATTGCTGGCCCGGAGACCCCGCCCCGTTCGTCACCTTGCCGGCCGTCATCACCAGGGACCCGCGCACTGGCACCCGCAACGTCGGCATGTACCGCATGCAGAAGATCGACGCGCAGACGACGTTCATGCACTGGCAGATCCACAAGGACGGGGCCGCCGACTGGCGCGGGATGGGCGACCGGCTCGACGTCGCGGTCGCGCTCGGGTGCGACCCGGTGACGACGTACTCGGCGAGCGCTCCGCTTCCGAAGCACATCGACGAGTTCATGCTCGCGGGGTTCCTCCGCGGCGAGGCGGTGGAGCTCGTCCAGGGGAAGACGGTCGACCTCGAGGTGCCCGCGAACGCCGAGATCGTCCTCGAGGGCTACATCGAGAAGGGCGAGCTCGGGACGGAGGGGCCGTTCGGCGACCACACCGGCTACTACTCGCCGCCGGAACCCTTCCCGGTCTTCCACCTGACGTGCATGACGATGCGCCGCGACGCGATCTACCCGTCGATCGTGGTCGGCGTCCCCCCGGCCGAGGACGCCTGGCTCGGCAAGGCGACCGAGCGGATCTTCCTGCCCGCGATCCGAATGACGGTCCCGGAGATCGTGGACTACGACCTCCCCGTGGCCGGCGCCTTCCACAACTGTGTCATCGTCTCGATCCGCAAGGCGTTCCCCGGGCACGCCAAGAAGGTCATGCACGCGATCTGGGGCCTCGGGATGCTCTCGCTCTCGAAGTCGGTCGTCGTCGTCGACGAGTTCGTGGACGTGCACGACTACGAGCAGGTCTTCTTCCATGCCTGCGCGAACGTCGACCCG
>DATAOL010000085.1:0-16551 GCA_036265755.1 Gaiellaceae bacterium | reverse complement strand
CCACGCGGTCAGGATGTTCCCCGCGACTCCCCAGCGAACCGCGGAAAGCCTGCGCGTCGCCCCGGCGCCCAGCACCGAGCCGGAGATCGTGTGCGTGGTCGAGACCGGGTAGCCGTAGTGCGCGGTGAGCCAGAGGATCGTCGCGCAGGAGGTCTGCGCGGCGAAGCCCTGCGGCGGGTCGAGCTTCGCGACGCGTTGACCGAGCGTCTTGATGATTCGCCAACCGCCCGCGTACGTGCCCGCAGCCATCGCCAGCGCCGCGCTGAAAATCACCCATGTCGGTGGTCTCGAGAAGTCCTCGTCGAGATGGCCGGAGACGACGAGCGCGAGCGAGATGATCCCCATCGTCTTCTGGGCGTCGTTCGTCCCGTGCGTGAAGGCCACGAACCCGCCAGAGACGATCTGCAGCCGGCGGAAGACCCTGTTGACGATCCCCGGATGCCGGCGGCGCACGATCCAGAGGAGCACGAGCATGATGAGCGCCGCGAGCACGATGCCGAGGAACGGCGCGGCGAGCGACGGAATGAGCACTTTGTGCACGAGGCCGTGCCAGTTCACGACGTCGAGGCCCGCCGCAGCGATGCCCGAGCCGACGACCCCGCCGATCAGGGCGTGGCTCGAGCTCGATGGCAGACCCAGGTACCACGTGATCAGGTTCCAGGTGATCGCGCCGACGAGCCCGGCGAGCACGATCTTCAGGGTGATGGCCTCCGAGTTGACGAGCCCGCTCGCGATCGTGGCCGCGACCTTGAAGGAGACGAACGCGCCGGCGAAGTTGAGGACCGCCGACATGAGCACCGCGACTCGCGGCGACAGCGCGCGCGTCGAGACGCTCGTTGCGATCGAGTTCGCCGTGTCGTGGAACCCGTTGGTGAAGTCGAAGAAGAGCGCGACCGCGACGACGGCGACGAGCGTGAGGTCTTCCACGGCGGACTAGGCGTTTTTCACGACGATGTTGCCGACGACGTTCGCGGCCGTTTCGCAGGCGTCGAGCGCGTCCTCGAGCGCCTCGAAGATGTCCTTCCAGCGGATCACGATGAGGGGGTCGATGCGCTCGTCCCGGAAGAGGTCGGCGATGGCGTCTCGGACGACGCGGTCGCCCTCGTCCTCGAGCTCCTTCAGCTTGATCAACTCCTCCTGCACGCCGCGCTGCGACTTGAGGCTCGCGAGCGCGGCGCTGAGGTGGCCGACGGCCGCCGCGAGGATGCGCGCCTGCTCGATGGCCTGGCGCGTCGGCGACTCGACGCCGTAGAGCTCCAGGAGGTCGGTCGACTCCTCGATGTGGTCGACCACGTCGTCGATCGCAGTGGCGAGCGCGAAGATGTCCTCGCGATCGAACGGCGTCACGTACTGCGTGTTGAGGAGGCGAATGAGGTCGCGCGTGATGCGGTCGCCCTCGCGTTCGGCGTTCTTGACGTCCGCCTGGGTGATCGACGAGCTCGGAAACTCGCGAAAGCGCGTCTCGGCCTTCTGCGCCGCGTCGAGCGCGTTCACACCGGCCTCTGTGAGTAGCTCGTAAAACTCTGCCGGCCGGGGGACGAGACTGAGTCGCATGAGCGCGCGGCATGCTACAACCGACGCGGTGCGTCGAGTCATGGTCATCGCCGCGCTCGGGGTCGCCCTTGCCTTCGCAGGCCAGTCGGCCGCCGCGACGCGGATCCTCGCCGTCGGCGACTTCGGCGTCGGGGGAGCGACCGAGCGGGCCACCGGTAGCGCGATTCGCGCGTGGGACAAGAACAATCCGGCGAACGTCCTGCTCACGCTCGGCGACAACGACTACACGCGGAGCCCGACGGCCTTCCGGCAAAACTGGAGGGACGCCTTTGGGTGGCTGCGGCCCGCGGATGTGTGGGTGCGAGGCGCGCTCGGCAACCACGACGTGCTCGTTCAGGAGGGACGCTACGAGTTCGGCTCGCTGCGCATGCCCGCGAAGTACTACGAGAGCTCGCGCCGCGATCTCGACATCTTCGTCCTCAACTCGAACTCCGTCGGCCAGACGCAGACGACGTGGCTTCGCCGGCATCTCGCCGCCTCGACCGCGAAGTGGAAGATCGTGGTCTTCCATCACCCGGCCTACTCGTGCGGGGGGTACCTGAGCAATCCGGCCGTCGTCTCGCGCTGGGTGCCGCTGTTCGAGCAGTACGGCGTCACCCTCGTATTGAACGGCCACGACCACGACTACCAGCGCTTCGCGCCGCACAATGGCGTCACGTACGTGGTCCACGGCGGAGGCGGACAGGAGCTCTACTCGCTTCGCACCTGCCCGGCTGGATATCCCGCCCGCGCGTTCGGGAGCAGCAGCCACGGCTTCCTGTATCTCGTCGTGGGAAAGAACGCTCTGCGCCTGCGCTCGGTGAACATGGCCGGGCACGTGATCGATAATCACATGATTTACCCCTAGGGGGTATCATCGGAGCGTGGCCGAGATCACGCTCGAGCTCGAAGGGATGACCTGCGCGGGCTGCGCTTCGCGCATCGAGCGGCGCCTCAACGGCATGGAGGGCGTCGAAGCATCAGTCAACCTCGCGACCGAGAAGGCCGCTATTCGCTTCGACGCCGGGAGCGTGGGCGTGCCCCAGCTCGTCGGAGCCGTCGAAGACGCCGGCTACCACGCGGTCCCGTCGGGCGCAGGCGCGCCACGCGCGGACATCGGCGCGGCGCTCCGTCTCCGGCTCGGCGTCGCACTCGTCCTGTCCATCCCGCTCACCCTGCTCGCGATGGTGGGCCCCCTCCAGTTCGGCGGCTGGGAATGGCTGGCTTTCGCGCTCGCCACGCCTGTCGTCTTCTGGGCCGGCCTGCCCTTCCACCGCGCGACATTCATGGAGATCAGGCACGGAGCCGTGACCATGGACACCCTGGTCTCCCTCGGCACGCTGTCGGCCTGGGCCTGGTCGATCGTCGCCCTCATCGCGGTCGACGACGCGCACACGTACTTCGAGGTCGCCGCGGTGATCACGACCCTGGTCCTGCTCGGGCGGTATCTCGAGGCGGGCGCACGCCGCCGCTCCGGCGAGGCGCTGCGATCGCTGGCGGAGCTCGGTGCGAGGGAGGCGAGCGTCCTTCGGGACGGCGCCGAGGTGTCCGTGCCGGTCGCGGAGCTGGCCGTCGGCGATCTCTTCGTCGTACGGCCCGGCGAGAAGATTCCGACCGACGGCGTCGTCGTCGAGGGCGTCTCGACCGTCGACCGCTCGATGCTCACCGGCGAGCCGGTGCCGGAGGACACGGCGTCGGGAGACGAGGTCGCCGGCGCGACGATCAACGTCTCCGGGCGGCTCGTTGTCCAGGCGACCAGGATCGGAGCGGACACCGCGCTGGCCCAGATCACACGGCTCGTCGAGCAGGCGCAGACAGGGAAGGCCCCCGTCCAGCGTCTGGCCGACCGCATCTCGTCGATCTTCGTGCCGGTCGTGCTCGCAATCGCGCTCGGCACGCTCGTAGGCTGGCTCGCGGCGTCAGGCGACGCGAGCGATGCGTTCACGGCCGCTGTCGCGGTACTGATCATCGCCTGCCCGTGCGCCCTCGGGCTCGCGACGCCGACAGCGCTGGTCGTGGGCACAGGGCGGGGCGCCCAGCTCGGGATCCTCATCCGCGGCCCGGAGGTCCTCGAGCGGACGCGCGCGGTCACGACAATCGTCCTCGACAAGACGGGGACGGTGACGACGGGCCGGATTCGCCTCGTGGAGAGCGGGCTGAGCGCCGAGGCGCTTCGGCTCGCGGGCGCCGTCGAGGAGGCGAGCGAGCATCCCATTGGGCGAGCCGTCGCCGAGGCGGCACGCGCGCGCTTCGGGAGCCTGCCCCCAGTCGAGGGGTTCGCGAGCGTTCCCGGGATCGGTGTCTCCGGCCTCGTGGAAGGACATCGCGTCGAGATCGGCAGCGGCAGGCTCACCGTGGACGGCTCGCCCGTGGGCCGCCTGGTCATCGAGGACGCGGTGAAGCCGACGAGCGCCGAGGCCGTCACCGAGCTGCGCAAGCTCGGGCTCACTCCGATCCTTCTGACCGGCGACTCGGAGAGCGCTGCCCAGGAGGTCGCCGGGACGGTCGGCATCGAGCGGTTCCTTGCAGGCGTCTTACCGCAAGGGAAAGCCTCCGAGGTACGCCGGCTCCAGTCGGAGGGAGAGGTCGTCGCCATGGTCGGAGACGGGATCAACGACGCGCCTGCCCTTGCGGAGGCGGACCTCGGGCTTGCCCTCGGGACCGGGACCCACATCGCGATGGAGGCGAGCGACCTCACGCTGGTCTCCGGCGATCTGCGGGCCGCAGCCGACGCGATCAGGCTCTCGCGCCGCGTGCTCGACACGATCAAGGGAAATCTCTTCTGGGCCTTCGCCTACAACGTGGCCGCCATCCCGCTTGCGGCGGCCGGCCTGCTGAACCCGATGGTCGCGGCGGGCGCGATGGCGTTCTCGAGCGTCTTCGTGGTCACGAACAGCCTGCGCCTTCGCCGCTTCTCGAGCCCGAGGGAGGAGTCATGACACACGGTTACGTGGGCGAGAAGGAAGCCCTCGTCAAACGCCTGCACCGGATCGAGGGGCAGGTGCGGGGCATCGAGCGCATGGTCGAGGACGAGCGCTATTGCATCGACATTCTCACCCAGATCGCCGCCGCCACGACCGCGCTGGAGACCGTCGCCTTCAAGATCCTCGACGAGCACGTGAACCATTGCGTCGCAGGGGCGCTCGAATCGGGCGACGCAGAGGTCGCCGCGGAGAAGAGCCGCGAGCTTCTCGAAGCGGTGCACCGCTTCTCGCGGACGACCTGATGCCCAAGTACCTGACCGCCGGCGCGGTCGTGCTCGGGCTCTGGGTAGCCGTGCGTTCGGGAGAAGCCTGGACCGGCATCCTCCCGGCCTCCCTCGTGGTTCTGCTGGCGCTGATCTCGTACGTGCACTGGGAGCGTCACGGCCGCCCCTGGCACGACTGGGCGGTCATCCTCACCCTCCTTCCCGCCATCCTCGCGTCGGTCTGGGTCGGCGTCGGAGGTCTCCTCCTCGACGTCGCGAGAACCGACGACGCCCGCCTCGTCTACGAGGTCGGCCCCGGAATCGGTCTCGTCGGCCTGCTCTGTACGCTCATCGCCTACCACGGGCGGCACTACCCGGAGTAGCGAGCCGCTGCGGCGATCGGCGCGCTCGTCTGGTTCTTCGCTCTCGCCGGGTCGTAGACGACGACCGGCGAAGTCGTCCGCGAGTCGCCCAACCACGAGTTCCTCGGGCCCGGCGGCCCGGACGATCCAAAGCGCTCACGCTGAGAGCAGCACCGAGCGTAGATCGTCCTCGCTCCCGGGCTCGAGGATGGCCAGCACTTGGTCGCCCGCGTGCAGCTCGGTCGAGCCGACCGCGATCTCGGCCCGGCCGTCCCTGACGACGGAGATGAGCCGCGCGGTGTGCGGCAGGTGCAGCTCCTCGACGCGCTTCCCGGCCGCGGAGGAGCTCTTCTTGATCTCGACCTCGACGATCTCGAGGTTTTCCTTGCGCAGCTCGAGCAGATGGACGAGCTCGTGCTGCGGCACCTCGTGCTCGACGAGCGCCAGCACCATGGAGGTCGCGGACACCGTCGGCGAGATCCCGAGAAGGTCGAAGTGCGGCTCGTTCCGCGGGTCGTTGACCCGCGCGATCACCTTCGGGACGCCGTATTTCTCCCTGGCCAGCTGGCAGATGACGATGTTGTCCTCGTCGTCGCCGGTCACCGCGACCAGAATGTCCGGCGGCCGGCCGAGACCCGCTTGCTCGAGGACGAAGATCTCGGTCGCGTCGCCGTGGATGGCCCGGTGCTGAAACTCCTCCTCGAGGCGCTCGTAACGCGGCTGCACCTGCTCCACGAGCACGACCTCGTGCCCGAGGCCGAGGAGCGTGCGCGTCACGCTCACGCCCACCTTGCCGCCGCCGGCGACGACGACGAACATCAGTCAGCCGCCGCGGAGAGGACGCAATCCGTGAGCTCTCCGATCGCGGTCTTCGTCGGCGAGATCACGTCGAACCCGCGGCCGGAATAGAAGTCGGCCCGCGCCGGGTCGAGGATGCGCACGGCCACGGCGGGAACCTCGTAGCGGCGCTTCGCGACCTGGGCGATGACGATGTTCGTGTTGTCACCGTCCGTCGAGGCGATGAACGCGTCCGCCTCGCCGATGCCCGCGTCCTCGAGAACGGACGTGTCCATCCCGTGCCCGAGGTGGAACTCCCCGCTCCAGTTCGCGCCGAGTCGGGCGAGCGCCTCCTCGCTCTCGTCGATGACGACGACCTCCCAGCCCTCCTTCTGGAGGCGCTTGGCCACGGCCGAGCCCACTCTCCCGACGCCGACGATGAGAGCCTTCACCGGCGGAAGACTATTCCTCCAGGACTCCTTGGGGATACGTGACCACCATCACCTCGCACGGCGCACGGCGCAGGACGTAGTCGACCGTCGGACTGAAGAAACGCGACTGGCGCCGCCAGCGGGGCGCCGAGCCGAGCAGGATGAGGTCGACGCCGTCCCCGGTCGCCTGGTCGACGATCGCCTCGCCGATGGCGCGACCGCGGACGATCTCGCCTTCGACCTGCACCCCGTGCTCCGCCGCGAGCAGCTTCGCCTCGGCGAGCGACGCCTCGGCGCGCTCCTCCTCGTCGGTCATCTCCGCGTCGATGGGCAGGTCGAGCGGCACCTTGATGACGTGAAGGGCGCGCACCGCGCAGCCGCGCTCCTCGGCCAGGCGGATCGCAGTGGCGAGCATCTCCTCCCCGATCTGCCCGAGCTTCACGGGAACGAGGATGCGCTCGTAGACGCCCTCCACATCGGGGACGAGGTCGGCGATCGCCGGCTCGACGTGCTCGAGCAACGGCTCGTGGCGCGCGCGGCGCACGGCCACGAAGAGGATCGCGCCGAGAACGAGCCACACCGAGCCCGCGATTCGCGCCGCCCCATGCGTGTAGAGCGCGGCGATCCAGAGCGCGAACGTCAGCGGCGCGCCGATGAGCGCCGCCAGCGGAACGGACACCCCGCGGAGGCGGACGTTGCCGGGCACGCGGTACGGCCGAGCCAGGTCGGGCTCCGTGAAGCGCAGTCGGATGACCGCGAGCTGCGCAGCAGTGAAGGCGATGAGCGCGCCGAAGCTGTAGAGGCTCGCGAGGAACGTCACCTCCTTCCCGACGACATCGGCAACGACGACGAGCGCGGCAGCGATCGCCGCGCCGCTGACGATCGAGGCCGGGGCGATGAAGGTCCGCTGGTTCAGACGCCCGAACGAGCGCGGCAGCATCGCCCGTTGGCCGAGGGAGTAGGCGAGCCGTCCGGCGCCGGAGAGCGACGTGGCGATGGCCGAGACGAGGATGATCGCACCGGTCAACCCGATGAAGACCTTGATCGTGTCGACGGCGGCATCGGGAAGCGAGCCGCCGAAGGCTTCCGAGATCCCGACGAGCGGCGCCCGGATCCAGGTCGTCCCGAGGTCCGTCGCCCAACCGTCCGGCCCGGCCGGATCCGGGTGCGGCGGATAGGCCGACAGTCCCACCGCGGCGATGGCGAAGGACACGAGGACGACCGCGCCGATCCCTGCGAAAAGGCTCCTCGGCAGGGCCTTGCCTGGTTCCCGTACTTCGGCGGCGAGGTTCGCGACGGTCTCGAGCCCCGTGAAGGCGAGCATGGCGAGCGAGAGCGAGAAGACGAGCGAGTTCCACGTCGGTGCCGTTCCGAAATCGATTCCACTGCCGAAGCCCTCCCGCGAGAGCAGAAGCCCGAAGCCGAACCCGATGAGGAGCAGGTGCGAGAGGACGGCAAGCACGGCGATGAAGATGGCCGCCGTGTACATCCGCGCGCGGCGGACGAGCCGGATCCCGGCCACGCCGAGAATGGCGGCGACGCCGAAGACAACGTCCCAGGGCGAATCGGTGATCGCATCCCACCCGATCGCCGTGCCGATGTAGTGCGGGACGAACAGGCCGGCGAGCGCGATGACGATCAGGTAGTCGAGGAAGAGCGCCCAGCCGGTGATGAAGCCGGCGGGATCGTTGAACGCCCGCCGGACGAACGTCGCTGCTCCACCGGTCTCCGGAAGGGCAGACGTGCCCTCCGCATACGACGCCGAGACAAGAAGGAAGAGCGCGCCCACCGCGAGCAGGACCCACGGCGTCGCGCCGAGCGCATAGAGCGCGACGACGCCGAGCGCGAAGTAGACCGACGACCCGATCTCGCCGTAGGCGACCGATGCGAGCGAGCCCGCCCCGAGAACGCGCGCGAGACCGGGGAGCTTCTTGGCCATCAGTGTTCCTTCCGGTACTGCTGCCACGTTCCCTGCGCGCGAAAGGCAAGCGAGACCAGGACGCAGGTCGTTTTCATGCTCGCAAGCATGGGCGCGACCGAGGACGCCGATCGCGCGGCCTTACAGCCGCAGGGGACATGGTGGGCATTGCCGGATGGGGCACTTACCTAGAGGAAACGTACAACCGGCCGACGCCGCCGAGAACGAGCAGGGCGCCGAGCAGGTATCCGAGCCCGCCGCCGACGATTGCCGTCTCGACCAGGAGCACGACCCCGAGAACGATCATCACCCGCGAGAGCACCGTCGTCACCCGGAGGCGCAGATCGGGCGTCATGCCGCTTTCCGAGTAGCCGCGAGCAGAACGCGTGACGAGCTCTCCTTGAGAACGTGGTCGACCGTGCGCCCGAAGATCGGCGTCTTCCCGCGCGCCATTCGCCGCCGGGCACCGATGACGACGAGCTCCGCTTGCCGCCGAGCCGCCTCCTCGACGATGGCGGGGCCAGCGCGCCGCGCGCGCGAGAGACGCGTCACGACGCGTACGCCGTAGCCCTCGACAAGAGCCCGCGCCTCTTCGAGCAGATCGTTCCCTTCCGCCTCGAGCTCGGGGAGCGGAGCGTCCAGCGGCAGCTCGAGCGGCACCTCGAGCACATGCACGGCGGCGATCGTCGCGCGCCGGTCGGCCGCGAGGCGCGCCGCCGCGACAAGCGCCTCCTCCGACTCTGCGCTGCGCACCACCGGGACGACGATGGTGCGGTACATGAGCTCGAGCGAGGGTCCGAGGACGAGTGCGGGCGCACGCACGGTGGTCGACAGTGGTTCGTGCACGAATCTTCGCCGGTAGACGAAGTAGAAGAGGAGACCCGCGATGAGCCAGCCCAGCCCGGTCCAGCGCGTGGCGGGCTGCTGCACGACGATGACGAGCCAGGAAAGGCCGGTCCCGAGGCCGCCGAAGATCGCGAAGAGCGGCCAGTCGATTCCGCGGAGGCGCCAGTTCGGGCGCGCGCGGAAAACCATCTCCTCGTCGCGGCGGCGCACGCGGAGGGCGATGATCGCTGAGTGCGCGACGGTGAACGAGAGCGTCGCGCCGAACGCGTAGATCGTCCCGAGGAACGTCGTCCTTCCCGGGAGGATGGTGAGGATGGGGATCAGCCCCGCGAAAACGACGATCGCCACCCACGGCGTCGTGAAGCGCGGGTGGAGCCGCCGGAAGAGCGCGGGCAGCTGCCGGTAGCTCGCCATCGCGTACGTGATCCGAGAGGCGCCGATCACGCCCGCGTTCGTCGCGATGAAGAGGATCGTCGCGGCCAGGACGCCGACGTAGATCTCGAGCGCCTTGAGGAAGTCGCCCGTGATGCCCAGGTTCTTCACGACCCCGAGGACGGGGTCGTTCGCGTAGCCCTCCGGTGGGTTGAGGCCGAGAACGGTCGAGTACTCGCCGCTCGCGAACGTGACCGGCATCGCCGAGAGTGCGATCATCGGCAGCGTGAAGTAGATGGCGAAGACCGCGCCGGCGATGAGCTTGTAGGCGTTCGGCACGCTGCGCGCAGGCTCGCGGGCCTCTTCGGCGAGGTTGGAGACGGTCTCCACCCCGGTGTAGGCCAGCATCGCCACCGGGATCGCGAGGAAGAACTGATTCCAGGTCGGCGCGACGCCCCAGATGACGTTCTCCCTGAGGATCGACGGGCTGAAGACGAGGACGAAGCCGAGCGCGACGAGGAGGACCTGCGTCGCGAAGTCGATCACCGCGAGCACGACGTTGATGCGCGTCGACTCCTGGATCCCGACCACGTTCAGGCCCGCGAGGAGGACGACGACGATGATCCCTCCGACGATGTCCCACGGGTTCTCGCGCAGCGGACCCCAGAAGACGGAGAGGTAGTGCGGGACGAAGAACGCCGAGATGGCGATCGTCGCGACGTAGTTCAGCATCTGCGCCCAGGCGGCGAGGAAACTGACGGTCTCGTTGAACGCATGGCGCGCGAAGCTCGACGACCCGCCGGCCTCCGGGTAGCGAACCGTTCCCTCCGCGTACGTGGCCGCGGTGGCCGCGAAGAAGAGACCCGCGATGACGAAGACGACCGGGGTGAGCCCGAGCGCGTAGAGCGCGGTGACGCCGAGCGCGTAGTAGATCGACGAGCCGACGTTGCCGTACGCGGTCGCGAACAGCGCCGGAGCGCCGAGAACGCGTTCGAGCCCCTCCCCGCGCCGACGACGGCGGACGACCCCTCGGTGTCGCTGGGACGCGCTCACGGGAGTGACGGCCACACTAACTGACTGCGGTGACGTCTAATGCAAATGGAGATGCCTAGTCTGGCCTGTTGGTTCGGCTGGCCGCCGGGCCACCTGTATGAGTCGCTCACGTACCGTGATCCCATCTCGGGGCGGTGGCGGGCGTACGCGCGCTGCCTGCGCTGCGCGCACCAGCGACGCCTCTCGGTCGGGGACCGGAAGCGCCCTGCCAACTTCCCCGGCAACCCGCTCGCCATGCTGCTTGCCTTCGGCTCGAGACCGGCCGACGCCCACCTCGAGATCGAGCCCGTGGAGCCCCACGGCTCGATGGTCGTCGACGTGCCCGCGACCGGTGAGAAGCTGGAGATCAGAGCCGCTCGCGTCGCCTGGGGCCCTTGGCGTGGAGACACGGTCTACTGTGCGCGCGTTCTCGGCGCCCGGGGCCGTCGACAGGCGGCCTCCCGCGACTTGCGCTCGGCGGTCGCGCGCGTGTCTCGCTCCCGCGGGGAGACCCGCTGGGTCGAGGACCTCGCGCGCCAGCTCGAGCACGAGCTCGCGCCGTGATCCGCGCGAATCACCCCTTGGGGGTTGACAGCCCCGTGAGCTTTCCGCAGACTTCGCCAATCGTGCGGATGAAGTCTGCAGCGACAGCGTTGCCCGCCACCGGAACGGTCGGCCTGGCGTCGCTCGGCCTCATCGCCCTTCTCCTCATCGCCATTCTCCCCCGCTAAGGGGGAGTACGCGACCACGCGCCTTTCGTAGGCGCACACGCCGACCGAAACGACACCCGAGGTGCGTCTCCGGTCCGGAGACCCCATGAAGGAGGAGCAAGTGGCAGCACGCAGGATCACCATCTTCGACACGACGCTGCGCGACGGGGAGCAGTCCCCCGGCATCGCGCTGCAGCCGCATGAGAAGGCGGAGATCGCCACCCAGCTCGACCGTCTCGGAGTCGACGTCGTCGAGGCCGGCTTCGCGGTCTCCTCGCCGGGCGACTTCGAGGGCGTGAGGGCCGTGGCAGCCGCGGTGGAGCGCCCCGCGGTGGCATCTCTCGCCCGCACCAGGAAAGAGGACATCGACGCGGCGTCCGAGTCGCTCGCGGACGCGCGGCGCTCACGCATCCACGTCTTCATCGCGACGAGCCCGATCCATATGGAGAAGAAGCTCCGGCTCGAGCCGGCGGAGGTCGTCGAGCAGGCGCGCTGGGCCGTCGGCTACGCGAACGCAAAGGCCGACGAGGTCGAGTTCTCCTGCGAGGACGCGACCCGCTCCGATCCGCGCTTCGTCGCCAAGGTCTGCCGCGAGGCGATCGAGGCCGGCGCGACCACCATCAACCTCCCCGACACGGTCGGCTACTGCCTGCCCGACGAGTACGCCACCTTCCTGCTCGAGGTTCAGCACCTCTGCCCCGAGCTGGCCGAGGTCTCGCTCTCCGTCCACTGCCACAACGACCTGGGTCTCGCGGTCGCAAACTCGCTCGCCGCTGTGCGCGCTGGTGCGACGCAGATCGAGTGCACCGTCAACGGCCTCGGCGAACGGGCTGGCAACGCCGCCCTCGAAGAGATCGTCATGGCGCTTCGCGTGCGCCAGACGTCGTTCGAGGCCGAGACCGGCGTGAACGTCGGCGAGATCGGCAAGACGTCCCACCTCGTCGAACGGCTGACGGGCTACAGCGTCCAGCGCTGCAAGGCGATCGTGGGCGCGAACGCCTTCGCCCACGAGGCCGGAATCCACCAGGACGGGATGCTGAAGGACGCGCAGACCTACCAGATCATGGACCCGACCGAGCTCGGGCTCGTGATGACGCTGCCGCTCGGGAAGCACTCCGGCCGGCACGCCTTTGCGCTCGCATGTGCGGAGGCCGGGATCCAGATCGAGGGCGACGAGCTGAACGAAGCGTTCAAGCGCTTCAAGCAGCTTGCCGACGAACGTAAGCAGGTCACGCTCTACGACGTTTTCGAACGGGAGGCCGCCGTCCCATGAGAGCCCGTCGCTACAAGATCGCCTGCCTTGCCGGTGACGGCATCGGCCCTGAGCTGATGGCCGAAGCCAGCCGCGCCGTCGAGGCCGTCTCTCGTCTGCACGGGTTCGCCGTCGACGAGGCGCATGTCCCGTTCGGCGGAGACGCCATACGACGGTTCGGACATCCCCTTCCACCTGCGACGCGGGCCGCGTGCCGCGAAGCCGACGCCGTGCTCATCGCTGCGACGCGCGAGCCTGCGCTCGAGGGCGTCAAGGCGGAGCTCGACCTCACGTGGCGGGTGACGCGCGTTCGACTCGCCCGCGAAGGCGACATCGCGCTCGTGAGCCCGGTCGCCGAGGACGCCGAACAGGTCGCCATCGAGCGGGCCTTCCGGCTCGCGCGTGAGCGGAGCGCAAAGGTGACCTCCGTGGGCACGAGCCCCGAATGGTTCGCCGCGGTGCAGGCCGCGACCGAGCGTCACGCGGGCGTGATCGTCGAGCACGTCCCGGTCGAGCTGGTCCTCCCCGTCCTCGCGGGCGACCCGGCCCGTTTCGACGTCATTGCCACGCAGGAGGTCTTCGCCGAGGCTCTCTCGAACATGGCCGCGTTCGCGCACGAGGACGTGCGCATGGTCGCCTCCGGTCGAATGTCCGCAAGCGGCATGGGGATCTTCGGCCCAACCCACGGGTCGGCGCCCGAGATCGCGGGCCAGGGCGTCGCCAACCCGATGGCGATGCTCCTCGCCGCCTCACTCATGCTCGGGGAGGGGCTTGGGGAGCGCGCGGCGGCGCAGACGCTCGAGCGCGGAGTCGCCGAAGCGATCGAGGGCGGCGTGCGGACGCCCGACCTCGTCGAGTCCGGCGCAGCCGCCACGACGCGCCAGTTCATGGACGTCCTCCTCGCCGGCCTCCCGTCGGCGCGGCGGGACACGGAGTTCGCCGCATGAAGATGCTCGGCTCCGACGCGATCCTGCGCTCGCTCGAGGCCGAGGGCGTCGACGTCGCCTTCGGCATTCCCGGCGGCGCGATCCTGCCGCTCTACGACGCATTCGCACGGGGCTCGAACGTCCGTCACGTCCTCGCCCGTCACGAGCAGGGCGCCGGCCACATGGCCGAGGGCTACGCCCGCGCCTCGGGCAAGGTCGGCGTCGCCATCGCCACTTCCGGCCCCGGTGCGACGAACCTCGTCACGCCGATTGCAGACGCGTGGATGGATTCGACCCCGATGGTCGCGATCACGGGCCAGGTGCGCACGAATCTGATCGGCACCGACGCCTTCCAGGAGACGGATGCCGTCGGCATCACGCTCCCGATCGTCAAGCACTCGTGGCTCGTCCAGAACGTGGAGGAGCTACCTGGGGTCCTGAAGGCCGCGTTCCATGTCGCGCAAACCGGGCGCAGCGGCCCCGTGCACGTCGACATCGCGAAGGACGTCCAGGAGGCCGAGTTCGACTTCCGCTACCCCGACGATGTCGACCTTCCCGGGTGGAAGCCGCCCGTCCGCGTGCATCCGCGGCAGATCGCGGCCGCGGCGGAGGCGCTTGCCGCCGCGGAGAAGCCGGTGCTCTACGTCGGCGGCGGGACGATCAACGCCGACGCCTGCGCCGAACTCCTCGAGCTCGCGGAAGCCGGCGGCATCCCCGTCATCACCACCCTCATGGCGAAGGGCGCCTTCCCGGACTCGCACCCGCTCGCCTACGGCGCACCCGGCATGCACGGTTCCAAGTGGGCGAACTGGGCCATGAACAAGTGTGACCTCCTCGTCGCGGTCGGATCCCGCTTCGACGACCGCGTCACCGGGAAGCTCTCCGCGTTTGCGGCGGGCGCAAAGGTCATCCACCTCGACATCGACTCCGCCGAGATCGGCAAGCTCCGCCGCGCCGACATCCCCGTCGTCGGCCCGCTCAAGGTCGCCCTCGGCGAGCTCGCGAGCCAGGTGCGGAAGCTCCGCGCCTCCAACGGCAAGGGCCCGGAAGCGTGGCAGGCCACGATCGACTCGTGGCGGGAGCAGTTCCCCTACCGCTACGCGAAGAGCGACACGCTCAAGCCGCAGACCGTCCTCGAGTCGCTTCGCGACCTCACCGCGGGCCGCGACGACGTCGTCTGGACCACCGGAGTGGGCCAGCACCAGATGTGGGCGATGCAGTACCTCGTCTGCGACCGGCCGCGCTCGTTCATCACCTCGGGAGGCCTGGGAACGATGGGCTACGGCGTCCCCGCCGCAGTCGGCGCGAAGGCTGCGCGGCCCGACGCAACCGTGGTCTGCGTCGACGGCGACGGCTGCTTCCAGATGACGTGCCAGGAGCTGGCGACCTCCGTCCTCGAAGGCCTTCCCGTCGTCGTCGTGATCGTGAACAACGGCTGGCTCGGGATGGTGCGCCAGTGGCAGGAGATGTTCTATGACGAGCGCTTCGCGCAGACCCACCTGACGCACCAGGTCCCCGACTACGCGCAGCTCGCGGAGGCCTACGGGGCGGCCGGGTTCACCGTCTCCTCAGAGGATGAGCTCGAGCCCACCCTCGAAGAGGCGCTGACCTGCGGCCGGGCGGCGGTCGTGGATGCGCGCGTCGACCCCGAGGAGAAGTGCTTCCCGATGATCCCGGCAGGCGCCGCAGCCTCCGACTGCATCGAGTACGACTCCGAGGACGAACGGGTGGAGGCGTGACGCACACGCTCTCCGTCCTCGTCGAGAACCGCCCCGGCGCGCTCGCTCGGGTCTCGAACATGTTCGCCCGCCGAGGGTTCAACATCGAGAGCCTCGCCGTCGGGCCGACCGAGCGCCCGAACGTCTCGCGCATCACGCTCCGCGTCGACTGCGCCCAGGAGTCGATCGAGCAGATCGAGAAGCAGATGCACAAGCTCGTGAACGTCCTGCGCGTCAACGAGCTCGAGGCGGGCGAGGCGATCGAGCGCGAGCTCGCTCTCCTCAAGGTCAACGCGCCCGCCGACCGGCGCGGCGAGCTGCTCGCCCTCGCCGAGGTGTTCAGCGCCCGGGTCGCCGACCTCGGGCCGAACGCGATCATCTTCGAGGTCGTCGGGTCACCGGAGGAGCTCGACTCCTTCGAGGAGCTCGTCCGTCCCCACGGCCTCAAGGAGCTTGCGCGCACCGGCCGCATCGGCCTCGCCCGTGCGTCCACGGCGCGCGCGCCCAAGCGTCAACACGTACTCCGCTAAGGAAAGGAACCTCATGGCAACGGTCTACCGCGAAGGCAACGTCGATCTCCTGAACGGCAAGGTCGCCGTCATCGGCTACGGCAGCCAGGGTCACGCCCATGCGCTCAACCTGCGCGATTCCGGCGTGGACGTCGAGGTCGGACTGCGCCTCGGGAGCGACTCGTGGGCGGCCGCCGAGGAAGCGGGACTGACCGTCAAGGCGATTCCTGCCGCCGTACAGGGCGCGCAGCTCGTCGCCATCCTCCTGCCGGACCACGTCCAGAAGGGCGTCTTCGAGCGCGAGATCGAGCCGAACCTCGCGCCCGGCGCCGCGATCCTGTTCGCTCACGGCTTCAACATCCACTTCGGCGAGATCAAGCCCGGCGGTGGCCACGACGTGATCATGGTCGCGCCCAAGGGCCCCGGCCACCGCGTGCGCCAGCTCTTCGAGGCGGGCGCCGGAACACCGGGCCTCGTCGCCGTGGCGCAGGACGCGAGCGGGAACGCCTTCGACCTTGCGCTGGCGTACGGAACCGCGATCGGCTGCGGCCGCGCGGGCATGCTCGCGACGACGTTCGCCGAGGAGACCGAGAGCGACCTCTTCGGCGAACAGGCCGTCCTCTGCGGCGGCGTCTGCGCGCTCATGCAGGCCGGCTTCGAGACACTCGTGGACGCCGGCTACCAGCCCGAGATCGCGTACTACGAGTGCATCAACGAGATGAAGCTCATCGTCGACCTCATCTACGAGGGCGGCTTCTCCTACATGAGGCACTCGATCTCCGACGTCGCCGAGTACGGCGACCTCACCCGTGGCCAGGTCATCGTCGACGAGCATGTGAGGACGACGATGAAGAAGCTGCTCGAGGACATCCGCAACGGCTCGTTCGCTCGTGAGCTGATCGCGGAGGAGGATGCTGGGCGGCCGCGCTTCACTGCCCTCCGGCGCATGGCCGCCAAGCATCCGGTCGAGCAGGTCGG
>DATAOL010000084.1:0-7671 GCA_036265755.1 Gaiellaceae bacterium | reverse complement strand
GCGTGCATCGGATCGCAGGCCCAGACCACGGGCTGCTCCGCATCCCGCACGGCACGCAGGAGCGGCGGCAGGAGCTCGAACACCTTGTCCGCGCCCATACGCGAGACGAGTGTGAGACGGCCGGCCATCCGGCCGGGGTTGAGCCGCTCGCAGATCTCCACCAGGTCGTCCGCAGTAGCCGACGGGCCCACCTTGACGCCGAGCGGGTTGTGCACGCCAGAGAAGAACTCGACGTGCGCGCCGTCGGGCTTGCGGGTGCGCTCACCGATCCAGAGCATGTGGGCGGAGCAGTCGTACCAGTCGCCGGTGAGGGAATCGCGGCGGGTGAGGGACTCCTCGTAGTCGAGCACGAGGCCCTCGTGGCTCGTCCAGACGTCCACCTGGTGAAGCTTCTGCTCGGCGACCACGTCGATGCCGCAGGCGGCCATGAAGAGCAGAGCCCGCTCGATCTCGGCGGCAAGGCGCTCGTAGCGCCTTCCCTCGACCGAAGAGGCGACGAACTCCTGGTTCCACTCGTGCACGCGGAGGAGATCGGCGAAGCCGCCCTTCGTGAAGGCGCGGACGAGGTTCAGGGTCGAGGTCGCGTGATAGTACGCGTCGACCATGCGCTCAGGGTCCGGGATCCGGGCCTCGGCCGTCGGCGCATCGTCGTGGATCATGTGCCCACGGAAGGAGGGGATCTCGCCGTCGCCCGCGGGCTCGGTCGGCGACGTGCGCGCCTTGGCGTACTGGCCCGCGATCCGGCCGACCTTCACGACCGGAAGAGTCGCCCCGTACGTGAGCACGGCGGCCATCTGGAGGAGGATCTTCAGTTTCTCGCGGATGTGGATCGCGGAGACGTCGTTGAAGGACTCCGCGCAGTCGCCGGCCTGCAGCAAGAATGCGCGCCCGGCGGCGACCTCGGCCAGCGCGGAGCGGAGCTGCCGCGCCTCCCCGGCGAAGACGAGCGGCGGCACCCCCGCAAGCTTGGCACGCGCGGCCTCGGCGCGCTCCTCGCTCGGCCACTCCGGCTGGTGCAGCGCCGGATGCGAGCGCCAGGAGGACGGCGACCAGACTGAACCCGTGACAGCCATTGCTCGTCAGTGTAGTTCGCGATAATCCCTCTCCAAATGCGCGTGCTCTCCGGAATCCAGCCCACGGGCGAGAAGCACCTCGGCAACTACGTCGGCGCCATCCGCCGTTGGGTGGCCGAGCAGCACGAGGTCGACGCTTTTCACCCCATCGTCGACCTGCACGCGATCACCGTCCCGCAGGAGCCGGAAGCCCTGCGCGAGTCGACGCTCGACCTCACGGCGCTCCTCATCGCCTGCGGCCTCGATCCCGATGCCTGCACGCTCTTCGTTCAGAGCCACGTGCCGGAGCATCCGCGCCTCGCCTGGGTGCTCGAGTGCATGACGCCCTACGGCGAGGCACGCCGCATGCCGCAGTTCCGGGAGAAGTCAGCGAAGAGCGAGAACTTCAGCGTCGGCCTCATGACGTACCCGGTGCTGCAGGCGGCGGACATCCTGCTCTACCAGGCCGATGTCGTTCCGGTCGGCGAGGATCAGCGCCAGCACCTGGAGCTCGCGCGCGACCTCGCGCAGCGCTTCAACCAGCGTTTCGGCGAGACGTTCGTCGTCCCGGAGGGCACCTATGGCGAGGTGGGGGCGAAGATCATGGATCTCCAGGAGCCGACCAGCCGCATGTCCACGACCTTCAGCGGCGACCTCGGCCTCGTGCGGGTCCTCGACCCGCCCGATCTGATCAGGCGAAAGCTTCGCTCGGCGGTCACCGACTCCGGCCGTGAGGTCGTGCGCAGCGAGGACAAGCCTGGGGTGACCAACCTGATCGAGATCATGGCCATCGCGACCGGCGAGCCCCCCGCGGCGATCGAGGCGCGCTACGACGGCGCGGGCTATGGAAAGTTCAAGGAGGACGTCGGCGAGGCGGTCGTCGCTCTCCTCGACCCCATCCGCCTCCGCTACGGCGAGCTGCGGGGCCATCCCGGCGAGCTCCGGGCGATTCTCGCCCGCGGTGCGGAGAAGGCGCACGCAATCGCCGCGGACACACTGGAACGGGCGTACGACCGTGTTGGCTTCGTTCATCCGTAAGCGGTCGCTTCCTGGATACCGTCCCGACGACGGGAGCTATCGGGCGACCGCCGCTCCATTCACGCGTCGCGCCTTCGCCGGGCTCGTCGATTGGACGGCGGTGACGGTCTGCTACCTGCTCGTGAACATCCCGCTGGGAGTGTTCCAGGTCACCGCCGACGAGGTCGGAGGCGCGGTCGAGGTGATCGTCTTCGTCCTGACGCAGCTCGCCGCGCTCGCTGTCGTCGCGGGCTATTTCGCCTTTTTCATGGGCACAGGGCACACGCTCGGAATGCGGGCGCTCGACATCCACATCGTGGGGGCCCAGAACGGGCAGTCGCCTGCGCTCGCCCGCGCCGCCGCCCGCGGCGTGCTCGCGGTCGTCTTCTTCCTCGCCTCGTTCACCGCGTACACGTATCTCCTGGGCCACTACGACACACCGCTCTCGAGCTTCCACGAGGTCGTTCGCATCGTCTCGATCTCGGTCGCGTCGCTCGCGCTCGTCGGGCACCTGTGGCAGTTGTGGGATCGCGACGGCCGCACCCTGTGGGACAGGCTCGTGGGGCTCGCCGTGATCGAGGACATGGTCCCGGCCTCGTTGCCGGACCGGCTATGGACCCCGTGGGGCACGTAGACGCGTGATCTCTTCAGGGGTGAGCTCGCGCCACTCCCCCGGCGCGAGACCATCGAGGGAAAGTCCCGCATAGAGGCGCCGGTGCAGGCGAGTGACGGGATGGCCGACCGCTTCGAGCATGCGCTTCACCTGATGCTTGCGGCCCTCGTGGATCGTGACCTCGAGGCGCGACGGTTCCAGACGGCGTACCTCGGCCGGCGCAGTGCGGCCGTCCTCCAGGTCGACGCCCTCGACGAGGGACGCCAAGGCCTCGTCGGAAGGCTCGCCCTCGACTTCGGCCTCGTAGACCTTGTCCACCTCGTAGCGCGGATGCATGAGCCGGTGCGCCAGCGGGCCGTCGTTGGTGAGCAGTAGGACGCCGGTCGTGTCCGCGTCCAGCCTGCCCACGGGGACGACGCGGTGCTCATGCCCGACGAGACCGACGACGGTTCGGCGCCCGTGCGGATCGCGAGCGGAGGTCACGACGCCCACAGGCTTGTAGAGCAGGACGTAGGTGAGCGGCTCTGGAGCGACCTCGACTCCGTCCAGCTCGACCCGGTCTCCGCCCTCCACGAAGGTCGCGAGACCCGCCGGCTCGCCGTTCACCGTGACGCGCCCTGCGCGGATCAAATCCTCCGAGCCGCGACGCGAGGAAACCCCGGCCCGCGCGAGATAGGCATTGAGGCGCACGAGCGGTCATTATCCCGCCGTGCCCGTCTACATCTCGCTCATGCACTGGACGTCGCAGGGCATCGGCGGGCTGCCCGCCTGGCGCGACCGCGTCGAGGAAAGCGATCAGGTGATCAAGGAGCGCGGCGGGAAACTGATCGACGTGTACGTGACGCTGGGACGCTACGACGTGGTCGAGATCTTCGAGGCGCCGAACGACGAGACGGCCTACGGGATCGTTCTCGAGCTCGCCCGGCACGGAAACGTGCGCACGGAGACACTCCGGGCCTTCACCCGCGAGGAGGCCGAAGGACTGGTGCGCGGCTCCTAGGCGCCGCGGCGGCCCGCGACTTCTTCCAGGCGCGCGCGGAGGCCCTCGTCGTCCTCGGCGAGATCGTCGAGCCGCGGTAGCTCCGACAAGCCCGTGAGACCGAAGACGCGCTCGAAGAGCGGCGTCGTCTCGTAGCGGATCGCGCCGCCCTCCTTGTCGCGCCCGGCCTCGGCGATGAGGCCCCGCTCGACGAGCCCCGCCACGGCCGAATCGGCCGCGACGCCGCGAATGCGGGCGATTTCCGGACGGGAAACGGGCCCGAGGTAGGCGACGATCGCGAGCGTCTCGAGAGCCGCCTGGGAGAGCCCGCGCTGCACCGGGCGCTCGACCAGGCGCGCGCACGCCGCCGAGGCTTCGCGGGAGGCTCGGAACGCATACCCGCCCGCGACGTGCTCGAGAACGATCCCGCTTCTCCCCTCGCGGTAGCGCGAGGCGAGCAGGCCGAGCGCGGTCTCGACGCGCTCCGTCTCGTCCTCCGTGGCTGCGGCCAGCTCCTCGATGGAGAGAGCGGCCGGCGCGATCACGAGGAGTGCCTCGATCGTACGCGCGAGGCGGTCGACCGGGTTTTCGATCAGGGTGAGAGTTCCGCTCATGACGGGGCCTCGTTGTGGGCGTGCGCAGGGCGGTGCGAGACAAGGACGCAGGGAGCGGGCGTATCTGAAGAGATACTGCCGTGACCGAGGACGCAGCATCGCGCCTTCCTGCGTGCGCCAGCAGCACAGGTCTCCGTCGTGAGTGGGACTCTTAGGCCGCGTTGTTCCATACGGTGATCTCCTCGAATGGGGCAGCTTGACCGATTGCGATCTCCCCCGCCTTGCGCAGCTCCAGCAGGGCGAGGAACGCGACCGCCTGCTCGATCCGTGGGAGCGCGTCGACTTCCTTGTCGAAGACGAAACGGCCCCGGCGGCGGAGCACCGCGCGGAAACGCTCCAGGAAGAGCGAGACGGGCGGGAAGGTGAGCGTGATGTGCCGGAGCGACGGCGCCGGCGGCTCCGCGGCCAGGGCCCTGAGAGCGGCGGCGAGCGACTCGGGCTGCTGAGGTGCGAGCGGCCGCTCCGGCACCGGGGCGAGGGGTGCGGGCCCGAGCCGGAAGAAGCGGTTCGCCTCCGCGTCGAGCCTCTCCTCGAACCAGCCGGCCGCAGCACGGAAGCGCCGGTACTGCGCGAGGCGCTCGGCCAGCTCGCCGGCCGCATCGTCCGGGTCGAGATCCTCGAACGGCACCTCGTCCTCGTCCGGAAAGAGACCCCGTGCCTTCAGCTCGAGCAAGGACGCGACCAGGACGAGGAACTCGCCGTCGACGTCGAGGTCCTCCCCGCGCTCGGCCAGGAAGGTGAGGACGATCTCGACGATCTCGACGTCCGCGAGCTCGAGCTCCTCCTTCAAAACGAGCGTGAGCAGGAGATCGAACGGGCCCTCGAAGCCGTCGAGGTCGAGCGGGAGCTCTGCCACATGGCTCACCGGACCCATCCTATTTTCAGCGGCGGACGCGGCCTTTCGGGACGCTCATCTTCGGTCCCTCGGGCGGCGCGGTCGGCCTCGGCCGGACCGCGCGCTCCGACCGCCGCTGCGACCAGACGAAGGTCGCGATCGACAGGACGAAGAGCAGGACCGAGACGTAGAAGTTCAGCCGCAGGCCGAGATACTCGTGCGCGGGGTCGACGCGAAGGGTTTCCTCGTATGTTCGAAACGCCGTGTACCAGGCCACGTAGAGCGCGAAAAGACCCGGAGGCTTGATCCGAAAACGGCGGTCGACGAGCAAGAGGAACCCCACGCCGAGCAGGTTCCAGAGCGATTCGTAGAGGAAGAGCGGATGGAAGGTCGGCTGGTCAATGTACTTCTCCGGCCGGTTCTCGACGTCGATTTTCAGGGCCCAGGGAAGATCGGTCGGCTTTCCGTACAGCTCCTGGTTGAAGTAGTTGCCCCAGCGCCCGATCGCCTGCGCAAGGAGGAGCCCCGGCGCGACGGCGTCCATGAAGCGGTAGATCGAGTTGCCGGAGCGACGTACGACGATCGCGCCGGCGATGACGCCGCCCGCGATCCCTCCCCAGATTCCGAGCCCGCCTTTCCAGATCTCGAAGACGCCTTGCCACTTCGGGTCCGGCACCTCGTTCCAGCTCGTGAGGACGTGGTAGAGGCGGGCGCCGACGATCCCACCGGCCACGCCCCACATGGCGACGCGGAAGACGAGATCCCAGTCTCCCCCGCGCCGCGTCCAGCGCACGCCGGTGAGCCACGTCGCCGCGAGGATGCCGAGCAGGAGCATCACCCCGTACGCGTGGAACTGCAGGGGGCCGACGTCGATGCTGCCGCTGGAGGGGCTCGGGATGTACGCGAGCGGAAGGCTCACGCCGGAGAGTTTGGCGAATCCGCCGGAGCCTCGGAGCGGTTAGCCCCCCTAGAGGAGTATCTGAATCGCGGTCGACTCGGGGCAGCCGCGGCGCAGAAGCTCCGTGGCGAAGTGCAGGTCGACGAAAGAGGACTCAGCGAGCTGGCGGGCGGTGTCCCGTCCGTAGCCGGCGCGCTCGAGCTCCTCTTCCCGCCACAGGAGCACGCGTTCAGCTTCGGTGTCGAAATCGAGGTCTTGGAGTTCCGCCGCAGTCATCGTGCTCTTGGATTCGGCTGTGACCCCGCATCGGTTCTCCCCCTGGCGGGTGATTTGAACACCTCAACCGAGCTAGGACCTTCAGCCCATCGAGCGGGCGATTCGGAGCGCTTCCGCCTTGGGCACGTCCGCCTCCAGACGAAACGTTCGGGTACCCAGCTCCCACAGAAGCACGTTCCCGGCCAAGCGTACCTGCTCGGTCTGCATGTAGCCCTGGCGATCGAGGTAGGTGAAGAAATGCGCTCCCTCGATCCAGTAGCCGGGTTGGCCGTTTATCTGCACCGGCTCGATCTTCGTGTCCGGAGCGACCTTCTTGAAGATGACCTCGTCCAGGCGAGCCTGGAACTCGGTCACGAGCGCGCTCGGCTCGGCGCGCGTCCCGTACAGGAAGGAGACCATTCCTCCCGGCGGGCTCGCCTGGTAGTACAACTGGTCGGCCTCGCCGAGCGCTGAGGGGACGACGACGTGGAACTCCGCGCGACTGCGGGCCTCGTCCAGCGACACGGGCTCGCCCAGGAAGGTGCCCAGGCCGCCCTGCACGGGAACGGTCGGCAGCTCCGGCACGCGTTCGATCGTGACGCCGCGCAGGTGCAAGAACCGCAGGATCGAGCCGCGCGTCTGCGGCACCGCGAACACCGCGGCGATCGCGACGACGAGCACTGCGAGAGCCACGACGAGCGCCCGGCGCGGAGCACGGCTGCGCGCCGGCGGGCGCCGGATCCCCGCCAGGACTCCCGGCGCGAGCTCCGGCTCGTCCGGCCAGTCGAGCCGCGCGCCGAGGCCGCGAAGTGCGAGCTCGAGCTCAGGCATACGCCTCCTCCTCCATTCGCTCGCGCAGCCGGCCGAGAGCGCGCGACAGCCGGGACTTGACCGTGCCGCGGCGCCAGCCGAGCGCCGCCGCGGTCTCCTCCTCAGACAGCTCGAGGAAGTAGCGACAGGCGATCACGAGCCGGTCTTCCTCGCGGAGCTCGTTGACCGCCGCGAGCAGCTCCTCACGCTGCTCGGCCCCGAGCGCGGTCGCCTCGGGGGAGGGGGCCGCCTCCCCCGAGGGCGTCGCCGCAACCGTCCGCAGCGTGAGGTGGGCACGTCGGCCCGCGGCCCGGCGGCGGTTACGCGCTTCGTTCGCGACGATCTGCAAGATCCAGGGTCGAAACGGCGCGCCCGTGCGAAAGCGGCGCAGCGCCGCCCAGGCCTTTACGAACCCCTCCTGCGCGGCGTCCTCCGCGTCCGCCGCGCTCCCGGCGATGAGGTATGCCGTGCGAAATGCGATCCCCTGGTATGCCTGCACGAGGTCTCCATAGGCGGCTTCGTCGCCCTGCTTCGCCCGTTCGACGAGCTCGGACTCCTGTAGTGGACGGCCCTCCACTGCTCCCTTCTACACCTCCTG
>DATAOL010000083.1:0-5240 GCA_036265755.1 Gaiellaceae bacterium | reverse complement strand
ACCACACCGGCCTTGCGCGCCTTCGCGATCGCCGCGTTCTCGGCCTTGCCGTCGGCGACCGTGATCAGGATCCCCTTCACGCCGGCGGTCGTCATGTTCTCGATCGCCGCGATCTGGCTCGCGTTGTCGGAGCTGCTCTTCCCGGCCGCGTAGCTGAGCTTTGCGCCGAGCTTCTTGGCAGCCTTCGTCGCGCCGGCGCGCATCTTCACGAAGAACGGGTTCGTGGCGTCCTTCGTGATCAAGCCCACTTTGATCGTCGCGCCTTGCGACGTCGGCTTCGCGGACGCGGCGGCGACGAGCACCGACGTGCCGATGACGGCTGCGAGGAGTGCCGTCGCGAGAACCAGCGTCCGCCAAGACGTGTGCTTCCTCTGCGGATCGCGCATCTGCTACCTCCCTTTGCCCCGGTGTCGTGGTACCGATAACACGTCCGTCACTGAATAGTCAAGCCGTCTGGAGGTAGCTCGATGAGCAGGCCGACGTTAATGTGTGTTATCGCTACCAGCGACTCGCGGTGACCACGAAACACTTCAACGTGACGATCAAGGACGTCGCCAAGTTGGCAGGCGTCTCGCCGATGACCGTGTCGCGGGTGATCAACGGCAGCATTCGAGTCAGTCCGGACACCCAGCGTCGCGTCCAACAGGCGATCTCCGACCTCGGCTACGTCCCGAGCCGACTCGCCCGCGGCCTGAGCGCGCGCAAAACCGGGACGCTGGCCGTGATCGTGCCCGACGTGGCAAACCCTTTCTTCACGCTGATCGTACGCGCCGCCGAGGAAGTGGCTCGGCGCTCGACCTACCGCGTGATCCTCTGCGACACCCGCGCGGACCTCGCGGTGGAGCGCGACGTTGTGGAGGAGTTGATTGCCCACCGCGTCGAGGGGATCGCGATCGCCCCAGTCGGCGACCGGTCGAAGCCCCACCTGGCGCGGCTCGCCAGGTTCGGCGTCCCGTTCGTGCTGATTGACCGAACGGTGGAAAGAATCGACTCCGACGCCGTCGTTGGAGACAACGCCGGGGGTGGGCGGCTGCTCGTCGAGCACCTGATCGGCCTGGGTCACAAGCGCATCGGCCTCATCGTCGAGGGCGAAGAGGTCTCGACCGCCCGTGAGCGGCGAAGGGGGTACGAGGCCGCGCTGAAGGCTGCGGACCTGTCGCTCGACCCAGCGCTCGTCGAGGTACAGGCGCCGGATCCCGATGGTGGGTTCCTCGGAATGAGCCGGCTCCTCGCGATCAAGGAACCGCCGTCGGCTGTGTTCGCCGTGAACAACCTCGTCGCACTCGGCGCGATCGAAGCGGTGCGCGGCGCCGGCCTGGAGGTCCCTGACGATGTAGCGCTCGTCTGCTTCGACGACATCGAGCTGGCCTCGCGGTTGTACCCGTTTCTCACGGCGATGGAGCAACCCGCCGAGACATTCGGCACCCTCGGGACCCAGCTGCTGCTCGAGCGGATCGACGGCCGCGGGCCGGCGCATCGCCATGTTGTCGTCCTCCCGGGCCGGCTGACGATTCGCCGCTCGTGCGGCGCGCGCCCGGTCGCGGCGATTTGACGGTCTACGGCGGCATCGAGGCGGGCGGAACGAAGTGGGAATGCGCGGTGGGCACGGGCCCTCGCGACCTACAGGCGCGCACGACGATTCCGACCACGACGCCGCGAGAGACGATCGACTGCGCGGTCTCGTTCTTCGAGCGTGAAGGACCGGTCTCGGCGATCGGGATCGGGTCATTCGGCCCGCTCGACGGGAAGCTGGGCTCTCCGACCTGGGGGTACATCACGACGACGCCGAAACCGGGTTGGGCACAAACCGATCTCGGCCGAGAGGTCAGCCGTAGCCTCTCGGTTCCTGTTGTCTTCGACACCGACGTCAACGCGGCGGCACTCGGCGAGCACCGGTGGGGCGCCGCGCAGGGGCTCGAGACATTCTGCTACGTCACGGTGGGAACCGGAATCGGGGGTGGAGGCATGGTCGGTGGAACCCTCCTGCACGGCCTGGTGCACCCGGAGTTCGGTCACATCCGGATCCCGCACGATCGGAGCGCGGATCCGTTCCCGGGCATCTGTCCTTACCATGGGGACTGCTGGGAGGGGCTGGCCTCCGGTCGCGCAATGGAGGCGAGGTGGGGCCAGCCTGCCCACGAGCTGACCGACGACGCGGCCTGGGACCTCGAGGCCCATTACCTCGCCCTCGGCCTCGTCTCCGTGCTCTGCGTCCTCTCGCCCGAGCGGGTCGTAATCGGCGGCGGCGTTATGAAGCACACAGGGCTGCTGGAGCTCGTTCACGGCGAGATCGTCGCGCTGATGAACGGCTATCTGCAAGCGCCGCAGCTCAGCGACGGCGTTTCGGGCTTCGTGACGAGCCCCGGCCTCGGCGCGACCGCGGGAGTACTCGGCGCCCTCGCGCTCGCCGAGTCTGCATAAGCGACCGCGATTTACGCGATGCGCGCCGGCGGCCGACGACCTCACAAACAAACAGGGATCGTGTGCCAGGGTCGAGGGCGATCGTTGCCTCTTTCGACTACACACCGTGGAGCCTTATGGAGCCGCGTGGTTGCAACCCCTGGCGACTGGTCGCAAATCGCCCCGCGCAAAACCGGCAGAAGCAAGCCAAACTATTGCCGTCGGTAGCGACGGCTTGAGGAACGGAGCGCATGGCTAAGGAGGGGGCAGTCGAGTTGGGGACGCGACCCACCTAGTCGAGACGCACCGCATCCAGGAGCGGGCCGTTCTCACGCGCCGCATCGCGCCCCCGAGGCGCGTGCCGGGAGGAGGCCGGACGAGCGCAGGGTCCTGGGCGAGATCACGCCGATACTGCAGACCCACGCCTGACTTCGAGGCCGTCGGTTCTCCCCCGCCTCGCAAGCTCGAAGCGCGGTAACGTCAGGGCTCATTCACCAACGAGGAGGATGCGATGACGACGCTTCGTGACGACGACATCCAGACCATCCCGTCGGAGCGTGAGCGGTTCGAGCCCTCGGCCGACACCGACGACACCGACTCGACCGACACCGACGCCGACGACGCCGACTCGGACGGCACTGACGACTCGGATGGAACTGACGCAGGCGACTCGGACGGCTCGTAGGGCCGCCGAGGCCGCGCTCGAGCGCTGCCTCGAGCCGGTCGAAGCCGAGACGTTCTTCAACGAGCACTGGTCGAAGCGCCCGCTGCTTGTCGAACGCGACGAGTCGGGCAGGTTCGACGACCTGCTCTCGGAGGCGGATGTCGAGCGCCTCGTCTGTTCGACGGGCATCCGCTATCCGGCGATCCGGCTCGTGCGCGAGGGAAGCCAGCTGTCGGTCGCCGCGTACACGCGCGACGTCTCCTGGCGTCCGCCGTTCACGAGCACGGCGGACGTGCCGCGCGTGCTCGCCGAGTGGGAGGCGGGCGGCACGATCGTCCTACAAGCACTGCACGTCAACTGGCACCCGCTCGCGGTCTTCTGCCGCATGCTCGAGGCGGCGATCGACCGCCCGGTGCAGGCGAACGCGTACTACACGCCCCGTGGCTCGCAGGGGTTCGCTGTGCACCACGACACGCACGACGTGCTCGTCCTCCAGATCGCCGGTGAGAAGCGCTGGCTCCTGTACGAGCCGCTGCTCGAGCTGCCGCTCAAGCACCAACGCTACTCGGCGGCCCTCGGAGAGCACGATGAGGCGAGCGATGATTTCGTCCTCCGCGCCGGCGGCTCGCTCTACCTCCCGCGCGGGTGGCTGCACCAGGCGGAGACATCGGAGACCGACTCGCTCCACATCACTATCGGGATCACGCCGCACACATGGCTCGACGCCGCGAAGGGCGCACTCGGGACGCTCGAAGACGAGCTCTCCGTGCGGCGCGGTGTCGAGCACGGCTCCGCTGACGGGATCCCTGAGCTGGTCGCGCAGCAACTCGATCCCGAGCTTGTGGAGAAGCGCCGGCGGCGTCGGTTTCTCGACTCACGCCGGCCGATTCGAGAGGACGGGCTCTCGCAGCTACGTGCTCTCGATCGACTGGACGGGCGCACGCGGCTCGAGCGTCGTGAGACGGTGCTCGCCGATCTTGAGGAGTCGCCGACCGGCGTCGTGCTGATCTTCGAGGGCAAGCAGGTCCGGTTTCCCGGTCAAGCGGCGGTCGAGCTGCGGGCGTGCTTCGAGACCGACGCGCCGTTCCAGCTCGACCAACTTCCCGGCGATCTCGACCCGGAGGGCAGGATCGTCCTCGCCCGCCGGCTCGTGCGTGAGGGCTTCCTCCGCGTCACGCGCTGACGGGCCGCAGAGCCGTGACCACGTAGCGACGCGCTCGCCTCGGCTCGGCCGACTCGCAGGTGAGGTACACGGGCTCGTCCGCGAGGGTCGCAGAGACGTCGGCCTCCTGAACCGTCCCGTCGGGCATCCGTAAGCGAACCCGCCACGCACCCTTGCCGTGCGGCTCCGAGCCGACCAGGTTCAGATCGTCGATCCCGAAGAGGCCCTTCGACTCGCGGATCGCGTGCTCCGCAGCCTGCACCTGGCAGGAGTGGCCGGCACGACCGCGGTAATGCTCGAGGTCGATGCTTCCCGACGCCTGCGCCGCCACCAGCCCGGCCGTGTTCGCGGGGTCGACGCGCCCGTAGTAGAGCCCGTGCGGGAAGACGACGACGTTGCCGGCGAAGCGGTCGCCGCCGACGTGCGTCGACTGCCACACGAGGTCCGGGTCGACCTCCTGCCGGAGGGCGTCGTACAGCGGGCGTCCTCGCAGCGCGCAGCAGCGGTCGCGCTTCCCGTGCGCGCAGACGACGAAGAGCGGCCGGTCGAGCGGCGCCGCCGAGGCGCCGCCGTCGGCGAGCGCGGCCGCGAAGTCGAAGGCGCGCAAGTCGTCCTGCTGCTCGACCTCGAGCCGGAAGAAGCGCTCCTGCCCTGGTCGCGAGCTGCCGAAGAAGACCGACCGTCCGGCCTGCCCGCGGCGCTCCGGCTTCTTGAGGAAGAGCAGTCGCGAGCGCTCAAGCGCGTCGAGCTGCTCGTGGAGGTGGGCCTTCAGCTCTGCCGAGAGCAGGCTCTCGCCGAGCACATCCCGGGACCAGGCTCCTCGATATTCGACGAGGATCCAATGGTCGAGGCGGCTGGCGGTCGCGGCGAGAGGCTCGTCGCTCACGCTCGAGACAGCCGCGCAGAACGCCCGGCCCGCGGTGCGTGCTCTCGCCTCGACGTCCACGACGGCCATAACGCTACGGTAGCCGATCTGTAAGGCTTGCCTTACAGGCGATCAGCTACGCGCTGACT
>DATAOL010000082.1:0-3327 GCA_036265755.1 Gaiellaceae bacterium | reverse complement strand
GCTCTCGCCGGCTGGTTCGAGCTCAATCGGACGGTGATCTGCGAATCGCTGTCCAAACTGGGCTCCCGATGTGGTAGTGAATAGCGATGCTGCGCAGGGCGCTGGTCTTCGCCGCAGTGCTGGTGGGCTTGTGGGGACTCTGGGAGGCGTATCGGGCCTTCGGCGTCGCCGTGGGCCTCACGTGGCCGTTCGAGGTGAACGACCGGACGATGCCGCACATCCACGACATGATCGGTCAGCTCTTCGAGCCGTCACGCCGTAACGGGCCGCTGCTCATCCAGGTGCTCGGCAAAGCCGCCCTCTTCACGGCAAAGGAGGCCGCGGTCGGCTTCGCGCTCGGCGCGGGGGTCGGCTTCCTCCTCGCCGTCCTGCTCGTCCATTCGAACCTGCTGCAGCGCGGGCTCCTGCCCTACATCGTCGCCTCGCAGACGATCCCGATCCTCGCGATCGCGCCGATGGTGGTCGTCTGGCTCGGCGGCCGCGGGCTCCCCGGCTGGTTCTCGGTCTCCGTGATCGCCGCCTATCTGACGTTCTTCCCGGTCACGATCAACGCCCTCCGCGGCCTGCAGTCGGCGGATCCCCGCGCGCACGAGCTGATGAGCTCCTATGCCGCGAGTCGCTGGAGCGTCCTCTGGAAGCTCCGCGTGCCGGCCTCGCTCCCGTACCTCTTCGCCGCCTTCAAGATCGCGGCCACCGCGTGCGTCGTCGGCGCGATCATCGGCGAGCTCCCCGCGTCGATCCAGGACGGGCTCGGCGGCGCGATCCTCAACTTCAACCAGTACTACGCGAGCTCACCGGAGAGCCTCTGGGCCACGAACATCATCGCCGCCCTCCTCGGCATCGGCTTCTTCCTCGTCATCGTGCTGGCGGAGAAGCTCGTCGTCCGCCGGGCGCCGGAGCACCTCGTATGAGCGAGCAAGCGGCTGTCGTCTCGCTGAGCCGCGTCACCAAGGACTTCCAGCGCGGGGGCATCCGCGCGCTGCAGGAGATCGACCTCGAGGTGCGCCCACGGGAGTTCATCTCCCTCATCGGGCCCTCGGGGTGCGGGAAGTCGACGCTGCTCCGGATCATCGGCGACCTCGTCGAGCCGACCTCGGGCGAGGTGGTCGTCAACGGCAAGCGGGCACACCAGGCCCGCCTCGACCGCGACTACGGAATCGTCTTCCAGGACGCCGTTCTCTACGACTGGCGCACCGTGGCGAAGAACATCGCCCTGCCGCTCGAGATGCTCGGCTGGGACAAGGCCCGCCGGACGACGCGGGTCGGCGAGATGGTCGACCTGGTGGAGCTCGGCGGCTTCGAGAACCACCATCCCTGGCAGCTCTCCGGCGGGATGCAGCAGCGCGTCTCGATCGCCCGCGCGCTTGCATTCGATCCGCCGCTCCTCCTCATGGACGAGCCCTTCGGAGCCCTCGACGAGATGACGCGGGAGCGCATGAACATGGAGCTCCTGCGCATCTGGGACGAGAGCGGCTCGACGATCGTCTTCGTGACCCACTCCATCGCCGAGGCCGCCTTTCTCTCCACGCGCGTCGTGGTCATGTCGCCTCGCCCCGCTCGAATCACCGGCGTCGTGGACATCGACCTGCCACAGCCGCGCACCGCCGACACGCGGGAGCAGGAGCGGTTCTTCGAGCTCGTCACCGAGGTGCGCGAGCTCCTGCGGGCGGGGGAGCGCGCGGGCGAGGAGCTCACCGCGTGAGCTCCGCCGTCGTTCAGCCAGTCCCGCGCAGCTTCGGCCGCATGATGGGCCGCCGCGCGCGCGACTGGCTGCCCGCGATCGCGATCTTCGTCCTCGGCATCGCCGCCTGGGAGGCGCTCGTCCGCGGGCTCGACGTACAGCGCTTTCTCCTGCCCCCGCCGTCGGACATCCTGAACACGTTCTGGGACGAACGGGACACGCTCGTCAAGGCCGGTCTCTTCACGTTCAAGGAGGCTCTGGGCGGCTTCCTGATCGGCTCGGCGGCCGCCGTTCTCGTCGCCCTCGTGCTCGCGCGCTGGCGGCCGCTCGGGAACGCGCTCATGCCGTACGCGATCGCGGCGAACGCCGTCCCGATCATCGCCTTCGCGCCGATCACGAACAACTGGTTCGGGATCCTCTCGCCGGCCTCGAAGATGGCGATCGCGGCGGTGATCTGCTTCTTTCCCGTGATGGTGAACACGCTGCGAGGCCTGACCTCGGTGCGCCCCGAATCGATCGAGCTCATGCGCTCGTACGCAGCGCGGGAGCGGGACATCTTCCGGCGCGTCCGCATCCCAACCTCGCTCCCGTATCTCTTCACGGGCTTGAAGGTTGCGACCGTCCTCGCGATGATCGGCGCCATCGTCGGGGATTACTTCGGCGGGTCGCAGGAGGCGCTCGGAATCCAGATCAGGAGGTCGGCAGGCATCTTCGCGTTCGAGGAAGCGTGGGCGGCGATCCTCGTCGCGAGCGTGCTCGGCATCGCCTTTTACGGAGCGGTTGCCCTCGCGGAGCGCGTCGTGCTCCGCTGGCATCCGTCGATGCGCACGGGGGCCGAATGAAACGGAGAAAGGGGAACGGATGAAGAAGGGTGCTCGGTGGTTGTGTTTGGCGGTCGTGCTCGTCCTGGCGCTCCTGGGTGCGGGCTGCGGGGGCGGCAGCGACGAGTCGAGTGGCGGCAGCGGAACGGGCGGAGGCGGCGGCGCGAAGGATCACGTCACGCTCCAGCTCAAGTGGGTGACCCAGGCGCAGTTCGCGGGCTACTACGCCGCGAAGGCGCAGGGGTACTACGACGACGAGGGGCTCGACGTCGACATCAAGGTCGGCGGCCCCGACATCGTTCCGGAGCAGGTCGTGCTCGGCGGTCAGGCCGAGTTCGGGATCGACTGGCTCGACAACCTGCTCGCGACGCGCGACCAGAGCGGGGACATCGTCAACATCGCGCAGGTCTTCGCCCGCAGCGGCATGACCGAGGTGACGTGGAAGGACAGCGGTCTGGACACGATCGCCTCGCTCAAGGGGAAGAAGGTCGGCGTCTGGCTCGGCGGGAACGAGCACAAGCTCTTCGCCGCGCTGAACAAGAACGGAATCGACCCGCAGCAGGACGTCGAGGTGGTGGCGCAGCCGTTCGACATGAACCTGTTCCTGAACCGCGAGGTCGACGCCGCGGCGGCGATGACCTACAACGAGCTCGCCCAGGTGCTCGAGCAGGAAAACCCGGACACGGGCGACCTCTACACACTGGCCGACCTCAACGTCCTCAAGATGTCCGACCAGGGAACCGGGGCGCTCGAGGACGGCGTCTTCGTCCGCGGCGACTGGATCCAGGACGAGAAGAACCAGGACATCGCCACGCGGTTCCTGAA
>DATAOL010000081.1:0-3175 GCA_036265755.1 Gaiellaceae bacterium | reverse complement strand
GTGCCGAGCCCGAGCACCGCAATCGCGCTCACGGCTGCGAACCTCGTGAGGAGGCTCGGAAGCAGTAGTGCTCTCCGCAGTCGCAACATTGGCCGCAAAGCGCCGCGCTCCGCATGCGCGCCGCCGTCAGCTCAGCATTGGAGAGGGTCGGGAATCGCGCATCCCTCGAAAGGAGGGAGGTGCCTCAGCCCGGCTGGTCGAGCCGTCCCACGAAGAGGCGGTCCGTTTGTGGGCGCGTCAGCTCGTAGACGGCGAGGCCGGTCAGCCGCTCCGCTGGCGGAGCTGTGCAGCCACATCCTGGAGGAAGACGGGCGCGTGCTCGATCACTGCCGTCGCTGACGCATGAAGGTCGCTCAACTGCACGTGCAGGTAATCGTGCTGGACTGTCGTTCGACGCTCTTGCGCGTCCTTCAGCGTCTGGCGCGTCTGTGCGGTGATGACGCCGTGGGCGTGAAGCAACTTCAGCGCTTCGATCGAGCTCGGTCGGCTCGCGCTGTCGCTCCATTGCTCGAGCGCGCACAGTTCCTGCGCGATCGTAATACAGGCGTTCAGGACGTTCTCGAAGCCGCCTTGGACGGCGTATGCACGCTTCAGCTCGTCCGGATCGTCCGACTCCCAGGCTCGCCGGAGCGCATCGAGGTCGAAGTCGGCACCGAACTCGGCTACGGCTGCGTCGAGCCCGCGCAGGTGTCGCTGGGCATCGAGCGCGCGGCTCTTGATCGTCGTTTCGAGCAGCTGCGCCCGCTCGGGGCTCACGGCGGAAACGCCTCGTCGAACTCACGCTCGATCCGCCGGTTTGCGCGTGTGGCGGCGCGCGCGATCGTCGGTGCTCGTTCGATCAGCGCGGGCCAGATGGACTCCCGGTCGACGAGGACACGGCCTTCGCGGACGACCTCGGCGAGCAGGATGGGCGTTCGCTCCGCGTCGTCGAGTCGCACGACGTGGATGCGAAGCCCGGTTCGATCCGTCAGTCGACTCGCGAGAGCGCTCGGCTCCGACTCCCTACGAAGAGCGACCATCAGATCGACGTCGCTGTCTGGCCGATCATCGCCCCTCGCGCGCGAGCCGAACAGGACGGCGAGACGAACCGCGGGCTCGGTGCGGAGAGCCTCCCTCAGCGCCGCGAGCAGCGGCCATGCGTGGCGGAGATAGACTCGCTCGGTGGCCGGGAGGTGGAGGCTGCGCGCCGACGGGCGGCTCGCCCTCAGCGTTCCGTCACGGAGGGCGCGTCGGAGCGTGCGATCAGTCGTTTGGAGATCGGTGGCGAGCGTTCGCAGTTGCGACATCGCCTCGGAGTGTACGTGCTCGTGTGTCCGTTAGCTGGACGTCGTATGTCCGTTCGAGCTTAGTCCAGCCCGCCGATGTCCAGGACGACCGTCTTCAGGTCGGTCATGTCCAGCATCGTGTAGCGGCCGCCGATGCGGCCCCAGCCGCTGCGGGTGCCGCTCGAGCCGCCGAAGGGCTCGTGCGCTTCCCAGTAGTCGGTGGAGTCGTTCACGACGACGTTCCCGACGCGCAGCGAGTCGAGGTACCGGAACGCCCGCTTCAGGCTGGAGGTGTAGACCGCCGCCTGCAGCCCGAGGTGCGAGTCGTTCGCGACCTCGAGCGCTTCCTCGTCGGAACGGACGCGGATCAGCGGGACGATCGGGCCGAAGGTCTCCTCGCGGTTCAGCAGCGTCTCCGTGCCGACGTCGGTGACGACCGTCGGCTCGTAGTAGAGGCGCGTCGGGCGATCGGGAGCCCGCCGCCCGCCGAGGACCACCGAAGCGCCCTGCCCGACCGCGTCCTCCAGGTGCGCGTCCATCTTCCGCGCCGTCGGCTCGTTGTTCATCGGCCCGACGAGGGTCGACTCGTCGAACGGGTCGCCGAGCTTCCACTCGCGCGCCGCCTTCAGCACCTCGTCGAGGAAGTCGTCGTGGACGCGCTCGTGGACGAGCACGCGCTCGGTCGCGCAGCACACCTGGCCCGCGCAGTAGAAGCCGCCGAAGACCGCGCCCTGCGCCGCGCGCGCCACATCGGCGTCCTCGCAGACGATCACCGGGCCGTTCCCGCTCGCCTCGATCAGCGAGCGCTTGAGCCCGGCGGCGCGCACGATCCGCTCCGCCGTCGTGTGCGAGCCGACGAAGCCGATGCAGTCGACGTCCGGGTGCGTGACGAGCATCTCGCCGACGTCGCCCGCTCCGTACACGACGTTCACGACGCCTTCGGGCAGGCCCGCGTCGGCCATGATCTGGACGAAGTTGGCCATCGCGACCGGCGTCCATTCGGACGGCTTCATCACGATGGTGTTCCCGGCCGCGATGCCCGGAGCGATCAGCTCGACGGGGATCAGCGTCGGGAAGTTCCAGGGTGTGATCCCCGCGTAGACGCCGTTCGGCTTGCGGAAGGTGAGGATCCGCTTGGAGACGTCCTGCGACGGGATGATCGCCGTCTCCATCCGTTTCACGTCCTCGGCCGCGATCCGGAAGTTCTCGGCCGTCTCGTCGATGTCCCCGAGAGCCTCGGCTACGTAGGGCTTGCCCTGCTCGAGCGAGAGCTCGCGGGCGAACTCCTCGCGTCGCTCGTCGATCAGGTCGGCGATCGCGTGGCAGACCCGCGCGCGCTCCCAGGCCGAGAGCGCGGCCCAGCGCGGCTGCGCGGCGCGGGCGGCTGCGACAGCGCGGTCGACGTCCTCCGGGCTCGCATCGGGTACCTCGGCGATCGTCTCGCCCGTCACCGGCGAGACGATCGGGCGGACGTCCTCGCCGCTCGATTCGACCCATTCGCCGCCGACGAAGTTCCGGAGGGCCCGGACGGTCGTCGCCACGACCGAGAGCCTACTTCGAGTCGCCGCCTCAGCGCCACTTCCCGAGCGTGCTAGGTTCCGCGGGTTCGCCGCGCCGCGGCGTTCTTTTCGTTTGACTACTGGGATGCCGGACGACGACGTGACGATGAGCGGCGCGGAGCTCCGAAGGGTGCTCGAGCGGCTCGCACGGAACCTCGCATTCTCGTGGCTGCCGGCGATCCGCGACCTCTTCCGCGACCTCGACCCCGCCGATTGGGACGAGGCCGACCACAACCCGATCGTGCTCCTCGCGGGGCTCTCCGACGACCGGTTCGAGCGAGCGGCGGAGGACGCCGCGTTCGTCGCGCGCGTCCGCGCCGCCGAGCGGGTGCTGCAGGCCGAGCTCGAGGC
>DATAOL010000080.1:0-4230 GCA_036265755.1 Gaiellaceae bacterium | reverse complement strand
CACCTATCTCGTCTCGGGCGCCGACGTCACCTTCCCGCTCTTCGTCTGGGGAGCGGCCCGCGTCGCTGTGCCGGCCCAGATCAACGTCATCGGCTCGGCCATCTTCTTCATTGCGGTCGCCATCATGCTCGCCAACGTCCTCTGGACGTACCGCCGTCAACCGAAAGGAGCAGTGTGAGCACACCCGTCGCCTCACTTTCCCCCTCCGAGCTGCAGAAGGCAGCCAGGGAGCACCTCTGGCTGCACTTCACCCGCATGTCGAGCTACAGCGGGGGCGAGGAAGTCCCGATCATCGTGCGCGGGGACGGCTGCTACCTCGAGGACATCAACGGCAAGCGCTATCTCGACGCGCTCGCGGGCCTCTTCGCCGTCAACATCGGCTACGGCTTCGGCGACGAGATCGGGGAGGCCGCCGCGGCCCAGCTGCGGGAGCTCCCTTTCTACACGAACTGGAGCTACGCGCACCCGCGCGCGATCGAGCTCGCGGCGGAGGTCGCCTCCGTCGCCCCGGGCGACCTGAACCGCGTCTTCTTCGTCTCCGGCGGGTCCGAGGCGGTCGAATCGGCCTGGAAGCTCGCGCGGCAGTACTACTCCGCGCGCGGCGAGAGCACGCGCGCCCACATGGCTGAACGCATGGAGGCCGGCGAGCGGATCGAGCAGCGCATCCCGTCGGAGCGCCGCTGGAAGGCCGTCGCCCGGCGCATCGCCTACCACGGGACGACGATGGGCGCGCTCTCGATCAACGGCATCGCGTCGCTCCGCGCTCCCTTCGAGCCCCTCGTGCCGGATGTCATCCACGTCCGGAACACGAATCGCTACCACCGTCCGCCCGAGGAGACGGAGGCCGAGTTCACGGCGTTCCTCCTCGAGGACCTCGAGGAGGCCATCCTCCAGGCGGGCGCGGAGACCGTCGCCATGGTGATCATGGAGCCGGTGCAGAACGCGGGCGGCTCGTACACGCCCCCGGAGGGCTACTGGAAGGGCGTGCGCGAGATCTGCGACCGCTACGAGATCCTTCTCTGTGCCGACGAGGTCATCTGCGGCTTCGGGCGACTTGGCGCCTGGTTCGGGTCCGAGCGCTACGACATCCGCCCCGACCTGATCACGTCCGCGAAGGGCCTCTCTTCGGCCCACGCGGCGATCGGCGCCGTCATCGCGACCGAGAAGGTCATGGAGCCGTTCCTCGCGGGCCACGAGATGTACAGCCACGGGATCACGTTCGGCGGCCATCCCGTCATGGCCGCGATCGCGCTGAAGAACATCGAGATCATGAAGCGCGAGCGCATCGTCGAGCACGTCGCCGACAAGCAGGACGACTTCCAGAAGACGCTCGCCCAGCTCCTCGACATCCCGATCGTGGGGGACCTACGCGGAACGGGGTTCTTCTACGCCCTCGAGCTCGTCAAGGACAAGGAGACGCGCGAGACCTTCAGCGATGAGGAGTGTGAGACGCTCCTGCGCGGCTTCCTCTCACCACGGCTCTTCGAGGCCGGCCTCATCTGCCGCGCCGACGACCGCGGCGACCCGGTCGTGCAGATCTCGCCGCCGCTCGTGGCGGAGCAGCAGCAGTTCGACGAGATCGCCTCGATCCTCGGAGAGGTGCTCACCGAGGCGGCGGACAAGGTCCAGCGCTAGGGCCGGCGGCTCAGTCGCTCGCGTAGGAGAACTCGGCCACCTCGGCCTGCTTGCCCGAGTGGTCGTAGCTCACCGGGCCGTCGACGCGGAAGACCGTCGAGGCGGCACACCAGCCTTCGTTGAAGACGAGGCCGGTGGGGAGGACGACCGCTGCGCGCACCTCGGCGCCGGAGACCGGGTTCTTGATCGGCTCCATCTGCAGCTCGGCGATGTCGCCGATCTTGTAGCGGGAGTGCTCGCCGTTGACCTCGACCTCGAAGGGCGCGGGGAGGACGTCGAGCAGTTCGTAGGTGTTGATGAAGATGCCCCATGGGCCTCCCTCTCCGCCGCGGGCGAGGCTCTGGAGCGCTTCCGCCTGCTTGTCGTCGGCGCTCTCGTCGTAGTAGGCGACCGCCTTGCCGCCGCCCTCGTGGATCGCCCCGGGCCAGTCTGCGAAGACCGCCAGCGTGAGGCCGTCCAGGTCCACGTCGTCGTACTTTCCCTTCTCGATGTGCCAGGTCCAGTTGCCCTCGCAATCGCCCGTGGTCGGCGGCGCGTTGAAGTTGCAGGGGCAGCCGTAGTCGCAGTTGCACCCAACGAGGACGGTTCCGCTCACTTGCCAGGCCATGATGCTCCTTTCACAGTGCGACGACGATTCCGAGGGCGATCAGCGCGAGCCCACCGACGCGCGCCACCAGCTGTCCGCGCGGGAGCAGCTTCTCCGCGGCGACGACGAGGGCGATTGCCGCGACCCAGATGAGGCCCATGCCGCCGGCGATGACGAGCACTGCCATCAGCGCGATGCAGCACCCGATGCAGTAGGCCCCGTGCTCGACGCCGAGACGGAACGCGCCCGTCAGCCCGGGACGCCAGTGCTGGACGATGAAGTCGAGCGGAGAGCGGCAGCGGCGCAGGCACGCGTTCTTGACCGGCGTTAGCTGGTAGATCCCGGCCGCGATGAGAACGCCGGCCGTGGCCGTCGGGTGATCCATCCCGAAGGCGCGGTCGATGAGATACGCGGGGATGCCGACCGCCGCCCAGACGGCGAGGTAGCCCGCAGCGAGAAGGCCTGGCGCCATGGCCGTGGTCGCGCCGCGCGCGTAGAGCAGCGCGAAGGGCGCCACCGACGGAAGCATCATCGCCGCCATCATCACCGTCCAGGAACCGATGTAGGCGCCCGCGCTCGGCATCATGTCCATCGAGTCGTCGCCGCTCGTCGCGATGACGAAGATCCAGGCGGCGAGGGTGACAGCGACGAGCGTTCCGCCCGCGACCCAGAAAGGCCTCGTCCCGGGGTGAACTGCCCGCTGCTCCCAAGTCGACTGCTGTGCCATGGCGGACCCGATGCTAGTTCGGCGTTGGGGACTCGGCAACCCTGGGAGAGCTAGCTTTCCTTGGCCCGCTTGCGCTCCTTGTCGTACACCGGGTGCGTGACGACCTCGCCCCTCACCTGCTCATCGCCGATCTGGACGTCGATGTTCTGGCCGACGTTCCGGAGGTCCTTGAGGATCTTCGCGAGCCCGAGCGTCTGCCCGCCGAGATAGGGCGACTCGACCGCCTGCGTCACGAGGCCGACCTCATCGCCGTCGACGAAGATCGCGCCGCCCGACGCTTCGTCACCGCCTCGCTCGAGGACGACGCTCGTGAGGCGGAGTTGCGTCGCCTCCTTGTCCCGCTCGAGGGCCTCTCGGCCCTGGAAGTCGCCCTTGTCGAAGTCCACCGACCAGCCGAGGCCGCATTCGAAGGGGGAGACAGTGGGGTCGTACTCGATCCCGCCGATGATGAAGCCGCCCTCGATCCTGAAGAGGTCGAGCGCGACCATCCCGATCACTTTCATCCCTTGGGGCTGCGCGTGCTCGACGAGCGCGTCCCAGAGCTCGAGTGCCCGGCCGGCGTCGACCCAGAGCTCGTACCCGAGCTCGGCCGTGTAGCCAAGCCGGGTCATGAAGACAGGGATGCCCGCGATCTCCACGTCCTCCCGAAAGGTGTAGTACGGGAAGGCATCGTTCGAGAGATCCTGATTGGCGAGCCCCTGCAGCATCTCCCGGCTTTTCGGCCCCTGCAGGCAGAGGTGCGGCATGGCGTCGGTGAACTCGCGCACCGTGATCGAGCCGGGAGCCTTCTCGCGGAAGATGTCGTAGTCGCGGTCGTTCGCGCCGCAGAAGCGAATCTTGTCCGGCGAGCGCATCAGCGACGTGCAGTCGTCGACCATCTTCCCGTTCTCGTCCGTGAGCGCGCCGTATGCGATCCGCCCCTGTGTCAGCTGCGAGACGTCGCGCGTGACGATCGAGTTGACGAAGTCCTGCGCGCCGTCACCCTCGATGTCGACCTTGCGAAGCATCGTGAAGTCCATGAGGCCTGCGGTCTCGCGCACGGCGCGGTACTCCTCCTGCGTGTCGGTCACGACCGTCGGCGCCCAGTAGCCGAACAGGTCCATCCACTCGTCCGTCATGGCCTTCAGGCGGGGGTAGAACGTGGTCTCCTTGCTCACAGAGCCTCCTCTCGATTCGGTGGCATAAGCCTATGGCTCCCACGCGAACTCGACTATGTAGCCGTCCGGGTCCCTGCACTTGACGCTCACATAGTCGGGCTCGTCCGAGAACTCGGCGATCTCGA
>DATAOL010000079.1:0-5264 GCA_036265755.1 Gaiellaceae bacterium | reverse complement strand
GCGTCGCAGGCATTATCGCCCTCGTCAATGAACTCGCTTGGGTGGGCGGCGAATCGCGGCTTCTGCTCGAGCCGGTTTAGGCGCCGAGCTTGACCTGGCACACACCCTCCCCGGGTAGACCGGCCGAAACAAGGCGGGCGGACACTGAAAGCTCAGGCGGCCACTTCGTCCGCCGCGACGGTGCGCCCCGTCTCAACGGCAACCACCAGGGTCATAGTTGTTTCCTTGCACGTATCGACCCGGTTTCGCACGTATGACGAGAGCCAGCTAAGGCAACGGACGCTCAGAGGGGGCTTGGGTCAGGCTTTAGAGCGTCGAGAGCGCAGTTGTCTCGAACGTTAGATTGATCCGATGGTTCGCGTCCGTTTCGCTCCCAGCCCGACCGGCTCCCTGCACGTGGGGAATGCGCTGAGCGCGATCGTCAACCGGCACGCCGGCGACTGGATGCTGCTCCGCATCGACGACACGGACTCAGCTCGGAACGTTGCGGGCGGGGAGGAGGCGATCCTCGAGGACCTGGGCTGGCTCGGGATCGATTGGGAGGAGGGGCCGGTCCGGCAGAGCGAGCGCCAGGAGCGCTATCGCGACGCGACCGCCCAGATCGGGTCCGACCGCTTCGAAGGCATCACGCTCCTGCGGGAAGACGGCACGGCGACGTATCACCTGGCGAGCGTGGTCGACGACGTCGACTTCGGCATCACCCACGTCTACCGCGGCAACGACCACAGGTCGAACGAGCCACTCCATCGCCGCCTGCACGAGGCCCTCGGCACGACTCCGCCGGAGTATGTCCACCACGGGTTGATCCTGGGAGACGACGGCAAGAAGCTCTCCAAGCGCGCCGCCGGGGCGACGGTCGCATCGCTTCGCGAGCTCGGGTTCCCGGGCGCCGCGGTGCGCTCCTATCTGGAGGAGCTCGGCATCCCGCGGCACGACGTCCATTACGACCTACCGCGTCTGAGGCGGCTTGCGGTGGAGTCGATCGCGGCTCTCGACGACGAGCAGCTCGCCGAGCTCGTCGGCGCACCGGTCCGGACCGTCCCCGCTCTCCGCGGCGCCCGTGACCTCCAGGAGGCGCGCGCGATCGCGGAGTCTCTCTCGGATTCGCCCGCGCCGGCGGCGTCCGAGCATCCGGAGACCCTTTCGCGCTTCGCCGAGCTTCGCGTGGGGGCGGGCGAAGAGCTCGATCAGACTGCTGCGAAGGAGATCCTGCGGGAGCTGAAGGCGGTGGGGGGCGACCTGAAGACGCTGCGCTTGGCCCTCACCGGGGCCGAGCGCGGGCCGGAGCTCTGGGCCGTCCTGGTCGCCCTTCCCCGGGAGGAGGCGTTGCGCCGGGCCGGCGCGGCCGGCTCGTGAGTTCGTCGCGAATCTCGTCGAAGGTGGCGAGAAAGGCCTTGGCCTGGCCGGCCGGAGGGCCTGCGTCGCGCCGTGTGATCGCGACGATTTTCCGGCGGACCGGCGGGGCATCGACGACCTCCACCTCGGCGAGCGTGCCCGCCTCCAACTCGTCGGCCACGGACGTCTGCGGCAGGAGCGCGACGCCGAAGCCCTGCTCGACCATCTTCTTCGCCGCGTCGATGTTGTCGAGCTCCATCGTTCCGGCCGGCGAGACCCCCGCCGTGACGAAGAGCGCGCTCGTCAGGTCGTGGTAGCTGGAGGTGCGATCGAACTGGACGAGCTGCTCCTCGGCCAGGTCCTTCATCCGGATGCGTCCCGCGTCCGCGAAGCGGTGCCCGGGCTCGGCAACGAGGATGAGGCGGTCTTCGTAGAGCGGCGTCGAGACGATGTCCGGATGCTGTAGCGCCCGGACGAGCCCGAGGGTGACTTGCTCGCGGAGCACGAGGTCGAGGATCTCTTCTGAGTGGCCGGTGCGCACGCTGACGGAAACGCGCGGATAGCCCTGCGAGAAGCGCTTGAGCAACGGAGGGAGGACGTACGTCGACACGGCGGGAGCCGCCCCGAGCGCGAGCCGCCCGGCGCCGCCGCGCTCCAGCGCGTTCACCTGCATGCGCCCGTCGGTGAGCGTCTCGAGCGCGCGCACGGCGTACGGGAGGAACGCGTTGCCCGCATCGGTGAGCCGCATCCCGCGCGGCGTGCGAACGAAGAGCTGCGCGCCGAGGTCCTTCTCCAACCCCTTCAGCCTGGCGGTGAGCGCCGGCTGCGAGATGAAGAGCGCTTCTGCGGCCCGACTCACGCTCTGACGCCTTGCGGTCTCGATGAATGCGGTGATCTGATTGAGTAGCAAGTCATAGATCTTAGTGATATCGATGATCGAAACAAATCATTGTGTAAATATCGGACACAGCGGTACCCTCAATGTATGGAAGCAGCAGTCAGCCTCGAGATCGATGTCGAGCCTCGCGACAGCGAGCAGGCGCGTCCGACGCCGCGGCGGATTGCCTACCTCAGCAGTTCAGAGGTCGCGGAATGCACCTGCCCCGAGTGGTGCGAGCGCGACCACGATCGCGACTAGAGAGCGAGTGGGGTCCGTGTCGGTGAGGGGTCTGGATCTGCGCGTGCCGGTGGAAGGCCGGGGCAGCGAGGTGCTGACCGACGAGGCGCTCGAGTTCGTCGCAGGCCTCCATCGCCGCTTCAGCCAGGAGCGCGAGCGGCTCCTCTCGGCGCGGGCCGAGCGGCAGGAGCGCATCGCGGGCGGTGAGCTGCCCGACTTCCTTCCGGACACCCGGTCTGTGCGCGAGGGCGATTGGCGGGTCTCGCCTGTGCCGGCCGACCTGCACGACCGCCGCTGCGAGATCACAGGCCCGGTGGAGCGGAAGATGATGATCAACGCGCTCAACTCGGGCGCGCGCTGCTTCATGGCCGACTTCGAGGACGCGAACGCGCCGACCTGGGCCAACTGCGTGGACGGCCAGGTGAACCTCGTCGACGCGATTGAGCGCACGATCGAGCTCGAGACACCGGATAAGACCTACCGACTGAACGACGAGACCGCCGTTCTGATCGTCCGTCCCCGCGGCTGGCACCTGAGCGAGAGGCACGTCCTGGTCGACGGCGAGCCCGTCTCCGGCAGCCTCTTCGACTTCGGCCTCTACTTCTTCCACAACGCCCGCCGGCTGCTCGAGTCCGGCAGCGGGCCCTACTTCTATCTCCCCAAGCTCGAGAGCCACTTGGAGGCCAGGCTCTGGAACCAGGTCTTCGAAGCCGCGCAGGACGAGCTCGGGATCCCGAGCGGGACGATCAAGGCGACGGTCCTCGTCGAGACGATCCTCGCTGCGTTTGAGATGGACGAGATCCTTTACGAGTTGCGCGACCATTCGGCCGGGCTGAACGCGGGCCGCTGGGACTACATCTTCAGCATCATCAAGAAGTTCCGCGACCGGCCCGAGTTCGTCCTGCCGGATCGCGCGCAGGTGACGATGACGGTTCCGTTCATGCGCGCCTATTCGGAGCTCCTCGTCAAGACGTGCCACCGGCGGGGAGCCCACGCGATGGGTGGGATGGCGGCGTTCGTGCCCAGCCGCCGCGATCCCGAGGTGAACGCGACCGCCCTCGCCAAGGTGCGCGAGGACAAGGAGCGGGAGGCCGGCGACGGCTTCGACGGCACCTGGGTCGCCCATCCGGACCTCGTTCCGGTCGCAACGGAGGAGTTCGACTCCGTTCTGGGCGAGCGCCCGAATCAGGTCGACCGCCAGCGCGAAGACGTCACCGTGGAGGCGCGCGATCTCCTCGATGTGACTGTGCCGGGCGGCGACGTCACCGAGGACGGGGTCCGGAACAACGTGAGCGTCGGACTCCAGTATCTGGAGTCCTGGCTACGAGGGGTCGGAGCGGCGGCGATCTACAACCTGATGGAGGACGCCGCCACGGCAGAGATCTCGCGCTCCCAGATATGGCAGTGGGTGCGTCATGGCAGGATCGAAGCGGAACATGTACATGCCGTCGAGGCGGCCGAGCTGGAACAGCTCCGCGACGGCGGGCGCTGGGACGACGCGCGCGAAATCTTCGAGCAGGTTGCGCTCGGCGACGAGTTCGTCGAGTTCCTGACTCTGCCGGCTTACGACCATCTCGACTGAAGGAGGCTCCCCGATGGATCGCTGGGAAGGAATCGAAAGGCTGTACACCGAGGAAGAAGCGGAACAGCTCCGTGGCACGATCCGTGTAGAGCACACCCTGGCCCGTCTGGGCGCCGAGCGGCTCTGGCAGCTCCTCCAGGACGAGGACTACGTCGCCGCCCTGGGCGCCATGACCGGCGGCCAGGCGGTGCAGATGGTGAAGGCCGGCCTCAAGGCGATCTACCTGAGTGGATGGCAGGTCGCCGCCGACGCGAACCTCTCCGAGCACGTCTACCCGGACCAGAGCCTCTATCCGGCCACGAGCGCGCCGGCCCTTGTTCGCCGTCTGAACAACGCTCTGCGCCGTGCCGACCAGATCGAAGCCGCAGAGGGCTCGAACGGCCGCCACTGGCTGGCGCCGATCGTCGCCGATGCCGAGGCCGGGTTCGGCGGGCCTCTCAACGCCTTCGAGCTGATGAGGGCGTTCATCGAGGCCGGCGCCGCCGGGGTCCATTTCGAGGACCAGCTCGCGTCCGAGAAGAAATGCGGGCATCTCGGCGGCAAGGTGCTCGTGCCCACGAGCCAGTTCGTGCGTACGCTCACCGCGGCGCGGCTCGCTGCGGACGTGTGCGAGGTTCCGACGATCCTCGTCGCCCGCACCGACGCGCTCAGCGCGACGCTGATCACGAGCGACGTGGACGAGCGCGACCACGAGTTCCTCACCGGCGAGCGGACCCCGGAAGGCTATTTCTTCGTCCTGCCGGGCCGCGATTCGGCGATCGCCCGCGGGCTCGCGTATGCGCCCTACGCCGATCTCATCTGGTTCGAGACCTCCACGCCCGACATGGAGGAGGCAGCGGAGTTCGCCGAGGCGGTCCACGAGCGCTTCCCGGGCAAGATCCTGGCGTACAACTGCTCGCCGTCGTTCAACTGGAAGCGCCACCTCGCCGACGACGAGATCGCCTCGTTCCAGCAGGAGCTCGGGCGCATGGGCTACCGGTTCCAGTTCATCACCCTGGCCGGCTTCCACGCCCTCAACGCGTCGATGTTCGAGCTCGCCAAGGGCTATTCGGCCGAAGGGATGAGCGCATACGTGCGGCTCCAGGAACATGAATTCGAGCTCGAGGAGGACGGCTACACGGCGACGCGCCACCAGCGCGAGGTCGGGGCCGGCTACTTCGACCTCGTCGCCCAGGCGGTATCGGGCGGCGAGAGCTCGACGCTCGCTCTCAAGGGCTCGACCGAAGAGGC
>DATAOL010000078.1:0-9019 GCA_036265755.1 Gaiellaceae bacterium | reverse complement strand
GGCACGTCGATCCCCTTCGCGGCGATGAGCGTGAGGTAGTCGAAGGTGCCGATGCCGGCCGCGGTCGCCGGAACGGCGAGAGCCAGGTTGCCGATCCCCTCGAGCAGGAAGAAGCCGCCGACACCGATGTCGATGTGGTACGCGTTGCCGACGATGTAGTACATGGCCACGTCGGCGAGCCACATCGCCACCGACGTCGAGAAGATGAGGAAGACTCGCTTGCGGCCCTGGAACGCGCCTAGCCCGTCCACGAAGTAGGCCGCGGCTCGGGCCACGCGCGTGTGCCAGCGCGTCGGCAGGAAGCGGGTGAGACGCCAGACGACGCGCTCGGCGCGCTCGGGATCGTGAGCGGCGGTCCGCACGAGGAAGACGCCGAATGCGGTTCCCGCGCAGAGCGCGATTCCGGTCAGGAGCACGGGGCCGCCTTCTCCGATCATCAGCGCGCCGAGGACGATCCAGACTGAGAGCACCACGCCGTCGAGCAGGCGCTCGGCGAAGAGCGTGCCGGCCGTCACGAAAACGGGCACCTGGCGCTCGCGCAGCGACTCGATCCTGAGCAGGTCGCCCCCGCGGGCGGGGAGAAGGTTGTTCGCCCCGCGGCCGACGGCGATCGTGGAGAAGAGCTTCCATCTCGGAACCGGGTAACCGGCGCCCGCGAGGAGATACTTCCAGCGGAGGGTCATGAAGAAGACGTTCGCGCCGATCAGCCCGAGGGACGCGAAGAGCGTCCAGGCCGGAAGCGACGACATCGTCTTCCAGGCCTGTGAGAGATCGACCTCGCGCAGGAAGAGCCAGAGGAAGGCGATCGTCGCCGCGGTGCCGACCAAGAGCCGAACGAGGGTGCGCCGCCACGAGCTGCCCATGACTCGATAAGTATGTCGGCTGCGATGGGGAGCGGAGGATGAGGCGGCCATTCTCAGGACGCCGCGAGGTCATCATCGGCCTCGGCGTCTACGCGGCCTATCTCATCGTCCGCCGGGTGGTCGTCAACGAGCGGGGCCGGCGCGAGGCGGCCGAGAACGCGAACCGGATCGTGATGTTGGAGCGCCGCCTCCGGATCCACGTGGAACCCGAGCTGCAGGCGCTCCTACTGCCTCGGCGCCGCCTCGTCGCCGCGCTGAACGTCGCGTACGTGACACTCAACGTCGGGCTCACGGTCGGCTGGCTCATGAAGCTCTTCCGGACTCGGCATCCGGAATTCCACCGGCTGCGGCGAGCAACGGCGCTGGCAACGCTCGGCGCCCAGCCCGTCTTCCTCCTCTTTCCGGTCGCCCCGCCGAGGACGCTCGACCACTTCGTGGACACGATCGCCGACGTCTCGGGCGTCGACCTCGACAGCGGTCTCGTCGCGCGGCTCTACGACCCGATCGCGGCGATGCCGAGCATCCACATCGCGTACGCGGTCGTCACGGCCACGGGGATCGCGGAGACGAGCGGCTCCGCTTTCGTTCGCGCCCTCGCGCCCGCGTATCCACCCGCCGTCGCGTTCGTCATCTTCGCGACCGGCAACCACTACGTACTGGACGCGATCGCCGGCGCGGTGCTGGGCCTGCTCGGGCTCAGGCTCGCCCGCGCACTCGAGTAGCCAGCCGCGCGAGCGTGCCCGGTGCGAGCGCCTGGATCGCGCCCGCGGCGCGCAGGTAGGCGGGCACGACGACCTCGGCGCGGTCGCGCTCCACGGAGCGGACGATGATCTCCGCGATGCGCTCGGGCTGCAGGACGAGCCGCCGGCCGAATCTGTTGGAGAGAAGGTGGAGCTGCGGAAAGCCGACGGTTTCGACCGGGCCGGGATTGACGGTGTGGGCCCGTATGCCCCGGGCCGCGAGCTCGACGCGCACGGCGCGCGAGAAGGCCAGCTGGGCGTGTTTCGCAGCCGAATAAGGGCCGGACGAGCCGTGCGCGAAGCTCCCCGCCACCGAGACGACGTTGACGACATCGGACGGCCGCGCCGCCTCCAGCAGCGGCAGGAAGGCCCGTACGCACCAGACGCTGCCGAGATAGACGGTGTCCGCGATCGCTTCGATCGTCCCCGCATCGAGTTCGAGGAATCCTCGCCGCCCGGTGAAGCCGGCGTTGTTGACGAGAAGCTGGACGCTCGGATGCCGTTCGCCGATCCGCCGGGCCAGGTCATCCACCTGGACGCGGTCGGCGACGTCGCAGACCTCCACTTCCGCTCCGAGCTCGTCCGCGACCCTCTGCAGCCGCTGTGCGCCGCGCGCCACGAGCACGCACCGCCAGCCTCGTGCGGTCAGGAGGCGGGCGGTGGCTGCGCCGATGCCGCTGGAACCTCCGGTCACGACCGCGATTCGCACGCCGCGACAATAGAGATCAATAGACTGCGCGCGCTTTGGCTGATTTCTCCGGCAAGCGCGGGCTCGTCCTCGGAGTGGCCAACCGCCGCTCGATCGCCTGGGCGATCGCGCAGAAGCTGGCCGAGGGCGGCGCCAGCCTCGCCTTCACGTACCAGGGCGACCGGATCGAAAAGAGCGTGCGCGAACTGGCGGACTCCGTCTCGTCGCCGCTCGTCACCGAATGCGACGTGCGCTCGGACGAGGGCCTCGAGCGCGTATTCGCTGAGACGGAAGAGGCGTTCGGGGGCGAGCTGGACATTCTCGTCCACTCCGTCGCCTTCGCGGACACCCGCGACCTCGAGGGCCGCTTCACGGACACGCCACGCGACCGGTTCTGGCTCGCGCTCGATGTCTCGGCCTATTCCCTCGTCGCCGCCGCGCAGCGGTCGGAGCCGTTGATGGAGAAGGCGGGCGGCGGCTCGATCCTCACGATGACCTACCTCGGCGGAGAGCGGGCGGTCCCGCATTACAACGTCATGGGAGTCGCGAAGGCGGCGCTCGACGCGTCGGTGCGCTATCTGGCCTGGGACCTGGGCGAGAAGAACATCCGCGTGAACGCGGTCTCCGCAGGGCCGGTCCGGACCCTCGCCGCGCGCTCGATCGCGGGCTTCCCGACGATGGAGGCGATCGTGGAGGAGCGCGCGCCCCTGCACCGCCCGATCGACTCGGACGACGTCGGCGCGGCCGCCGCCTTCCTACTCTCCGACGAGGCGGACAACATCACCGGAACGACGCTCTACGTCGACTCCGGCTACCACGCGATGGGGATGTAGCGGCGCCGAGCTCCGGCCGCTCTTGAATCGTCCCCTAAACCTCACTAAAGCTTTGCGCGAAAAACCCCGATCTAGTGCGCATGAGCGCATTTCGGCCTGTTGGACCGCGGTCCCCGCATGCCTCCAGCCGTTGGATCGACAGGTGGCTGGCAGCGTGTAGCGAGCTTGCGGAGCTCGAACGATCCAATCCGATGACCGACGCGGTCATCGACGAGATCGACGGGCGCATGATCCGCATCGGCGACAAATGGCTCGCCGACTTCGCCTCCTGCAACTATCTCGGCTTCGATCTCGAACGCGAGATCATCGCTGCTGTCCCCGCCTATATCGAGAAATGGGGCACCCATCCGAGTTGGTCGCGAATGCTCGGAAGCCCTGTTCTCTACGAGGACATCGAACGTCGGCTGATCGAGCTGCTCGGGTGTGAGGACGCCCTCGTCCTGCCCACCATCACGCTGATCCATCTGTCCGTCATTCCCGTTCTTGCCGGCGACGGGACGATCTTCGTCGACAACCGCGCCCACAAGACGATCTACGACGGTTGTCAGTTCGCATCGGCACGTGGCGCGACGGTCAAGCGATTCCGGTTCGAGGATCCCGACGACCTCGAGCAACTGCTTCGGGAAGATCGGTCGACCACAAGGTTGGTCTGCATGGACGGGGTCAACAGCATGACGGGCAACGCGCCCGACATCCGTGAGTTCGCGCGTCTGACGCGAAGATACGACGCGATCCTCTATGTCGACGACGCCCACGGCTTCGGGGTGATCGGCGAGCGCACTGACGACGAGACGAGTCCGTACGGCGCCCGCGGCAACAGCGTGGTGCGCCATTGCGGCGAGACGTACGACGGGATCGTCCTCGTGTCCGGGTTCTCGAAGTCGTACTCCTCCCTTGCCGCCTTCATCGCCTGCCCTCCGCCGCTCAAGGAGCTGCTGAAGACGGCCGCGCCCCCATACCTCTACTCGGGGCCCTCACCGACCGCCTCTCTTGCCACGGTGCTCGCTGGCTTCGATGTCAACGAGTCGCGCGGAGAGCAGATCCGCGCCGACCTCTGGCGCAAGACCGCGCAAGTGCTGGAATGTCTCGACCGGCTCGGCGTCCACACGCCGAACCGATCCGGCTTCCCCATTGTGGAGGTTCCGCTCGCGCGCCACGAGGACATCGACGCGGCGGGCCGGTTCCTCTTCGAAAACGGGATCTACGTGACGCTGGCTGCCTACCCGCTCGTACCGAAGAGCGAGGTCGGATTCCGGATTCAGGTGACGGCCTCCAACTCCCAGGCCGAGATCGAGCAGCTCGTGGAGGTCATCGGAAAGCTCGCGAACGCTTTCGATCTCAGGCCGGCCCGACCGAGTGAGTACGCGGCATGAGCAGGCTCGGAAAGATGAACATGCGGCGGCACTTCTGGATCGGCTACCTGGCGGTGGGCGCCGTTCTCACCGGCGCATACCTGTGGTTCCCGCCGCTCAAGGGGAACGGCCCGCTGATCAATCTCCTCGGCCTCTCCTCTTCGATCGCAATCGCCGTGGGGATCTACCTTCACCGCCCGCGGGCCAAAGCGGCCTGGTTTCTCTTTATCGTCGGGCAGTTCCTCTTCTTCGCCGGAGACCTCTACACCTACAGCTATCCGAAGGTCTTCGGTGCCGACGTCGAGTTCCCCTCGCTGGGCGACGCCATCTACTTGACGGTCTATCCGGCCCTCGTCGCCGGACTGCTCATCCTCGTCAAGCGGCGAAACCCGCGCGGCGACCGAGCAGCGGTCATCGACTCGCTGATCCTCACGGTCGGCATCGCCCTGATCTCGTGGGTGTTCCTGGTCGCGCCGAACATCCACCTCTCGGGCCTCACGCCGCTGGAGAAGGCGGTGTCGGCCGCCTATCCCCTCGGCGACATCCTCCTGCTCGCTGCCGCCATTCGCCTCGCGGTGGACACCGGAAAGCGCGCGCCGGCGTTCTATCTCCTCATCGGCAGCATCGTCTCGCTCCTCGCTGTCGACTCGGCCTACACGTACGCGCTGCTGACCGATGCGTACAACCACCAGCTGACGTACGACGTCGGCTGGATTGCGTACTACCTCCTCTGGGGCGCGGCGGCGCTGCATCCCTCGATGCGGACGCTCGAAGAGCCGGCGCTCGAGGACCGCACCCGCTTGACGCCTCTTCGCCTCGGTCTCCTCGCCGGGGCCTGCCTCATCGCGCCGGGGATCCGGGCGTGGCAGTCCTGGGGCGATACCGACAAGCTCGTGCTCATCGTCGCGTCGGCGATCCTCTTCTTGCTCGTGGTCATGCGCATGGCAGGGCTCGTTCGTCAAGAAGCGCGCGCCGCGGCACGCGAGCTCGCGCTTCGGGCGGCCGGCGTCGATCTCGTCGCGGCGGCGAGCGCCGACCAAGTGAACCGCGCAGCGGTGACCGCGGTCCAGTCATTGCTCGACGATCCCGTCCGGGTCCGGCTCGTCCTCTTCCAGCAAGACGGAGCCGTGGTGGTCGCCGCATCGGAGACGGAAACCGAGTGGCTCTTGTCGAAAGACGTCAACCGCTGGCTCCGCGAGACAGTGATGGAAACGTCACAGCTGTGGACGTCGGCGATCCCCGGCCCGGTCGCGACCGAGCTGAGGGCCGGCGAGGCAGGCGTCATCCTCTTCCTCCCACTCTCCGTCAGGGATGAGACGCGGGGACTCCTCCTGCTGGCCACCGGAGCGCCGGTCCCCCGTGAGCAGGTCGACTCGCTCGAGTCGCTCAGCTCGCAAGTCTCGCTCGCTGTCGAGGGAGTGAGCCTCTCCGAAGATCTCCACCGCCGGAAGAGCGAGGCGCGCTTCCGCTCCCTCGTTGCGCATTCGAGCGACCTGATCACCGTCCTCGACGCGCATGGCGTCGTGACGTACCAGAGCCCCTCGGTCGAGCGCGCGCTCGGCTATCGGCCGGACGAGATGGAAGGCACGGAGTTTGCGCGGCTGCTCGCCCCCGCGGATCGGCCGCGGCTCACTCAGATCCTCTCGGGCGTTGGCGATTCCTACGCAGGTGGCGGAGCCGAGACGCACGTCATCGAGTGCAGAGTGCGCCATCGAGACGGGACCTGGCTCCAGTTCGAGGTGCAACACACCGACCTGCTCCAGGACGAGCACGTTCGGGGCATCGTCCTGAACAGCCGCGACGTCAGCGAGCGCAAAGCATTCGAGGAGCAGCTCGCCCACCAGGCGTTCCACGATCCCGTCACGAACCTCGCAAACCGCGCCTTGTTCGCAGACCGCGTGCAGCACTCGATCATGCGCTCCCTCCGGGGAGGGCCTTCCATCGGCGTCATGTTCATCGATCTCGACGATTTCAAGACCGTGAACGACAGCCTCGGTCACGCGGCTGGAGACGCGGTTCTGCAGGAGGTCGGCAAGCGGCTCGTGGTCGCGGTTCGACCGGCGGACACCGTTGCGCGCTTCGGCGGCGACGAGTTTGCGATTCTCCTGGACGGGATCGAGGACTCGGCCGAAGCAGCCGACGTTGCAGCTCGGGTGCTCGCCGCTCTCGAGGCGCCGCTCGACATCGAGGCGAAGCAGGTCTATCCGCGTGCCAGCGTCGGTATCTGCCTCGCCGGTGGGGCGTTCGGAAGCCCCGACGCCGAGGAGCTCCTCAGGAACGCAGACGTCGCCATGTACATGGCGAAGAGAGACAGCAAGGGCAGCTACCGCGTGTTCGAGCCCAAGATGCACGAGCGAGTGGTCGAACGGCTCGAGCTCCAGGCCGAGCTCCAGCGTGCGCTCGAGCTCGAGCAGCTCGAAGTCTTCTACCAGCCCGTCGTGAACCTCGCGACGCGCTCGGATTACGGCGTCGAGGCGCTCCTGCGTTGGATGCATCCGGAGCGCGGGATGATCCCGCCTCTCAACTTCATTCCGCTCGCCGAAGAGACCGGGCTGATCATCCCGATCGGCCGCTGGGTCCTCGAGCAGGCGTGCCGCCAGGCCGTCGAGCTGCACAAGTACCTGGACAAGCACCCGCCGTTGACGGTGAGCGTCAACCTGTCGGTCAAGCAGCTGCAGGCGGAGACCATCGTCGACGACGTCCGTGACGCTCTGGCCTCCTCCGGGCTGCCGCCGTCGTCGCTGGTGCTCGAGATCACGGAGAGCGTCATGATGGCCGACACGGATCTCGCCGTCGAGCGGCTCCAAGCCTTGAAAGGCCTCGGAATCCTGCTCGCGATGGACGATTTCGGCACCGGGTACTCGTCGCTCTCGTACCTCAGCCGCTTCCCTGTCGACATCCTCAAGATGGACCGTTCGTTCCTGACGAAGGAGCACGAGGAATCCGGCCTGGCGGGCGCCATCATCGCCATGGGCAACAGCCTCAATCTCGAAGTCGTGGCCGAGGGAATCGAGTCCCCCGACCAGATCGGCTCGCTTCGCGAGCTCGGCTGCGAGCTCGGCCAGGGATTCTTGTTCGCCAAGCCGATGAGCCGCGACGCACTGGTCGAATACCTCGACTTCGGCGTCGACGAGGTCGCCGGCAGTGCAGCATAGCCACGAGGCGCTCGACCGCCCGGGCGGCTTCTCGCGCATCAACCTGCTCGCCCCGCTGAGGCACCGCGACTTTCGCATCCTCTGGGCCGGGATGACGGTCTCCCTCCTGGGCGACGGCATCTTCCTGATCGCGATGGCATGGGAGGCGTACGCCTTGTGGAATGCGCCCGCCGCGCTCTCGATTCTCGGCATCGGCATGACGCTGCCCACGATCGCCTTCCTGCTGCCGGCGGGAATGCTCAGCGACCGCGTCGACCGTCGCCTCGTGATGCTTTGGGCGGACTTCGGGCGGGCCGTCGTCATCGGGGTGCTGGCGGTTCTCTCGTTGACCGGCGCCCTCACGTTCTGGCAGCTCGTCGCGGTCGTCGCGATCTATGGCGTCGGAACCGCTTTCTTCATCCCGGCCTTCGAGGCGGTCTTGCCCGACATCGTTCCCTCGGCGGAGCTTCCGGCGGCGAACTCCCTGGACCAGTTCGTACGGCCGATCGCGCTTCGTCTGATCGGACCCGCCGTAGGCGGGGCCATGGTCGCCGGGCTCGGCTCAGGGGCGGCGTTCGCGCTCGACTCAGCGTCGTTCGCGGCGTCGACGGTCGCCGTCTGGATGATCCGGCCGCCTGTCCGAAATCCCGGCGCGGAGTCGGAGCCACCGGTGGCTGCGATGAAGGCAGGGCTCCGCTTCGTCGCAGGCCGGGCTTGGCTCTGGGGCACGCTGCTCTCGGCTGCGATCGCGTACCTCTGCTTCCTCGGCCCCGCCGAGGTCCTGCTTCCCTACGTGGTCAAGAACGACCTCGGCGCCTCGGCCCGCGACCTCGGCCTCGTCTTCGCCGCGGGCGGCATCGGCGCGATCGGCGGCGCGCTTTTCATGGGGCAGTGGGGTCATCCACGCCGCGACGTCACCGTCATGTATGCGACCTGGACGCTTGCGACCCTCGCCGTCGCCGGCTACGGACTCGCGACCTCTTCGTGGCAGCTGATGGTCGCTTGCCTCGTCTTCAACGCCCTCGAGACCGCCGGCACGATCATCTGGGCGACGATCAAGCAGCGCCACGTACCGGCAGCGATGCTGGGCCGCGTCTCGAGCCTGGACTGGCTGATCTCGATAGGTCTTCTGCCGCTGTCCTTTGCTCTCACCGCGCCGGTCACGAGCCTCGTGGGCGCCCGCGCAACGCTGATCGGAGCAGCCCTCATCGGCGGAGCCGTCACCCTCGGCGCGCTTTTCCTGCCGGGCATGCGGTCGATCGAGGGTGTGGCCGGAAGCAAGGACGAGCGCGATGTGCCGCCCGGGGGGCAGGCCGAGCTTCTGCGTCCGCCGGTCTTCGTGGACGTCTAGCCGACGTCCAGGCCCAACCCCGGCTGCGAAGCGTCCAGGACGACGGCGTGCCAGCCCC
>DATAOL010000077.1:0-16120 GCA_036265755.1 Gaiellaceae bacterium | reverse complement strand
CAGCGGCCGAAGCGGCCCGGCTGCGGGGCGAGGTCTGGTCGGTATCCGGGTGGTGAGCGACCCGAAATACCGCATGTGGATCTACCGAATCGCCGCGCCGGCGGCGTTCTTTCTGGCGGCGACGATCCTCGTCCTCCTCATTCAGAAGGGCCTGGACAGCGGGTCCAGCGCGGCCATCACGACCGCCGGGGCCCCTACCTTGAGCGTGCCGACCGATACCGAGCCCACGAACACCGGCAAGAAGAAGAAGAAGATCTACCACGTGAAGGTCGGCGACACTCTCGAGTCGATCGCGGCTAAGTTCGACACGACGGTCGACGACTTGCTGGCGCTAAATCCGGGAATCGACCCGCTCGCGCTCAGCCCCGGGCAGAAGATCCGCGTCGCCTGACGGCTTTCGCGGTCTCGACCGCGGCGAGGGCGACCGTCATCAGCGGGTTGCCGACGGAGCGCATTCGCACCGCGCCTGCTTGATACTCGCTCTCGGTGCGTGGGAGGAGCAGATTGCGCGGCGGCCGGCCGAACGAGAGGACACGGGATTCGCGATCCCGGTCGATGCCGGGCCAGAGGAAGAGCCGCGTCGGGCGCAGCTCGAACCCTCCGAGCTCGCCGAGCTGAACCTCGAAGCCCCGCTCCCGGCCCCGAACGCGAGCCGGGGAATTGTGCCGTTCGATCAACGCCATCGTCAGGTGAATTTATACGCTGGCTTCCATGCTTCGGCGCTCGCTCCTCGTCGCTGTGCTCGCCGTGCTGCTCCTTCCTCCGGCAGCGAACGCCGCGACATCGCCTCCGCCCGTCGACGCGCGTGCGGCTCTCCTGGTGGACGGCCACACCGGCGAGATGCTGTTCGCGGAGAACCCCGATCGCCGGCTGCCGATGGCGAGCCTCACGAAGCTGATGACGGCGCTGCTCACGATGGAGAAAGCGAAGCAGGACAAGGTCGTCCGTGTCTCCGGGCCCGCGCCGTCCGTCGGCGAGTCGACGATCGACCTGCAGGAGGGCGAGCGTCTTCCCGTCCGCGACCTTCTCGCTGCCGCGCTCGTCCAAAGCGCGAACGACGCGGCCTACGCGCTCGCCACATACGTCGGCGGAAGCGTCCCGAAGTTCGTGCGCATGATGAACGAGCGCGCGAGCGAGCTCGGGCTCGACCACACGCACTACGTGGTTCCCGACGGCCTCGATACCCCGGGGCACTACTCGTCCGCACGGGACATCTACACGCTCGCGCGCGAGGACATGCGGCACGCGTTGTTCCGGCGCATCGTGAAGCGCACCGGCGGCCAGATCGCCGGTGGGCGCTCCCTCTACGCCTGGAACGACCTGCTGCGTACGTACCCGGGCACGATCGGGATCAAGACCGGGCACACGGATCTGGCCGGTTGGAGTGAGATCGCGGCGGCCAGGCGCGCAGGCGTGACGATGTATGCGGTCATCCTCGGAGACCCGACTCGGGCGCGGCGGAACCGCGACCTCTCGGCGCTTCTCGACTGGGGCTTCGGACATTACGCGCGGGTGACGCTCATCTCGCGCCTGCGGGCGTACGCGACGTCCGATGTGCCATTCTCGGATCAGCAGGTGCCGCTCGTGGCCGAGAACAGAGCCAAGGTCAGCGTGCGCCTCGACCACCCGCTCGTCGAGCGCGTCATTGCTCCGGAAACCCTCGATCTCCCCGTGCAGCAGGGCGACAGGGTGGGGAAGATCCTCGTGTACGACGGGGAGAAGGTCGTGGCGCGCCGTGCGCTCGTCTCGACGATGACGCTGTCCGATCCGAGCGTCTTCACGCGGGCGCGCTGGTACGCTGGGCGAGCGCTGGACGAGGCGGGTGACATGCTCTCGAACCTCTCGCCCTTCTGATGATCGTCACCGTCACCCTCAACGCTGCGATCGACCGGACGCTGCTCGTCCCGAACTTCCAACTCGGGCAGCGGCATCGCGCGAGCGTCGGCTTCACGAGCGCGGGCGGCAAGGGGATCAACATCGCGCGGGCCGCGCGTCGCCTCGGTGTGCCGGTCGTCGCCACAGGACTCGCCGGCGGGCGCAACGGCACCCTCCTCGTCGAGGAGCTCACCAATGAAGGCATCCTCAACGACTTCGTTCGCATCCGGGGAGAGTCGAGAACCTCGACGGCGGTGCTCGATCCGACCTCCAACGTCTACACGGAGATCAACGAGTGGGGCCCGGAGGTCGCCGAAGACGAGCTCGACGTCATGCGCGACAAGCTTTCCTATCTCGCCCAGGGCGCCGACTACGTCGTGTTCGCCGGCTCGCTTCCCCGGGACGTCGAACCGGGCATCTACGCGGAGCTGATCCGCGACGCAAACCGGAGGGGACTCCTGACGGTCCTGGACTCCGAGGGTGAGGCGCTGAGGCTCGGGATCGAGGCGGAGCCCTACCTCGTCGCGCCGAACCTGCGCGAGGCCGAAAGCCTCGTCGGTCACGAGTTCGTCGACGACGAGGACTTGGCGACCGGTCTCGACGAGATCGCCGAGCTCGGCGCGCGCAACGTCATCATCACCCTGGACACGGGCTGTTACGCCCTCTTCCGGATCGACCGCGAGGAAGACGTCCGGCTCCGTGCTCGGGCACCGCGGCTCGAGGCCGTGTCGACGGTCGGGGCCGGCGACACCCTCCTCGCGGGGTTCATCGCGGCGCGGATGACCGACCGCTCGTACGAGGACGCGGTCCGTAGCGCCGTCGCCGCGGGAGCCGCCTCTGTGCTCGAGGCGGGGCCTGGCCGACTCGATGTCCGCGAGGCCGCGCGGCTGGCCGCACACGTCGGGCTCGACCGGCTCGAGCCGGTCCGCCAGGACGCCTGATTCGAGGCCCGGCTCGTCCGGGCACGGTTGGTAGGATCGATCGATGGACGTCGAGATCGGTCTGGGGAAGAAGGCGCGGCAGGCCTACGGTTTCGATGACATTGCCATCGTCCCCAGCCGCCGGACCCGCGACCCGGACGACGTCGACATCGGCTGGAAGCTCGGCGAGCATCTGCTCGAGCTTCCTCTCCTCGCGTCCGCGATGGACGGAGTCGTCTCGCCGCAAAGCGCCATCGCTCTCGGCCGCATGGGCGGCCTCGGCGTCCTCAACCTCGAAGGCATCTTCACTCGTTATTCCGATGCGGATAAGCAGCTCGAGCGCATCGCATCTCTCAGCCCCGCGGAGGCGACGAGCGGCATGCAGGAGATCTACGAGAAGCCGGTCGAGCCGAAGCTGATCGCGCGCCGCATCGAGGAGATCAAGGCTGGCGGCGTCCTCGCCGCGGGTTCGCTCACGCCGCAGCGCGTGCGCGAGCACTACGACCTGGCGCTGGAAGCGGGGCTCGACGTGCTCGTCATTCAGGGCACCGTGGTGTCGGCCGAACACGTGTCCTCGAACGGCTCCGCCCTCAACCTCAAGGAGTTCATCTCGAAAGTCCCCATTCCGGTCATCGTCGGCGGGTGCGCGAGCTACCACACCGCTCTTCATCTGATGCGCACCGGTGCCGAGGGCGTGCTGGTCGGAGTCGGGCCGGGCGCAGCGTGCACGACGCGCGGGGTGCTCGGCGTGGGCGTACCCCAGGCGACAGCGATCTCCGACGCAGCCGCTGCGCGGGCGGAGCACCTGCTCGCCACCGGCAAGTACGTGAACGTGATCGCCGACGGCGGCATGAGGACCGGGGGAGACATCGCGAAGGCGATCGCGTGCGGCGCCGATGCGGTCATGGTCGGGTCGCCGCTCGCCCGCGCGAAGGAGGCCCCCGGCCGGGGGTTCCACTGGGGAATGGCGACCTTTCATCCGACGCTCCCGCGCGGGGCGCGAGTGGAGGTGAAGCAGGTGGCGACCCTCGAGGAGATCGTGGTGGGCCCGGCGCGTGAGAACGACGGGACGCTCAATCTGATGGGCGCGCTGCGCACGTCGATGGCGACGTGTGGCTACGAGAACATCCATGATTTCCAGCGGGCGGAAATCATGCTCGCGCCGTCGATCAAGACGGAAGGAAAGGCGCTGCAGCAGGCTCAGCGGATCGGGATGGGATGAGGGCGCCGGGCGCGGCTGCCCGCTCACGCCGGGGCCACCCCGTGCCTCCACCCGCTTTCGAGCGTACCGCACCCCGCCGCATCGTTGGCGCGCAGACCGCGACAAGTGTGCGGCGGCGATCGGAGCTCGATGCCTGACGCCGCCGTCCTCCCCCTTCCGGAGCCGCAGCCCGAGGAACGCCCCGTCCTCGTCGTCGACCTCGGCGGTCAGTACTCACAGCTGATCGCGCGGCGCGTGCGCGAATGCCGCGTGTATTCGGAGCTCGTGTCGCATCGGACGCCGGCTGCACAGCTCGCCGCCCGCCGTCCGCTCGCGCTCATCCTCTCGGGCGGGCCTTCTTCGGTCTATGCGGAGGGAGCGCCGTCCGTCGATCCGGCGCTCTTCGAGCTCGGCGTCCCGGTGCTTGGCATCTGCTACGGGATGCAGGTGATGGCCCAGGAGCTCGGCGGCCGCGTCGAGCCGACGGGGGTCTCAGAGTTCGGCCGTACCGACCTGCGCGCCGAGGAGGGGGAGCTCTTCGCCGGCCTGCCGACGGAGCAGGTCTGCTGGATGAGTCACCGCGACTCCGTCACGGCGCCGCCCGCCGGTGCGCGCGTGGTCGCCGGGTCGGCTTCGACTCCGATCGCCGCCTTCGAGGATCCCGATCGCGGCCTTTACGGCGTGCAGTTCCACCCCGAGGTCGCGCACACGCCGTACGGGACCGATCTCCTGAAGAACTTCCTCTACCGGGTCGCCGACGCTCCGCCGCTCTGGACGGCCGCCGCGGTGATCGAAGAGGAGACGGCGCGCATTCGCGACCACGTCGGCCGCGACAAGGTTCTCTGCGCGCTGTCAGGCGGTGTCGACTCAGCGGTGGCCGCGCTCCTCGTGCACAAGGCGGTGGGCGACCAGCTCACATGCGTCTTCGTCGACCACGGCTTGCTCCGCAAGGACGAAGCCGCCCAGGTCGTCGAGACTTTCGAGCGCCACTTCCACGTTCCGCTCGTCCACGTCGACGCCTCCGCACGGTTTCTCGCCAGGCTCGACGGCGTCACGGATCCGGAGGAGAAGCGCACAAGGATCGGCGAGGAGTTCATCCGCGTCTTCGAGGACGAGGCGAAGAAGCTGGGGGACATCCGCTGGCTCGTCCAGGGCACGCTCTACTCGGACGTGATCGAGTCCGGCGGGGGGCACGCAGGCGCTGCGGAGAAGATCAAGTCGCACCACAACGTCGGCGGTCTTCCAGAGGTGATGGAGCTCGATCTCGTCGAGCCGCTGCGAATGCTCTTCAAGGACGAAGTGCGACGCGTCGGCGAGGAGCTCGGGCTGCCCGAGAAGATGGTGTGGCGGCATCCGTTCCCCGGCCCCGGCCTGGCGATCCGGATCATCGGCGAGGTGACCGCGGAGCGCCTGCAGATCCTGCGCGAATCCGATGCGATCCTCCTCGAGGAAATCAGGCGCGCCGGCCTCTACCGCGAGCTCTGGCAGTGCTTCTGCGTCCTCCCTGCAGTGCGGTCCGTCGGCGTGCAGGGGGACGGTCGAACCTACGCGTACCCGATCGTCATCCGCGCGGTGACGTCGGAGGACGCGATGACGGCCGACTGGGCGCGGCTGCCGTACGACCTCTTGGAGACGATCTCGAGCCGCATCATCAACGAGATCCCCGGCGTGAACCGCGTCGCGCTCGATCTCTCTTCGAAGCCCCCGGCGACCATCGAATGGGAGTAGCACCCGGCGGCTAGGCTCCGAAGGGGGTGGCCAGGTACCGGTGGACGATCCTTGCGCTCGGAACGGGCGCCCAGTCGGCGTATTCCGCGGTCTTTCTCGGCATTCCCGTCCTCGCACCGGCGCTTCAGGACACGTATGACCTCGACCTAGCGCAGCTCGGCCTCGCGCTCGCGGCGGCCAACGGCGGCTCGATCTTCACACTGCTCGCCTGGGGCCTCCTCGCCGACCGGGTCGGTGAGCGCGCGGTCCTCGGGGCGGGAATCGCCGGATGCGGGGCCGGTCTCGTCGTTGCGGCATACGCGCCGTCCTTTGCCGTGCTCGTGCTCGCGTTGATCGTCGGAGGCGCGCTTGGCGCGAGCGTCAACGCCGCGAGCGGCCGTGCCGTGATGAGCTGGTTCGCGGCTGACCAACGCGGCTTCGCGCTGGGAATTCGCCAGACGGCGCTCCCGATGGGCGGTTTGATCGCCGCACTCGCGCTACCGCCGATCGAGGCCGCCGGGGGCGTGCGCGCCGGGCTGCTTGCCCTGGCGGCGGGATGCTTCGCCGCTGCCGTGGCCGGTCTGGGCGGGCTGCGTGAGGCGCCGCGGGGAGAGGACGAGCTCACCGACATCGGCTCGCCCGTCCGCGATCCGCGCATGTGGAAGCTCTCCGTCGGCAGCGCGCTCATCCTGGCCGCGCAGATCAGCATCCTCAGCTTCCTCATCCTCTTCCTGCATCAAGAGCGGGGCCTCACAACGGCCGTGGCCGCTGGAGTGTTCGCGCTCATCCAGGCGCTCGGGGCCGCGCTGCGAATCCTGTCCGGCCGCTGGTCGGACCGGCGGCACGCACGGATCGCGCCTCTCCGGCAACTCGCACTCGCGCTCACGGCCACGCTCGCCGCCGCGGCGGCGCTGCTCTCGGCGCCGCTGGCGATCCTCATTCCGGTGTTCGTGGTCGCGTGCGCGCTCTCGCTCAGCTGGAACGGCCTTTCCTTCACCGCGGCAGCCGAGCTCGCCGGCCGCGCTCGCGCCGGCGCGGCGCTGGGGTTTCAGCAGACGGCGCTCGCGATCACGAGCGCCGCCGCACCGCCCGCCTTCGCCGCCGTCGTCGAGGCCGGCTCTTGGTCGCTCGCCTACGGGCTCGCGGCGGCGATGCCGGTCGCCGGCATCGCGGTCATGCGCCAGCTCTCGCTCTGAGCGTCAGTCGAGTTCGGCTTCGGCGGCCTCGCCGTGCTCGACGATGTCGCCTTCCTTGAAGAGGACGTCCTGGAGGACCGTGCGCCACTTCTCGTTTCGGCGCGAGAGGAACTCGAGGTTCATGGCGAAGTGCTTGAACTCCTCCTGCTGGGCGTTCTCCATGATCGCTCGTGCCTCGGGATCCTTCTCGAGGGCCAATCGCTGCTCGTACCAGTCGATTGCCTCGGCCTCTTCGATCAGCGAGATGCAGACGCGGGCGAAAGTTCGGACCTCCTCCGGAAGCTCGTTGGCGGGCTCGTGGTATTGCTCGAATGGCATGCGGAAGATCTTGCCACGGACGTGCCGTCGACAAACTCGGAGCAGCTAGCCTCCTCGGGATGAACGCGACCGACACGACCGGCTCTCGCCTGGCCTCGCCGACGACGCTCCGCATCCTCCGGTGGGGCGGCCCCGTCGTCTGGGCGATCGCGCTTGTGATCGTCTGGATCGAGGACGGTCTCCCGCTCTCGCGCGACCGGCTCGTGATGTGGATCCTGCTCGGGCTGCTCGCGTTCTCCCTCACGAACGTGCGCGGCTGGTTCCGCAGCGTGGTGCTCGAATGGCTTCCGTTTCTCGCCATCCTCTGGGCTTACGACCTCCTGCGCGGACAGGCGGACGGTCTCCTCTTCAAGGCCCACGTGCTTCCGCAGCTTCGCGCGGACGAGGTCCTGGGAGCGGGCATTGCGCCAACGGTTCGGCTGCAGCACTGGCTTTGGGACGGCCCCTTCACGATCCACTGGTACGACTACTTCGCCTGGCTCGTGTACGTGAGCTATTTCCTCGCCACGTATGTCGTCGCGGCCGTGCTGTGGTTCGTGGCGCGCGACCGGTTCCGCCGTTACGTCGTGATGGTGTCCACGGTCGCGATGATGGGCTTCGCGACGTACGCGCTCTTCCCGGCCGCGCCTCCGTGGATGGCGAGCGACCTCGGCGAGCTCCAGCCCACTGTTCGCACGATCGGAATCATCTGGAGCCATATCCCGATCGGGAACTTCGACACGCTCTACGAGAAGGGCGCGAACTACTCGAACCAGGTCGCGGCAGTGCCGTCGCTCCACGGTGCGTACACGCTCCTCGTTGCGCTCATCCTCTGGCCGTTGGTGCCGCGGTGGAGCCGCGTGCTCCTCGCGCTCTATCCGGTCGCCATGACGTTTGCGCTCGTCTACACCGCGGAGCACTACGTCGTCGACATCCTCCTGGGCTGGGCGTACACGCTCATCGCGTACTGGGCCGTGAACCGGCTCTTCGACCGGTTAGCGGAGCGCAGAGAGCGCGAAGCGCCCGCCCCGGCTACCAGCTGACCGAGAAGCCGGACAGGCCTTCCGGCTCCTCCTCGTGGACGTCGACACCCGAGACGCGCGCCTCGGGCGGCCCCGTCTGCGCGAAGGAAACGAGCCGCTCGACGGCATCGCCCTCGCCCTCGAAGACCGCCTCCACGGTTCCGTCAGGTGCGTTTTTCGCCCAGCCGGAAACCCCGTGCGCTTCCGCGAGGCGCCGGAGCGAGTCGCGAAAGTAGACGCCCTGGACACGGCCGTGGACCACGACCCGCTTCCTCACGCTCCGTAGGCTACGCGGGTGTCGAACTGGAGCGCAGCCGGCTTCGTGCGCCGAGTGGCGGAGGCTCGGATCGGCACGACCTTCAACTTCTACCGGGATGGGACGGGCGCGAAGGAGCGGCGCGAGCGGCTGACTGCCTACCTCCACGCGCGGCAGTCGGCCTCGCTGCTGCTCGTGGGCGAGGCGGCCGGGTACCGGGGGGCGCGGGTAAGCGGGCTGCCGTTCACGTCGGAGCGCCACCTGACCGGCTCGGGCCCGGCCGAGGCAAGCGCCTCTATCGTCCAGCGGGTGCTCGGCGAGCTCGGGCTCGAGGACGAGGTTCTCCTCTGGAACGTCGTGCCGACTCACCCGCACCGGCCCGGGATGCTCGCGTCCAACCGGCCGCCGACCCGGGCGGAGGCCGAGGCCGGGCTCGTGTACCTGGAGGAGCTCGCCGCGGGGCGAAAGGTTGTCGCGGTGGGCCGCGTGTCGCAACGCGTCCTCGGCGCTCCCTACGTCCGGCACCCGTCGCGCGGCGGCGGGACAGCGTTCCGCGCAGGTTTAATCCGGCTTCTGGATGTCTGACCTCCCTGTCCGTCGGAACACCGTCCTCCTCGCCGCGGCTCTCGCCGCGAACTCGGCGATGCTCCAGCTCTCGGCGGCGGTCGCAACCCTGACCGTCGTCCTCGTCGTCGGCGTCCGCGGTCTCGTCGGCCTCGGCCCTGCGATCGTGCTCGGCACGAGCGCTCTCTCGGCTCTCCCCGCGGGACGCGCGATGGACCGGTTCGGACGCGTGCCGGTGCTCGTCACAGGCTTCGGCCTTGGCATCGCGGGGGGAGTGCTCGCGGCAATCGGGTCTGCGTTCGACCTGTCCGCGGCCGTGCTCGTCGGACTGGTATGCGTGGGCGCGGCGAGCGCAACCGCGCTTCTCGCTCGTGCGGCCGCCGGTGACATGTATCCGCCGAGCCGACGCGCTCGCGGGATTTCGTTCGTCCTCTTCGGCGCCGTGTTCGGAGCGATCCTCGGCCCGACCGTCTTCAGCCCGCTCATCGCAGGGCGCGACCTCGACGCCGACGCACTCGTCTTCCCATGGCTCGCCGCTGCGGCCTTCATGGCGCTCGGGCTCGTTCTGGTCGCTTCGATCAGGCCGGACCCGAGCAAGATCGCGCGGATGCTGGCCGGTGCGGATCAGCCCGAGGAGTCTGCGCCCCCCGCGGCGGAGCTGTCGGTGATCCTCCGGCGACCCGGCGTGCTGCCGTCGATGGTCGCCGCCATGGCGAGCTTCTCGACGATGGTCGGGATCATGACCCTCACCGGCGTCGTGGTGGTCGACCGCGGCCATCCCGCGGACGTGGTCTTCCCCATCATCGGCGCCCACATCGTCGGCATGTACGCGCTCGTCATCGTGGTCGGCGACCTCATCGACCGGATCGGTAGGACGCGCTCCCTCGTCGGCGGCCTCGCCCTCATGGCCGCGTCCGCCGTGAGCTTGATCTGGTTCACCGATGTCGCGGCGATTGCGTTCGCCCTCTTCGCGCTCGGGCTCGGCTGGAGCTTCTCGTTCGTCGCCGCGACGGCGCAGCTCGCCGACTGCACGGAGCCTGCGGAGCGGGGAAAGCTTCTCGGCCTCACAGATCTGCTCTCGGGCCTCACCGGAGCCGCGCTCGTGTTGATCGGTGGCTTCGTCCTCGATGCGGTCGGCGTCGCGGCGCTCGCTCTGGGCGGTATGGCCATCGCGCTCGCCCCGGCTGGTTGGATCGTGCGCTATTCGCTGCGGGTGCGCGCAGCCGAGCTCGCGCCGTCCGCGGTCGACTGACGGCTGGTACAATCCGGCCTCGGCGGACGCCCGGTCCGCCGATTTTCTGTGTGATGAAGACCTACAGCGCCAAGACGAGCGAGATCGAACGGCAGTGGTATGTCGTTGACGCCGAGGGCCAGACTCTCGGCCGTCTGGCGACGCGTATCGCGGACACGCTGCGCGGTAAGCGCAAGGCCGAGTTCACGCCGCACGTCGACACCGGCGATTTCGTGGTCGTCATCAACGCGGAGAAGATCGGCGTGACCGGCAACAAGCGCCAGGCGAAGATCTACTACCGCCACTCGGGGTATCCGGGTGGACTGCGCAGCCGCACGCTCGCCGAGCAGCTCGAGCGAAGGCCCACCGAGGTCATTCGCGCCGCGGTGAAGGGCATGCTTCCCCGCAACCGCCTCGCCCGCCAGCAGCTCACGAAGCTGAAGGTGTACGCGGGCCCCGAGCATCCGCACGGCGCCCAGAACCCGCAACCGCTTCCCGAGCAATGAGCCAGATCGCGCAATACCAGGGCACTGGCAAGCGAAAGACCTCCGTCGCGCGAGTGATCCTCAGGCCGGGCGACGGCTCGACCTGGATCAACGGTCGCACGATCGAGGAGTACTTCCCACGCCATGTCCTTCGGGCGCTCGCGACGGCACCGCTTCGCGTCGCCGGCGTCGAGGGCAAGTTCGACCTGCGGGCCAGGCTCCACGGCGGTGGACCTACGGGTCAGGCCGGCGCGCTCCGCCACGGAATTGCACGAGCGCTGGTCGAAGCCGACCCGGAGCTCCGGACGGTGCTCAAGCGCGAGGGCTTCCTCACGCGAGACGCTCGCGTGGTGGAGCGCAAGAAGGCCGGCCTGCACAAGGCGCGCAAGGCCCCGCAGTTCTCCAAGCGCTGAGGCGGCGCGCCCGTGGCTAGGCGCTATTTCGGAACCGACGGTGTGCGCGGTGTCGTCGGCGACCTGCTGACGGAGGAGCTCGTCGCGCGGCTCGGTGTCGCGTACGGCAGGTGGAGCGGCTCCGAGTCCGTGCTGGTCGGCCGGGACACCAGGGCTTCGGGCCCGGACCTCGAGCGTGCCCTGGCGCGCGGGCTGGAAGCATCGGGTTCGCGCGTCCTTTCCGGGGGGATCTTGCCGACGCCCGCAGTGGCCCTCCTCGCCGAAGAGTCTGGAGCCGTCATCTCCGCGTCGCACAACCCCCCGGAGTACAACGGGGTGAAGTTCTTTCGACGCGGCTGGAAGCTCGAGGACCTGGAGGAGGAAGAGATCGAGGCCCTTCTCGAAGATGCGAGCGGCCCGGGGGCCGATCCGCCTCCGCGGGATGGCGGCGCTGTGTGCTCCGCCCGTTACGTCGACCTCGTGTGCGAGCGGTTCGGGAGACCGCTTGAGGGCCTCCGCGTCGTGGTGGACTGCGCCAACGGGGCGATGTACGAGGTCGCTCCTCGCGTGTTCGAGCGGCTCGGTGCTCATGTTGTCACGATAGGAAACAGACCGGACGGAGCGAATATCAACGTGGGGTGCGGCGCCACCGATCTCTCGCTTCTGTCGCGGACGGTCGCGGAGGGCGACTTCCACCTCGGCGTGGCCTTCGACGGCGACGGCGACCGCGTCCTGGGAGTGGACGCCGACGGCAAGAATCTCGACGGCGACGAGATCCTCGCGATTCTCGCTCTGTATCTCAATGTTGACACGATCGCAGTCACCGAGATGTCGAACCTCGGCTTTCACCGGCTCATGGAGGAGCACGGCATCCGCGTGCTGACGACGGCGGTGGGCGACCGCTACGTCCTCGAAGCCCTCAGGCGGGAGGGGGCGAAGTTGGGCGGTGAGCAGTCCGGGCACGTCCTCTACCTCGAAGGGCACACGACGGGCGACGGTCTCGTCGGGGCACTGCTCCTGTGCCGTGCCGTCCGCGAAGAGGGCGCGAGCCTGCGCGAGCTCGCGGACGTCCTGCAGAAGCTGCCGCAGGCGAAGGCCGACGTCGAGGTGCGCTCGAAGGAGATCTCCGAGCCGCTCCGGCACGAGATCGAGGAGCTCGCGGGCGAAGGCCGCGTGGTCGTTCGTGCCTCCGGAACGGAGCCTGTCGTCCGCGTTCTGGCCGAGGCCGAAACGGATGAAAAAGCGCAGGCGCTCTGTGGTAGGATCGCGGCTCTCGTTTCACGAGAGCTCGGCTGAAAGCCGGGCGTTTTCGTCTTCAGGCGCTCTTTCCCCGGAGGCGGGCGGGTCGGGAAGGCAGCGGAGGACGGAGGAGCCGCTCGAAGAAAGGGGATTCCAGGTGTGCGGGATCATCGGATACGTGGGCTCCCGAGAGGCGCATGCCTTGTTGCTGCAAGGCCTCGAGCGCCTCGAGTATCGCGGCTATGACTCGGCCGGCATCGCCGTCCTCGAGGACGAAGGGCTCGACTACGTCCGGGCGGTCGGCAACCTCGACCAGCTAAAGGCCGCAACGGGGCTCGAGGACTCGATGTCCACGCTCGGTGTTGGTCATACCCGTTGGGCCACACACGGCAAGGTCTCGTTCGAGAACGCGCACCCACTCACGGGATGTGTGGAGGACGAGGTCGCGGTCGTCCTCAACGGGATCGTCGAGAACTTTCGCGAGCTCAAGGCCTCGCTGATCGAGGAAGGCCATGCCTTCACCTCCGAGACGGACGCCGAGGTCGTCGCCCATCTCGTCGAGCGCTATTACGAAGGCGACCTGCCCGATGCGGTCGCGAAGGCCTACCAGCAGCTCGACGGCCACTTCGCGTTCGTTGTCATCCACCGTGAGCACCCGGACATGCTCGTCGGCGCGCGGCTCCAGTGTCCTCTCGTCGTCGGCATCGGCGAGCGCGAGATGTTCCTCGCCTCCTCGATCGCGGCGTTCCTGCGGGAGACGCGGCGGGTGCAGCTCATCGAGGACGGCGAGGTCGTGGCGATCACGAAGGAGGGCGCCACGTTCGTCTCGGTGGACGACGGTCCGCGCCAGCGCGACGAGTTCGAGGTGGACTGGGACGACGAGGCAGCCGAGAAGCACGGCTATGAGACATTCATGCTCAAGGAGATCTACGAGCAGCCGCAGGCGGTCGCCGAGACCATCGGCGAGCGCGTGCGCGGCACGACGCTCGATTTCGACGACATCGGCCTCACCGAGCTCGAGACGCAGAACCTCCGCCGCATGGTCGTGCTCGCCACGGGCACTGCGTATCACGCGGGCGTGGTCGGCCGCTATGTGATCGAGGAGTGGGCGCGGCTTCCGTGCGAGCCGGATATCGCGAGCGAGTGGCGGTACCGGAACCCCGTGCTGACGAAGGACACGCTCGTCGTCGGCATCTCTCAGTCCGGCGAGACGCGCGACACGGTGCACGCGCTCCGCCTGGCGCGGGAGAGCGGCGCCCGCACGGTCGCAATCACCAACATGATGGGCACGCAGATCACGCAGGAGGTCGAGCGAGTCCTCTACACGCGCGCCGGCATCGAAATGAGCGTGGCGGCCACGAAGACGTTCACCGCCCAGGTCACGCTGCTCTACCTACTCGCCCTTCACCTTGCCCAGGTGAGAAGGACCCTGCCAGAGGAGGAGATCCGGAGCCTCGTCGCGGAAGTGGGGTCACTCCCGGCCAAGATCGGCGCGTACCTCGACGGCGACCACCCGATCGAGGAGATCGCGCAGCGCCATTACAATAAGCCGTTCTTCCTCTACCTCGGCCGGCATATCGGGCTCCCCATCTGCCTCGAGGGTGCGCTGAAGCTGAAGGAGCTCTCCTACATCCCGACCGAGGCCTACTCGGCGGGTGAGATGAAGCACGGGCCCATCGCTCTGCTCGACGAGCAGACGCCAGTCGTGTGCGTCGCGACCGACTCTCACGTGTACGACAAGGTCGTCTCCAACATCCAGGAGGTCCGGGCCCGCGGGGCCGACGTGATCGCGATCGCGACGGACGGCAACGAGGACATTCAGCACCACGCGGACGACGTGGTCTACGTGCCGCGGACGCACCCCTTCCTCCAGGCGGCGCTTGCGGTCGTCCCCCTGCAGCTCTTGGCCTACCGCATCGCGCGGCTCCGCGGGCTGAACATCGACCAGCCGCGCAACCTGGCCAAGACCGTCACGGTCGAATAGGACGGCCCTGCCGGGGCCACCGCGAGCCTCCCTCCGTGTTCGAGCCTATCGCCGAACCGCGCGTCGGTCTGTGACCGTTTGCGCCAAACCGCTCACGAATCGGCCGGTGGGCGCCTGAGCCGCTTCGTCCGCCCGCGGCGCTTCTTCTCCTCCAGCCGCCGCTCCCGCGCTGCAGCCGTGGGCTTCGTCGGCCGCCGCTTGCGCTCCACCCGCACCCCCGCGCGGATTGCCGCCGCCAGGCGCTCGAGGGCGAGCTCGCGGTTGCGATACCGGCTTCGCTCGTCCTGGGCGATCGCGCGCACGACGGGCCCTGCCTTCCGGCGCAGCCGCCTCTTTTGCGCCTCCGTCAGCGTCTCCGAGGCCTCGACGTCGAAGGTCGCTTCGACCCGCGTCTCGGTCTTTTGCGCGTGCTGCCCGCCAGGCCCGCTCGAGCGGGAGTAGCGCAGGTCGATCTCCTCGAGTGGGATCGCCAGCCTGCTCAGCACCTGAATAGACTCGCGTGCGATGACGGCGATTCTCCTGGACATCGACGGTGTCCTGCACGTTTCGGGCGAGGCTGTTCCCGGCGCGCCGGAGGCTGTTCAGACTCTGCGCGGCCAGGGGCATCGTCTGCGCTTCGTCACGAACAACACGACGCGCGCCCGCGACCTTCTCGCCGACGAGCTCTGCTCGATCGGCTTCGACCTGGAAGGCGGGGACATCACCACGACGCCGCTCGCCGCCGGCAAGCTCCTGCAGGGGAAGCGTGTGCTCGCCCTCACGATGGGCTCCATCCGAGCGGATCTCGCCGAGTACGTCGAGCTCGTCACGGACGGCGCCGACGCGGTCCTCCTCGGCGGCGCCGACGAGAGTGACGAGACGGCCGAGGTCTTCTCCTATCAGAATCTGAACAGGGCCTACGCGGAGCTCCGGGAGGGCGCGCGCCTCGTCTGCCTGCACAAGAACAAGTGGTGGCAGACGGGCAAGGGGCCGCTCCTCGACGCGGGCGCGTTCGTCGCCGGGCTCGAGTACGCCGCCGGCGTCGAGGCGGAGATCGTCGGAAAGCCCACCGCGGCCTACTTCGAGGCCGCTCTGGCCGAGGTGGACGCGTTGCCGACCGAGGCCGTGATGGTCGGCGACGACGTCGAAGCCGACATCGGCGGCGCGAAGGCGATCGGCATGCGAGGAGTCCTGGTGCGCACGGGCAAGTTTCGGCCCGCCGCCCTGCGTGACGCCGATCCACAGCCCGACGCGGTCGTCGACTCCCTTGCCGATCTGCCCTCCTACCTGAACGGCGCGTGAAGGTCGGTCTGGACCTCATCGAGATCGGCCGGATCCAGCGGGCTCTCGACCGCTACCCCTCGTTCCGCGATCGTGTTTTCACGGCCGCCGAGCGCGACTACTGCGACTCTCGCCCGAACCCGCCGCAGCACTACGCCGCGCGCTTCGCCGGGAAAGAGGCGGTCGGCAAGGCTCTCGGCTCGGGGGTGCGCTTCACCTGGCGGGAGATCGAGATCGCGGGCAGGCCGAAGCCGGGCGTGACGCTCTCCGGCCGCACTCGCGAGTGGGCCGAGCGAGTCGGGGCGGGGCGGATCGAGCTCTCGATGACCCATTCGCGCGAGCTCGCCCAGGCGGTGTGCGTCGTCTCGGATGCTTGAGCCGCTGTACACGGCCAACGAGATGCGCTCGGCCGAGGCCGGTCACGACGTCGACGAGCTCATGGCTCGCGCTGGTCGCGCGGTGGCAGTGGAGGCCATGCGGCGCTTCCCCGA
>DATAOL010000076.1:0-6121 GCA_036265755.1 Gaiellaceae bacterium | reverse complement strand
CACGGCGTCGAGCGCTCCGAGCTCGTGCGCGTGGCCGACTCGGCCCTCTACCTGGCCAAGGAGCACGGCAAGAACCGCGTGCGCGTCTACCGCCCCGACCTGCTCGAGCTGGCCGAGCTGCGCCGCTTGGCCGAAGGGCCCGACCGGGCGGCCAGGTTGCGTGCGGCCGCCTCGCTCGCCCACGCGGTCGATGCCAGGGACGCCTACACGGGCTCGCACTCCTACATGGTCGGGGAGCTGGCCGCGCGCGTGGCCAAGCGCATGGGGCTCGAGTCCGAGCAGATCGAGCTCGCGCGCCTGGCGGGGAGCCTGCACGACCTGGGCAAGCTCGCCATCCCCGAGGAGATCCTGCGCAAGCCCGGCCCCCTGAACGAGGCCGAGCGCCTCGTGCTCGAGCGCCACCCGCAGATCGGCTTTCGCATGCTCGACTCGCTCGGGGTCGAGCCGGTCGCCTCCTGGATCCTGCACCACCACGAGCGCTGGGACGGGGACGGCTATCCCGACCGCCTGGGGGGCGAGGCGATCCCGCTCGGGGCGCGCATCCTCTTCGTCGCCGATGCCTACGACGCGATGACGACCGACCGCGTCTACCGCTCCAAGCTCTCGCACGAGCGCGCCATCTCCGAGCTCGAGCGCTGCGCGGGGACGCAGTTCGATCCGGATGTCGTCTCGGCGTTCAAGGAAGAGTTCGACGAGCCCCGGCTTCCCGAGCTCGTCGTCCTCGAGACCGCGTAGAACCTCGGCCGCGCGAGCGGCGTATCGTTTTCCGACATGCGCTCGTGGCTCGTGCTCGCGGCCGTCCTCGCCGTCGGAACAGCGGCAATCGCCGACACGCTGCGCGGAAGCGTGGGCGGCGAGGCGCGCTCGGCCACGAGCCTCGCCACCGAGACGGCCGTCAGGCGGATCGTGCCGCCCGGGGTGCCGAACGGCTTCATGGGCTCCGTCGTCTACAGCGATCCCGGCGACGACTGCAGGCTGCACGCGCTCCGGCTGGCCGGCTTCAGGGAGGCTGCGTCGCCCGAGTTCAGAGGCTGCCGCTTCTCGCTCTCTCCCGACGGGACGACCGCCGCTCCGGAGGGATCGGCGTGGAGCCCGCTCGGCGGCGTCGTGGCCGTGCCGGGGAGGCGCGGCTTCGTCCTTCACTCGGCGTCGGGACAAACGGTCGACGTCCGGGGCGAGTCGCCGGCGTTCAAGCCGGACGGCACTCTCACGTACGTCCATTCCGGCCGCCTCGTCGAGTGGACGATCGACTGCGCCCGCGGCGCGAGGCTCTTCACGGTCCCCGGTGACAACGGGACCGCACGATGCCTCCGCACCGTCTATCCGCACGGGCTGGCCAGCGTCGCCTGGCTCACCCCGTCGCGCTTCGCCGCGATCTCGGCGGACGGCGAGTTCCTCCTCGTGGACAACGGACACATCGTGATCCGGGCCGGGCTTCCACCGCACCGGAAGGCAGCGGTCGCCGTGAGCCCGCAACACCGATTCGTGAACATCTGGCTGGACGGCGAACTGGGCGGGACGCTCACCGCCGAGGGGGGGCCGGTCGTGCTGCCGCCGATCGGCAACGTGCGCGCGTTCGCCTGGTCGCCGACCGAGCGCTGGGCGCTCCTGGCCACGTCGCGCGGCTCGGTGTACCTCTTCCGTCCCGGTACGGGCGATGCGCGGCTCCGCCGGCTCGACGTGACCGCGCGGGACTTGGCCTGGCGCTGATGCGCTCCGCCTCGACCTGGCTCATCGGCGGCGCGGTCGCCGTCCTCCTCGCCCTCGCCGTCGCCGACGCCATCCGCTCTCGCGACGATGCCTCAGCCTCGAGCTCGGGCAGGCAGCTCGACGGGCTCCACGGGCTCCTGCTCGTCGCCGACGACGGCTGTAGAACGACCGCTTTTCGCCTTCCGAGCACGGCCTCCGAACGGCCCCAGCGCCCCGTCGACTGCGGGGGTCGCGTCTGGAGCAGCGACGGCACGCTCGTCGCCTGGTGTCGCAACGGACGGACGAAGGTGACGAGCGCCGGCGGCCGCATCGACTTCGGCTCGCTGCGAGGATGCGCCCCAGCGTGGCGGGCTGACGGTGCGCTGAGCGTCGTTCGGGACGGCGACATCCTCATCGTCCGCCGCCACGGCGATGCCCGCACGTTCTTCACCCGCCGCCAGCTGGACGATGCTCTGCAAGGGATCGTCGAGCGCCCCGAGACCTACACCTTCGCCGAGGTCAGCTGGTTCGGCCTCACGAGCTTCGTGGCCATCGTGCGCGGTGAACGACCGTGGGAAACCGCCGCGGCGGTGTTCGCCCAGGGCGGTCTGGAGAGCTTCTTCCCGCAGTTCGGCGGCCACCTCGAGGATTTGCAGGCGAGCCCGCTCGGCAACTTTGCCTTCGCCCGGACCGTGCCGGCCCGGAAGTACGTGATGGTGAGCCGCGGCGGCGACGAGCTGCCGTTGCCGAGCATCGCGAACGCACACGCGATCGCGTGGTCTCCGGACGAGAGCCGCGTGGCGATCGCCACGCGCAACACCATCTTCATCGCGAGGTCGGGCAGCACGCAGCCCGCCAACCGGATCTCGACCGGCGCTGCCGCCCTGGCCTGGCTGCCCTAGAGCGGGATGTTCCCGTGCTTTCTCGCGGGGCGTCGCTCGCGCTTCGTGATCGCGGTCTTCAGCGCGTCGATGAGCACGGGCCGCGTGCGCCGGGGCTCGATGACGTCGTCCACGTAGCCCCGCTCCGCCGCAATGTACGGATTCGCGAACTGCTCCTTGTACTCCTCGATCAGCTCGGCGCGGCGCCCGTCCGGGTCGTCCGCCTCCTCGAGCTCCTTACGAAAGACGATGTTGACCGCGCCTTCGGGCCCCATCACGGCCACCTCCGCGGTGGGCCACGCGAAGTTGAAGTCGGCGCGAATGTGCTTCGAGCTCATGACGTCGTAGGCGCCCCCGTACGCCTTCCGCGTGATCACGGCGATCTTCGGGACGGTCGCCTCGCAGTAGGCGTAGAGGAGCTTTGCTCCGTGCCGGATGATCCCACCCCACTCCTGGGCCGTTCCCGGAAGGAACCCCGGCACGTCGACGAACGTGACGAGCGGGATGTTGAACGCGTCGCAGAAGCGAACGAAGCGCGCCGCTTTGACGGACGAGTCGATGTCGAGCGTGCCGGCGAGAGCGCGCGGATTGTTCGCGACCACGCCGACGGGATGCCCGCCGAGGCGGGCGAATGCGCAGACGATGTTCTCCGCCCAGAGCTCCTGCACCTCGAGCAGCTCGCCGTCGTCGACGACGCGCCGGATCACGTCGCGCATGTCGTAAGGCTTCGTGGGCTCGTCGGGGATCAGGGAGTCGAGCTCGGCGTCCTCCCGCCCGATCGGGTCCGCGGGCTCGAAGTAGGGCGGCGGGTCGACGTTGTTCTGGGGCAGGAAGGAGAGGAGGTAGCGGGCGTCCTCGAGACACGAGTCCTCGTCCTCGGCCGCGAAGTGCGCGACCCCCGACTTCGACGCGTGGGTGGCGGCGCCCCCGAGCTCCTCGAACGTGACGTCCTCCCCGGTCACGGTCTTCACGACCTCGGGGCCGGTGATGAACATGTAGGAGCTCTCCTTGACCATGAGCACGAAGTCGGTCATCACCGGGGAGTAGACGGCCCCGCCCGCCGTCGGGCCCATGACGAGGCTGATCTGCGGCACGACTCCCGAGGCCTGGACGTTCCGCCAGAAGATCTCGGCATAGCCCCCCAGCGACACCACGCCTTCCTGGATGCGGGCGCCGCCCGAGTCGTTGATTCCGATCAACGGGCAGCCGTACTTGAGCGCGAGGTCCATCACCTTGCAGATCTTCTCGGCGAAGGCTTCCGACAGCGTGCCGCCGAAGACCGTGAAGTCCTGCGAGAAGACGAACACGCGACGGCCGAAGATCGTCCCGTAGCCGGTGACGACCGCATCGCCCCAGGGCCGCCTTTCCATCATTCCGAAGTGCGGGTTCCGGTGGCGCACGTAGCGGTCGAGCTCGACGAAGCTCCCAGGATCGAGGAGGCGCTCGATGCGCTCGCGCGCGAGGAGCTTCCCGCGGGAGCGCTGGCGCTCGACCGAGCGTTCGTCCCCGGGGTGGAGGGCCTCGTCGCGCCGCGCCTGCAGCTCGTCGAGCTTGGCCCTCGTCCCCTTGTCTTCCGCTTTGGCCACCGTGCCTATCTTCCTTCAGAGCCGCTCACTTTCGCCACACTCTGCGCGCCACGGGTGCGGCGGGGGCGATTACGCTCGAAAGCGGGTGGTGGCTCGGGGTGGCCCCTAGAGGTCCTGAGGGACCAGCGAATACATGACGACGTCGCGCCGCGTGCCCTTGATCTCGAGCGCGGCCCGCATCACACCCTCGCGCACGAATCCGGCCTTTTCTGCCACGCGCTGCGACGCGACGTTGTCCGGCTCGGCGCGTAGCTGGAACCGTCCGACCTCCCGCTCCACGAGGGCCCAGCGGGAAACGAGCCCGAGCGCGCGCGTCGCCACCCCCCGCCCACGAGCCTCCCTCTTCACCCAGTAGCCGACCTCGGCGACGCCCCCGTCGAAGAATCTGACGCCGATCGACCCGAGCAGCTCGTCGCTCGTCCGGTCGACGATCGCAAAAGTCTCCTCCTCGTCCGACTCGAGCCACGCGAGGGCGTCCGCCTCGGTGTACGGGGAAGGCACCGCCGTCCAGCGCGGGATCTCCGGATCCTGGCAGGCGGCCACGATCGCCGGCGCGTCGCTCTCCTCGAACGCGCGCAGCCTGACGACCTCGTCCTCGAGGATCACGGCGCGTTGTGGGCGTCGTACGTGCCGAACTCCTCGCGAAGCGCGTCGCAGATCTCCCCGATCGTGCAGCCGGCGGCGAGAGCCTCGCGCATCGGAGGAAGCAGATTGTCCTCGCCCTGGGCAACCCCGCGCACAGTCGCGAGCGCCGCGCGGGCTGCTTCGCCGTCGCGCTCGGCTCGCACCCGCGCCGTGCGTTCCACCTGGCGCCGCTCGGCGGCTGGGTCGAGGCGGTACAGCTCGATCTCCTCCCCAGACTGATCCTCGGCGTAGCGGTTGACGCCCACCACGACCCCTTCCCCGGTCTCCAGCCTGCGCTCGTGCTCATAGGCCGCGTCCTCGATCTCGTGCTGGATGAACCCCTGCTCGATGGCCGCGACGGCGCCACCAAGCTCGTCCACGCGTTCGATCATCTCCCAGGCTCGCTCCTCCAGCTCGTGCGTCAGGGTCTCGATGAAGAAGGCGCCTCCCAGCGGATCGGCCGTGTCGGTCCCGCCGGCCTCGTGGGCGACGATCTGCTGCGTTCGCAGCGCGATCCGCGCGGCCCGCTCGCTGGGGAGGGCCAGCGCCTCGTCGTACCCGTTCGTGTGGATCGACTGGGCTCCGCCGCAGACCGCGGAGAGCGCCTGCACGGCGACGCGCACGATGTTGTTCTCGGGCTGCTGCGCCGTGAGCGTGGACCCACCGGTCTGCGCATGGAAGCGGAGCGCCTGGGCCCTGGGGTTCGTGACGCCGAAGCGCTCGTTCATGATCCGCGCCCACAGCCGCCTCGCGGCGCGAAACTTCGCCACCTCCTGGAAGAAGTGGTTGTGCGCGTTGAAGAAGAAGGAGAGACGCTCACCGAACTCGTCGGGAGAGAGGCCCGCGTCGACCGCGGCCTGGCAATACGCGATGCCGTGCGCGAGCGTGAACGCGAGCTCCTGCACGGCGGTCGAGCCCGCCTCCCGGATGTGGTAGCCCGAGATCGAGATCGTGTTCCACTTCGGCAGCTCCTCGTGGCAGTAGGCGAAGAGGTCGGTGGTGATCCGCATCGAGGGCCGGGGCGGAAAGATGTAGTTCCCTCGAGCGACGTACTCCTTGAGGATGTCGTTCTGAACCGTGCCGCGCAGCTCGTTCCCACCGACTCCCCGCTTCTCGGCCACGAGCTCGTAGAGGAGCAGCAGGAGCGCCGCCGGCGCGTTGATCGTCATCGAAGTGGACACCTCGTCGAGCGGTATCGAGTCGAAGAGGAGCTCCATGTCGGCCAGCGAGTCGATCGCGACTCCGGTCCGGCCGACCTCGCCGGCCGCGCGCGGATCGTCCGAGTCCAGGCCCAGCTGCGTGGGCAGGTCGAAGGCGACGGAGAGGCCCGTTTGCCCGCGG
>DATAOL010000075.1:0-3562 GCA_036265755.1 Gaiellaceae bacterium | reverse complement strand
AGGCTTGCGCGCGCGACCCGCCCCGCGAGCAGCCTCCGAGCGAGGCCGACCGTGTCGATCACGGGCGCGGCGAGCCGTCTCCCCTCGATGAGCTCGACCTCCCGGTCGAGGAAGCCGATGTCGAAACGCGCGTTGTGCGCGACGAGAACGGCACCCGAGGCGAAATCGAGGAAGCGGCGCACCGCGACCAGCGGCGAGGGCGCGCCCCTGAGGTCTCGGTCCTCGATGCCGGTCAGCGAGGTGACCACCGGCGGGAGCGGCACGCCGGGATCGACGAGAGTCTGAAAGGTGCCGGCAATGGTCAGTCCATCGATGAGGACCGCCCCGACCTCGCAGATCGCGGCACGCCCCGGACGCAGGCCTGTGGTCTCGAGATCGACGACCACGTAGCGCGCCGCTTCGAGCGGCAGCTCCTCGGCTGGGTCGTCGGCGAGCGCGACGCCAGTCCCGCGCCAGGCCAGGCGCGCGTCTCCGCGGACGACATCGTCGAGAAGGTTGCGGGCGAGGCCCGTCGGAGCGGCGGCCAGGGCGAAGAGGGAGCGGGCGGCCTCCTCCGCCGAGACCGGCCCGCGCCGCTCCTCCACGAGCTCGACCAGGCGGTCAGCTGCGTCGAAGGTGAGCTGCGTCGCCTCCATACGAACACATGTTCGCATAGAGGTCGGCCGGACAGAAAGACGGAGGCCCTTGCGGGCCTCCGTCGGTCAACTTGAAGGGAGGGGCTGCTACGAGCGGAGAGCTTGCTTCAGCTGGCTACCAGCGGAGAACTTGGGCACGCGAGCCGCAGGGATCGTCACCTTCTGCCCGGTGCGCGGGTTCACGCCCTGGCGCTCCTTGCGCTGCTGCGGCGAGAACTTCCCGAAGCCCGTGAAGGACACCTGCTCGCCGCCCTTGAGCGCTTCGGTGATCGAGTCGAGAAACGCATCGACCGCCTTCGTCGCGTCGCGCTTCGAAAGCCCGCTCTTCGAGGCGACCCTGTCGGTGAACTCGGCCTTTGTCACTACCCTCTCCTTCCGTCAACGTTCATTGCCTTGGTGACCGGCCAGGACCCTAACAGCAACGGCCGATAGCACGCAACCATGCGGGTTTGCGGGTCTTTTCAGCCCGGAACGAGGTCTGAAGCGCGGAAAATCGGCACGAGCCGCACCGCCTTTCGCGCGAGCGCGTCGGCGCCGCCCTCCTCACGGTCGACCACGCAGACCGCTGTCCGGCAGACGAGTCCGGCTTCGCGCAGCGCCTCCACGGCCTGCTCCGCGGCGCCTCCACTCGTGACCACGTCCTCGACGAGGCAGACCTCTTCGCCGGCCTCGAAGTCACCCTCGATGCGCCGCTCGGTCCCGTAGCCCTTCGCTTCCTTGCGGACGATCAGGAAGGGGAGGCTCCCCGCGAGCGAAGCCGACGCCGCGAGGGCGACGGCACCGAGCTCCGGGCCGGCGAGCCGTCGAGCCTCCGGAGCCGTCTCGGCCGCCCGCGCTGCGATGCGCTCACCGAGCTCGCGCAGCAGATCCGGCCGCGTCTCGAAGCGATACTTGTCCAGGTAGTAGGTCGAGCGACGCCCGGAGCGGAGAACGAAGTCTCCCTCGAGGAGAGCGTGCTCGCGGAGCAGGTCTGCGAGCTCGGCGTCCGTCATCCTCGCGCCGCCGCGAGCGCGCGGCGGGCGAGTGGGAGAAGCCGGTCGCCGTGGGCGGAACCGGGCTCGAGTGAGACCATGGAGCCGTCGGCGAAGTAGACGTCGACGTGCTCACGTTCGACTGCTGCCTTCGTCCGCACGAAGACGATCGCACCGGCCAACGCGGCGCCGGCGGCCAGCAGGCCGAGCGCGCTACGCGCTTGCACCGTCCGCCTCCTCGGTGTTCTTCTTCGTCGCGCGGCGGCGCGTCGCGGTCTTCGTCGCCTTGGCGGCCTTCGCTTCCTCCTCGCGCTCGAGCATGCGCAGGCAGGTCTTCAGGTCGTAGAAGACGAGGCCGACGGTCGGGCGCGGCTTCGTCACCGCGGCGACGATGTGCCGATCGTCCTTGGCGACGAAGACGGAGCCGTCGTGCACCGCGCCTTCGATCTGCACGAGCGGCTCGGAGCCGGGCTCAGACCTGACTTCTTCGGCTGCCGAGAGCAGATTCGCGGCGGCATCCGCGAGCAACTTCGAAGCGCTCTCGTCGGCCAGCGTCGAGGCGACGACGGAACCGTCGTGCTCGGCGAGAACAGCCGCCTCGATCTGCGCGGAGACCTCGGTGAGATCGGCAAGGGCCTGCGCCGCGTCCATGCCGGAGGAAGCTACCACAGGCGGCATCCCTAGACTCCTGGCGGCGTGCACCGCATCGTCTCCAAGTTCCTGGCCGATCGTGGAACGCACCTTGCGGCGATGATCGCCTACTTCGCGCTCCTCTCATTTGTCCCGCTCCTCTTCCTCGCGCTCTCGCTGACAGCCCTCGCCGGGCAGCAGAGCGAGTCGAGCTATCTCATCGAGGAGCTTCGGCGGGCCTTTCCCGCCAGCTCCGTCGACCGCCTGGTCTCGGTTGTCCATTCGATCCAGGATCAGGCGACATCGATCGGGATCATCGGCGGGGTCGCCCTGCTGTGGGGCTCGCTCGGTTTCTTCAGCGTCCTCGAGTCGGCGTTCAACATCGTCTACGGGCTGCCCAACCGCTCGTTCGTGCGCCAGAAGGGCCTCGTGCTCCTGCTCGTCGCAGGCTCGCTCATCACCCTCTTCGTCGCGCTCCTCGTCGGCTCGCTCGGGGTCGAGCTCGTCCGCGAAGCGGGGGTCGCGGGCGACGTGCTCTCCTACGTCTACGCGCTCGCCCTCTCGACCCTGCTGATCTTCGGTCTCCTCTGGAGCCTCTACAACCTGCTGACGAACGCGGCGCTCACCTGGAAGGAGACCTTCCCGGGCGCGGTCTTCGCCACCGTGCTCCTACAGGCGAGCTTCCAGATCCTCCCCGCCTTCGTCCGCCTCACGACGGGCGATCTCGCCACGCTGCAGGCGTTCGGCGGCCTCGTGCTGCTCCTCTTCTGGCTCTACCTGATGGCGAACGTGCTCGTGCTCGGCGCCGAGGTGAACTGGTGGTTCCGTTATGGACGATCCGAAACCCCTGATGATCAAACGGTTGGAGTGGCCTAGCCGTCCTCGTTGCACGTAGACGTTGCATCAAACTGCTAGACTCCCAAAGGTCACAGGTCACACCTAGTAGGGAGGAAGCTAATGAGCAAGAGACGGCAGCGCGGTACAGGGACAGTCATCGAGTACCGCCACAAGGACGGAGACGTTTCCTACCGCGTGCAGTTCTACGACTCGGAAGGTAAGCCCACGAAGGAAACCGTTGGCCGTGCCTCACAGGGTTGGACTTGCAAGAAGGTGGAGGCGCATCTGCGGGATCGCATCAACGCCGTGGAGAAGCGCGGCTGGAAGAAGCCCAAGCCCGTCACGTTCTCCGAGTACGCGGATCGTTGGATGGCCGAGAGCGAGACGCTAAGGGCATGGAGTGACGAGAGCCGAGACAAGTATCGGTGGGCCAAGAATCTCTGTACGGGTCACTTCGGATCGAAGCGCCTGACCGATATCCAGCCTCAG
>DATAOL010000074.1:0-15808 GCA_036265755.1 Gaiellaceae bacterium | reverse complement strand
GCCGAGACCCGCTCGACCTCACCCTCGGAGTCGATGCGGTACACGCCAGGATCGGTGACATCCGCGCAGTAGCACGCTCCGTCCGGGCCGAGCGCGAAGCCGTAGGTGCGACCCGGCGTGCGCGCGAAGACGTCCGGCTGTCCGTCGAGGCGGCCGCGGTAGATCTGACCCTCCTCGCCGCCGCACCAGATGGCCCCGCTCGGCTCGAACGCGAGGTCCTCGACGTGGTCGACGAGACCGAACCAGACAGGCTCGATTGCATCGGCTGAGATCAGGGGCGGACCGAGCTCCACGGGAGGATGAGCTTACGCCTCGGCTGCGCCCGACTCACGCGCGAGCTTCTCGGCGCGCTCCTTGATTGCTAGCAGCATCTTGCGCTCCATCACCCAGGAGCCGGGCGTCATGAGGGCGACGCCGGCCCGGGAAGCGAGTGACTCGCCGGCCTTGATTCGGTTTCGGCTGATCAGCCGGGTGCCGGCCGCGTCGGGAACGGGGACAAAATCCCAGACCCACGTCCCTTGGTCGTCGGAGCCGACGAGAGCGCGCTCGGGGTCGAGGATGCGAACCCGCATCGCGTTCGGCCCCGGCTCCTTCCCTGGCTTGACCGAAGGCGTGTCGCCGACCTGCAGGTGCTGCCACTCCGGGTGAATCCGGTCGGCGTTGTGCATGCCGAGGCCGAGGAGGTTCTCGATCCAGTCGTAGGTGTAGGCGCCCCCCGCGGTCCGGGCCCATCTGCACGAGCCAGGGCCAGACGGCGGCGGGCGGGGCGTCGATCGCCACCGCTCGCGTGGCTATGACATCGGGATCCCTCCATGAGCCCATCCCCCGGAAGCCGCGCTTCGACCTCCTCGCGTCTCGCGCCCCAATGGAGGTGCCAATTGCGCAGGCCCATGGCGTAGAAAGAGGAAAGAAACCGGCGCCGGAGGGACGCTCCGGCGCCGTTCTCGTGCGCCGCTACGAAGTAGCGGCGGCCTTCTGCTCGTCGCGGAGCTTCTTCGCGACGGACTCCACCTGGTGCAGGGCCTCGCGCTCCTCCTTGAGGTTCTCCTCGAGGAGGCCGACGGCCTCGCTCTCGCCGAGCGCACGCGCCATCTCGATCAGGCCGCCGTACGCGGCGATCTCGTAGTGCTCGGTGCGCGCGGCCGCCCCGGTGTCGACTATGTCGATCAAGCTCTCGGAGACCTCGCTCGTGAGCTCGTCGTGCTCCTTCTTGAGCCCCTCGAACCCGACGCACTTCTCCGCCTCGGGCTGCTCGCCCATGGAATCGAAGATCTGCTCGAGGTTCGTGATGTGGCCGCGGGTCTGATCCAGGTGCCGCTCGAGCCCCTTCTTGAAGTCGGGATCCGTGACCTCTTGGATCAGCTTGGGCAGGACCTCTCCCATCAGCTTCTGCTCGACGTACAGGATGTCGCCGAGCTCGTGCAGGAAGAGATCCCGCGGTGTCGTGATTTCTGGCATGTACCCCCCTCGGATCGCTTTCCTTTCCCGTACCCCGCTCCAGTGCCCGCAAACTGGAAGAATCGCGCGGTGATCGACCCGCTCGAGCGCTGGCGGAGCCACGGGGAGAAGCCCGACTTCGCCGGCCTGCTCACGTACGGCGGGCAGCCCTACACGGAGGATCCCGCCGAGCTCGCCGGCGCGGACGTGGCCATCGTCGGCGCGCCCACCGACGACCTCGTCTCGGATCGCCCCGGGACGCGGTACGGCCCACGCGCGATCCGGGCCGCCAGCTTTCCGCCGGGGTCCCACCTCGAGGCCGGCGTCGATGCACTCGCCGAGCTCCGCGTCGTCGATTTCGGGGACGCGCCGGTCCTGCCTGCTGACGCGGTTGCGACCCACAGGGCGATCGAGGACACCGTCTCGGCGGTCGTCGCAGCCGGCGTGCTGCCGGTCGTCCTCGGCGGCGACCATTCGATCAGCGAGCCCGGTGTGCGCGCGTGCGCCGCGAACGGCCCGATCGGCCTCGTCCATTTCGACACGCACACGGACACGGGCACGGAGGTGTTCGGCGTCGAGCTCTCGCACGGGACGCCGATGTTCAAGCTCGTCGAACAGGGGATCGTCGACCCGGCCCGCTACGTCCAGATCGGGTTGCGCGGCTACTGGCCCGGCGAGAAGGAGTTCTCCTGGCAGCGCGAGTACGGCATCCGCAGCTTCTTCATGCACGACATCCGCGAGCGCGGCATCAAGGACGTCGTCGAGGATGCTGTGGGCGGGCTCGGCGAGGGTCCCGTGTTCCTCACCGTGGACATCGACGTGCTCGATCCCGCGTTCGCGCCCGGGACCGGTACGCCCGAGCCGGGCGGGATGACGACAGGCGATCTCCTCTGGGCCTCCAGGGAGGTCGCCACGCGCGTCGAGCTGGCGGGCGCCGACGTCGTCGAGGTCATCCCGACTGCAATCGGCTCCGCGGACATCACCGCGCTCGCCGCTGACCGCGTGGTGCGGGAGATCCTCACCGGGCTTGCTCTCGCGAGACGCTAGCCTGTCCGCGGAAGTGACGGGCCAAGGGGCAATCCACGAAGCGGCGCACGGGTTCGAGCTGGCGCCGAAGCCGTACGAGATCGGTCGTCCTCCGTATCCGCAGGAGGCCATCGACCGCCTGGTCGGCGCGCTCGGCATCGAGTCTGGAACTCGCGTGCTCGACCTAGCGGCCGGCACCGGCAAGCTGACGCGGCGGCTCGTACCGACCGGGGCCGATCTCGTTGCCGTAGAGCCCGTTGACGCGATGCGCTCGGCCCTGCTGGCCGCGCTGCCGGATGTCGAGGCGCTCCCGGGGACGGCGGAGGCCATCCCACTCCCAGATGCCTCGGTCGATGCCGTGGTCGTCGGCCAGGCGTTTCACTGGTTCGACGGCGACGCCGCGCTGTTGGAGGTCCATCGTGTCCTGCGGCCCGGTGGCAAGCTCGGGCTGATCTGGAACGTGAAGGACGAGACGGTCGACTGGATCGAGAAGCTCGGCGTGATCATGGAGTCCTACCGCGGCGATGCGCCGCGGGTCGCGAGCGGCGCCTGGAAAGAGGCATTCGAGCGCACGACGCTCTTCTCGCACCTCGAGCGGGCTCGCTTCTCCTTCGTCCACGAGGCCGATTTCGCCGCGGTCGTGGCGCGCGTGACCTCGGTCAGCTTCATCGCCGCGCTGCCTCCGGCCGAATTCGCCGGCGTCGTCGACAAGGTGAGGCAGCTCCTCGCCACCCATCCGGAGACGAGCGGCCGGAGCATCTTCGAGCTCCCGTACCGAACGGGCGTCTACTGGTGCACGCGCGGCTAGTCGTCGCGGCGGCGCACGACTGAGATTCCCCAGGCCTTGCCGCTCGCGAAGAGCGCGTCCGGGTCGACATCGTCGAGCCAGCCGATGAAGTGCTTCGTCTCGTCCTCCGGCGTGGAGGCGAAAACAGCCGGACGGTCGATCTCCTCCGGCTCGAGGCCGGTCTGCTCGCCTCGCTCGAGCGCCTCGTAACGCTCCTCCGCCGCGGGCCCCTCGGCGTAGCCCTTGCCCATCGCTACGTGCGTGGGCCCGACCGGGCCCACTCGTTGAGTTCGTACCAGTAGGTGTCCACGAGAGCGGCGGCGACGCGGGGATCCGTGTGCGCGCCGTTGTAGACGTTGTGCTCCAGGTCTGCGCAGAGCGTCAGCGCCTCGCGCGGCACGTCGGCGAGGTTGACGAGGATCTCGGCGGGCAGGCGGGCCTCCGCGATCGTGTAGTGCTTGAAGTGGAGGTCCGGCGAGATCTCCAGCAGAGCCGGCCAGTCGGAACAACTACGTGTGCTCACGGCACCTCGATTCGGGTCGGCTCGTCCAAGACCTGCTCGACGAGGACGGCGAGCGCCCGCGCGAACTCCGGTGCGTCGTTCAGGGATTCGATGCGATCGAGCTCGAGGCCGAGCTCGTCGGCTTTGTCTCTCGCTTCCACGTCGATGTCCCAGAGGATCTCCAGGTGGTCGGAAACGAAGCCGACCGGTGCGATCAGAACCTTGCGGACGCCCGTCGCATACAGGGCGCCGAGCTCCTCGAGGATGTCGGGTCCGAGCCATGGCTCTCCGGTCGGGCTCGCGCTCTGGAAAGCGAAAGACCAGCTGGCGACGGCCGCGCGCTCGGCCACGAGGCGCGAGGTCTCGAGCAGCTGATCCTTGTACGGATCTCCCTCGTCGAGGATGCGCGCCGGCAGGCTGTGGGCGGTGAAGACGACATGGGCGTGGGTTTCGCCGACGCGCGCGGCGAGGATCTCGACGAACGGCTTGTGGTCGTGCCAGCTCTCGATCATCACGAGCTCGCCGCGGCCGCCCACGGCGTCTTCCAGGCGGTCGCGGTAACCGCCGATGGAGATGCCGGAGTAATGCGGGGCGAGGACGAGCCCGACGATGCGCTCCGCGCCCTCCTCGAGGGCCTGGTCGACGGCCTCGGCAATGCGCGGCGTCCAGTGCTTCATGCCGACGTAGACCGGCGCGCCGAGGTCGTGCTCCAGCGCGGCGCGCTGCCTTTCGGTGATCTCGTTCAGGGGAGACGTGCCTCCGATTCGGCGGTAGCGCTCGGCGAGCTCGGCGACGGCTTCGGGGCGGACGGGGCGCCCGCCGCGGATGTCCTCGAAGTAGGCGGGGATGTCCTCGGGGCGGGTGGGGCTCCCGTAGGCCATGAGCACGACGGCTGTTTTCACAGCCGGCCCTTTCCGTGCGCCAAGTGGGTGAAGTAGGGAGTTACGCTCGAAAGCGGGTGGTGGCTCGGGGAGGCCCCAGTAAGAAAAAGCCTCATGCCCACATCTCGACCGAAGTCCGCGCATGCACGAGCTCGACGAGCCGTGCGAGATCGGCGGGATCGGTGTCGGGAAGCACGCCGTGGCCGAGATTGAAGATGTGCCCCCGCCGGCCGCTTACCGCGTCAAGGATCCTGTTCGCGGCCGCTTCGACGCCCTCGAACGGCCCCAGGAGCAGCGCCGGGTCGAGGTTCCCCTGCACGCCTCGCTCCGGCCCCACGACCTCCCACCCCTCGGCGATTGGAATGCGCCAGTCGAGCCCGATCACGTCGCCCCCCGCGGCCGCCATCGCCGGCAGGAGGTGTGTAGTTCCCGTCCCGAAATGGATCGTCGGCACCTCGACCGCGGCCAGTACCCGCGCCGAATAGGGCGCGACGAACTCGTCGTAGTCGGCCGCCGAGAGCGTTCCCACCCAGGAGTCGAAGAGTTGGACGACGTCGGCACCCGCCTCGATCTTCGCCTGCAGGTAGGCCGCGAACGTGTCGGCGAGCTTGTCCATGAGCGCATGCCAGACCTCCGGCCGCCCGTACATGCACGCCTTCGTCTGGACGAACTCCCGGGTCGGCTTTCCCTCGATGAGGTAGCCGGCGACAGTGAATGGCCCGCCCGCGAAGCCGATGACCGCCTTCTCCGCGGGCAGCTCGTCCCGAACGAGCCGTACGGCCTCGAGGATGAACGGCACCGCTTCCTCGGGAGCGGGAACCGTGAGCCGCTCGACGTCCGCCTCCGTGCGCACCGGCTTTCCGATCACGGGCCCGACGTTCTCGACCAGCTCCACGTCGATGCCCATGCCGATGACGGGAAGCATGATGTCGGCGAACATCACGGCCGCGTCAACCCCGTGCGCACGCACCGGCTGCAGGGTGACCTCGGCGCAGAGCTCGGGCTGGCGACAGACGGAGAAGAGATCGTGGCGCTTGCGCAACTCCCGGTATTCGGGGAGCGAGCGGCCGGCCTGCCGCATGAACCAGACGGGCGTGCGCTCGACGAGCTCGCGCCGGGAGGCGCGTGTCAGGAGGGGCTCGGCCACCTTCGTAGCGTAGCCGCGCGGGGCTGAGCTACCCGCCGATGATCAGCGCGAGCTGAGCGCCCTGCAGGTTGCTCCGGGTGATGCCGTCGAGCGGGCTGACCCGCTTGATGCCCGTGTCCTTCGCGAGGCGCACCGCGGCGTCCTTGTAGCCCGGCCGGAACATCACGACGGAGCGCTGGAAGTCCGTGCGCGGCGCGTTCCCCGTCGCCGTGATGATGTAGTGGAGCGAGTGGACGCGGTCCGCGGAGGTCGCGGCGGCGCCGGGAATCCCGTTGCCGTTCAGGACGACGACCGACGTGCGGGCGCGTTTGAGCAGGGTGTGGCGGTGGGTCTTCTTGGCCGGCTCCGAAGCTGTGCTCTTGGCGTGCGACGCGGACGCGGCAGGCACTTCGCGCTTGATCGCGGCCACGGTGGCCGTCTCGGTCTTGTCCGAGAACGCCTTGGCGCCCCAGACGAACCCGACCATGAGCAGGATGAAGAGCTCGACCGCGGCGATGCCCGTCGCGACCATGGCGGCGACGCGCCAAGGCTGAATAGGAGCGTATTCGGCTGGATGATCCATGGGGCGGATTAGTTCGCCCCCGCGCCGCCCTCTCCTTCCGCCGCGCGCACGAACTTCCACGTCTCCAGCAGCCCGTCGTCGAGGGAGGTCTTGGGTCGCCACCCGAGCTCCCGCTCGGCTCGCGAGGGATCGAGGACGCTGCGCGCGAGCTCCCCGAGCCGCGGCGGGTCGAAAACGACCTCCGCGTCGATGCCGGCTGCCCGCCTGCAGGCGTCCGCGAGCTCGACCACCGAGGTCTCGATGCCCGTCCCCACGTTGTAGACGCCGGGGCGACCCGAGCTGGCGGCGATCGTGGCGGCGACGACGTCTCCCACGTACACGTAGTCGCGGGTCTGGTTGCCGTCGCCGAAGACATGCAGCTCCTGGCCGCTCGCGATGCGGCCGAAGAAGATGGCCACGACCCCCGCTTCGCCGTGCGGGTCCTGGCGCGGGCCGTAGACGTTTCCGTATCGAAGCGCCGCGTGGGAGGCCCCGTACAGGCGGCTCCAGGTGGCGAGGTACTCCTCCCCTGCGAGCTTCGAGGCGCCATATGGAGCCAGCGGCAGGCGGGGCGAGTCCTCGCCGGCAGGCTCCTCGCACTCGCCGTAGATGGCGCCGCCCGTGGAGGAGAAAACGACCGGCGCATCGGCAGCGCGCGCGGCTTCGAGCACGTTGATCGTGCCGATCAGGTTCACTTCGGCGTCGAAGACGGGCCGGGCGACCGAGACGCGAAGGTCGGCCTGGGCGGCGAGGTGGAAACAGGCCTCGGGCCTCGCGTCGGCGAAGGCCGCGCCCATCGCGTCCGCATCGCGGACGTCGACCTGGACGAACCGTGCCCCTTCGTGGAGGTTCGCGCGCTTCCCGGTCGAGAGGTCGTCGAGGACGACGACGTCGTCCCCTCGCTCGACGAGAGCGTCCGTCACGTGCGAGCCAATGAAGCCCGCGCCGCCTGTCACCAGTGCCCGCACAGCGCACTATCCTAGGCTCGCCTCCATGTTCATCACCTTCGAAGGCGTCGACGGGTCGGGGAAGAGCACGCAGGCGCGGCTCCTGGTCGACCGCCTACGAGCCGCGGGCCGCGACGTCGTCGGCACCCGCGAGCCCGGAGGGACCGACATCGGAGAGGAGATTCGCGACCTGCTCCTACACAGCGAGCGTGTTGCGCCCTGGGCCGAGGCGACGCTGTTCAGCGCGGCCCGGGCGCAGCTCGTGGACGAGGTGATCAAACCGGCGCTGGCTCGCGGAGCCGACGTGGTCTGCGACCGCTACCTCGATTCCTCGCTCGCCTACCAGGGCCTTGCGCGTGGACTGGGCGTCGAGCGCGTTCTGGAGGTGAACCTCACCGTAACGAGCGGTCTCCTGCCCGACCGGACGTTCCTGCTGCTCGTTCCCGGTGAGGTCGCGGCCCAGCGCCGCGGACGCTCGCCGGACCGCATCGAAAGCGAGGGCGACGAGTTCGCCGCCGAGGTCGACCGCGCGTACCGGGAGATCGCCGAGATCTTCGCTCAGCGCGTCGTCGTTCTGGACGGCACCGAACCGCCGCAGAAGCTCGCCGAGGAAATCGATGGACACCTTCGAGACCTTCCCTGAACAAGAGGAGGCCAAGGGCCTCCTGCGCTCCGCGCTCGCGGAGGGAGCGGCGCATGCCTACCTCTTCCACGGGCCGCGCGGTGTGGGGAAGCGTCGGGCCGCGCTAGCCTTCGCCGGCGCGCTGCTCGGAGACGCCGACCGCGTCGCCCGGCGAGCGCACCCCGATCTCTACGTCCTCGAGCCGCTGGGCGACCAGATCAGGATCGATCCAGTGCGCGCGCTGCGTCGCGATCTGCACATGCGCCCCTTCGAGGCGGAGCGGCGCGTCTATCTCGTTTACGGAGCCGACACGATGAACGAGGACGCGGCCGACGCGCTCCTCAAGGATCTGGAGGAGCCGCCGGACTACGCGGTCATCGTCCTCGTCGCAGACGATCTGGGCCCGCTCGCCCCGACGATCCGTTCCCGCTGCCAGCACGTCCCGTTCAGGCGGCTCTCGCAACGCGCCGTCAAGGCGTACCTCTCGTCGCGCGGAGTGAGCGGGGAAAAGCTCGACGCGCTCGCGCGCCTCGCCGGCGGCAGGCTCGACCGCGCCGACCGCCTTCTGAACGAGGAGGCAGGAGAGCGGCGCGCGGCACTCATCGAACTCGCTCGCTCGGTCTACCGCGACCCGGAGTTCGACCCGGCCGCGGCCTCGGCGAAGGTGGGCGAGCTAGCGCAGGCGCGCGCGGCCGAGGCGCGCGCCCAGGCTCAGGCGGAGGCAACCGGTGAGGAATCGGCGCGCGAGCTCGAGCAGCGGGTTCGCCGGGCCGGCCGCGGGGCCGAGCGCGACGAGATCATCGACGCCCTCGACATTCTCTCCAGCTGGTACCGGGATCTCGTCGTTGCGGCGGCCGGCGCGGAGACTGCGGTCGTCAACTCCGACCGGCTCGCGGAGCTGGCCGAGGACGGGGTCTCGGAGCGCTCGCTTCCGGCGGAGCGCGCCGCCGAGGCCGTGCGCGACACGTGGCGCTCGTTCGAATTCCAGGTGCAGGCCGGCCTCGCGCTCGAGGGCCTCTTCGTCCGCCTCCGGAGAGAGCTGTCGCCGACCCTCGTGACGCGCTAGCGTTTCCGGCATGGCAACGGCGGTCGGCGTCGTCTTCTCGCCCGGTGGGAAGGTCTACTCCTTCGACCCCGCTGGGCTCGAGCTCGCCTGGAACGCGAAGGTCATCTGCCATACCTCGCGCGGCCTCGAGCTCGGCAGAGTCGTGCAGCCGAACCACGAGCTGGAGTCGCCGCACGCCCAGCCGCTCAAGCGGATCGTGCGGCGGGCCACGCGTGACGACGCGGACAGGGCAGCGAGCAACAAGGTCGAGGCGCGCCGCGCCATGAAGGTCTTCCGGGAGCTTCTGCGCAGCCGCACGCTCGAGCTCAAGCCGGTGTCGGCCGAGCTCGTCCACGACGGCTCGCGGGTCGTCTTCTCATACCAGTCGGAAAGCCGGCCCGATCTGACCGAGCTGCAGGAGGCTCTCCGCAGTCGCCTCGACTGCAGGGTCGAGCTGCGCTCCGTCGGCCCGCGCGAATGCGCGAGGCTCTGCGGTGATCACGGGCTCTGCAGCGATCAGCACTGCTGCCGCAAGTTCCCCTCCCACGAGCAGCCGATCACGCTGCGAATGGCCAAGGACCAGGAGCTGCCGATGAGCTCCGGCCGGATCACGGGTCTTTGCGGCCGCTTGCGGTGCTGCCTCGCCTTCGAGCATCCGACGTACAAGAGCTTCCGCGACCGCGCGCCGCGGATGGGCAGGCGGGTCGAAACGCCGCAAGGTGGAGGCGTCGTCACCGCCTACGACGTCCTCGAGGACACCTGCACCGTTGAGGTCGGAGAGGGCGAGAGCTTCGACGTTCGCATCGACGACTGCCGCGAGGTCGCAAGCTCCTAACTCTTAAGGGGGACGCCCGGCCGGAAGGCCTCTTCCAGACTTCGAATGTGACAGCTGCCCCTCAGCTCGCCGAGGAGCTCTTCAACGAGCACTACCGGCGGCTCTACGCGTATTGCCTGCGCCAGCTCGGCTCCCCCGAAGAGGCCGAAGACGCGGTGCAGGCGACCTATCTGAACGCCTGCCGGAGCCTTATGGCCGGCTTCGAGCCGGACACAGCCCAGGCCTGGCTCTTCAAGGTCGCGCACAACGTTTGCCTCACCCGGCAGCGCTCCTCGAACCGGCGCGCCAGGGTGGAACGGCCGCACGACCTGCAGGCCGTCCAGGATGTCGTGGCGGCCCCGGAGGGCGCCGGCGACGAACTCTTCGGCCTCGACGAGGCGCTGGCCGGTCTCCCCGAGCAACAGCGAAACGCAATCCTCCTACGAGAGTGGCAAGGCCTCTCCTACCGCGAGGTGGCGGCCAAGCTCGAGCTCTCCCAGTCCGCGGTCGAGACGCTCATCTTCCGCGCCCGGCGCTCGCTTGCGAGCGCCCTGGAGCAGCCTGTGCGCCATCGCCGCCGACTGGTCCACTCCTTCGACCTGAGCGCTCTTCTCGCCGGCGTCAAGACCGCGCTGGCCGGAAACCTGAGCGCAAGCATCGCGACCGGCATCGCGGTGGCGGCCTCCGTGACCGCCATCGCGGCGGCCCCCGTCACCCGGGCACTCGACTTTCCTTCGCACGCGCCGCAAACGGCGGTCGACGAGCCGGCGAAGCAGAAGCCTTCCCCCCATAGACAGCTTCCGGACCGCGACGACGCTCGCCCGCAGGCCACATCCGGCTCCGCTCCTACGGCGGTCGCCAGCGGCTGGGCGGGATCGCATCCTCGCGCGGCCGGCAAGGGTCATTCGAAGCCGAAGGCCCAGGGGAAGGGCAACGCCAAGAGCAAGGGCCAGGGCAAGCTGAACGCCGCCGGCCAGGCGAATGGGCACAAGGCAAACGGCGGTCATTCGCAGGCGACCGCCTCGCCGAGCGACACCACGCACGCCGACGCGAACGCCCACGGCCAGGGCCAGGCCGCCGCGCCGGCCTACAGCCACGCGTCTGCGCCCGCGCACGGTGCGCGCGGCGCGAAGAAACGCTCGTAGACCGCTCGCTCGCTTCGTATATAGGCTTCACGCTTCAAAAAGGAAAGCGTGAAGGGAGAGAGCGATGAGCGTGCGCGACGAGCTGCTCGAGGCCAACCGAAGCTACGCGGAGAGCTTCACGAAGGGCGAGCTGCCGGTTCCTCCTGCGAGGCGTTTCGCCGTCGTCACCTGCATGGATGCACGTCTCGATCCGGCCCAGTTCCTCGGGCTCGAGGAAGGTGACGCGCACGTGATCAGGAATGCGGGCGGGATCGTCTCGGACGACGCGCTCCGGTCGCTCGTCATCTCCCACTGGCTCCTCGGCACACAGGAGGCGTTCGTGATCGCGCACTCCGGTTGCGGAATGCTCACGTTCACGAACGAAGACCTTCACGCGAAACTGAAAGACGAGGCCGACGCCGACGCGAGCGGCATCGACTTTCTCCCGTTCAGCGACCTGGACGAGAGTGTGCGGGCCAGCATGGACCGCGTGCGGAGCTCCGACCTCCTGCCGGACGACTTCGCAGTGTCGGGGTACGTCTACGACTGCAGCTCGGGCGCGCTGCGCGAAGTCGCTTAGCGCACCGCCTCGTACCGCTCCGCCACGGCGTCCCAGTTGACGACGTTCCACCAGGCCTCGAGGTAGTCGGGGCGGCGGTTCTGGTAACGCAGGTAGTACGCGTGCTCCCAGACGTCGATGCCGAGGAGCGGCGTGTCGCTCGTCATGAGTGGGTTGTCCTGGTTCGGCGTGGAGACGACAGCGAGGCCGGTGCCGTCGTGGACGAGCCACGTCCAGCCCGAGCCGAAGCGCTTCACGCCCGCGTCGTTGACTGCCGTCTTCAGCTCGTCGGCCGAGCCGAAGGTGTCCCCGATCGCATCCGCGAGCGCCCCGCTCGGCTCTCCGCCGCCGTCCGGGGACATGATCTCCCAGAAGAGCGAGTGGTTCGCATGGCCGCCGCCGTTGTTGCGGACCGTGGCGCGCTTGTCCTCGGGGAGGATCTCCAGCTCGGCGAAGATGTCCTCGAGAGAGCGGTTTTCCCACTCCGTGCCTTCGAGGGCCGCGTTGAGGTTGTTCACGTATGTCTGGTGGTGCTTCGTGTGGTGGATCTCCATCGTCTGTGCGTCGATCGCCGCTTCGAGGGCGTCGTACGGATAGGGCAGCTGGGGCAGCTCGAACGCCATGGTGGCACCTCCGGTCTCGGTGCCGCCAGTCTTACACCCCCGAGCGTGCCGCGGTCAGGCTGCGGCGCCGTCGAATCCGGGCAGACCGTCGAAGCCCGACGGGCCGTCGGAGTCGTGGCGGAAGCCGAAGCCCGGGCCCGGCATGCCGTTCGGCCGGACGCCGTTGACGATGTCGCGGATGCCCTGCTCGAGGCGCATGAGCATCTGATTCGCCTGTGCCTTGGTCAGGTCGCCCTCCGCCACCTCTTCGTCGAGGTGCTTCTTCGCGTCGGCGACGAGCGCCTGGACGAGGCCGTCGACGGACGTGTTCTGGGCCTTGGCGATGTCTGCAAGCGTCTTGCCGTTCTCGAGCTGCGTGTGCAGCTCGTCCTCGCTGAGGCCGAGATAGGCAGCGGCGGCGGCGAGCCCGCGGAAGAGGTCGTGCCCGAACATGCCCGGGCCGTGCCGGTCTCCGAAGCCGAAGAGCGGGAAGTCGCCCGACTCGATCCGCTGCTTGAGCTCGTCGCCCTGGGCCTTGGTGATGCGGCCGGCGGCGACGGCCGCGTCGACGCGCTTCTCGAGGGCGCTCTTGATGGCCGCCGAAAGGTCGCCGGGTGAGACGCCGAGCTGCTGGGCGGCGTCGTTGAGGACGGCCTGGTTCTCCTGCTCGGGGGAGAGCTGCGTGGCTGCGATCGCCGCGCCTCCGCCCGCGACGGCCAGCAGCGCGACTGCACCGGCCGCCACCTTGCGCTTCATGTTCTTCTCCATCGGTGCTCCTTGGTCGCCAACGTGTCGGCTCATGGAACCACCGGCCCGTGAAAGGGCACTAAGAGCTTTCTAAGAAGTCCCTAAGAACCTGCGCTGCCGTTCAGGCGCAGGCTCATGCGCGTCCCGCCGCCTTCGGCGACCTCGGCGACCACCTCGCCGCCGTGCGACTGCGCGACCTGCTTGACGATCGCCAGCCCGAGCCCCGAGCCGGACATCCCACGCGCAAAGTCTGCCCGGTAGAAACGGTCGAAGACGTAGGGAAGGTCCGCGGGGTCGATTCCGGGACCGTGATCCCGAACCGTGACCTCGCCCCGCTTCACCCCGACTTCGACCTCGCCGCCTGCCGGGCTCCACTTTGCCGCGTTGTCGAGGAGGTTCGCGATCGCGCGTTCGATGCTCGCGGGAACGCCGTGGACGAAGGTCTCCTCGAACTCGGTCCGGAAGTTGACGCCGGGCCGGTTCCGCCGCGTGCGCTCGACGGCGTCGGCCGCGAGGAGGTCGAGCCGGACGTCTTCGGCCTGGCCGGGCTCGTGTTGGCCGCGCGCGAGCTCGCTGAGCTCCCCCACCAGGGTCGTCATCTCGTCGAGCTGCTCGACGACGTCGTTCAGAAGGCGGCGGCGCTCGCCCTCCGGAAGCTCACGCCCACCGGCGAGCACCTCGACGTTCGTCCGCAAGCTCGTGAGAGGGGTCCGCAGCTCGTGCGAGGCGTCACCGACGAGCTGCTGCTGCGCACGGGTCGATTCTTCGAGTGCGCTCAGCATCGTGTTGAAGCTCCCGGCGAGCCTGCTCAGCTCGTCCGTCCCGCTCGCCTCGATGCGCTCGGAGAGATCGCCGGTCGCCGTCACCTTCTCGGTGGCCCCGGTGAGCCGTCGCACGGGCGCGAGCGCGGTCCGCGCGACCGCGAGGCCCAGCGCGGCGGCGAGAGCGATTCCGATCGCCGCGATGACGAGGAGGTAGGTGCGGATCCGGCCGAGCGAGTGGTCGACCTCCGTGAGAGGCCGGGCGATCTGTACCGCGAAGCCTTGCGTGTATGGGACCGTGATCACGCGCAGGTGGATTCCCGAGACATCGGCGTCCGAGAAGAACCCGTCGGAGCGCCCGTCGGCCACCGCGCGGGCGTGATCGTTTACGGGAAGCTCGACCTCCTCGTTCGGCGGCCGGATCGTCTGCCCGTCAGCGCTCACGACCTGGAAGTAGCCGGGGGCACCGCCGAGCGCAGGCCCCGGCTCGAGATATGACTCGTCGCCTGCGCGGAAGGAGCGCAGTGGCGTGTGCTGGACGTCCGCGGCCCGGGTGCGCAGAGCCGAGTCCACGGTGCCGCGCAATTGGTTCCGGACGACGACGTAGACCGTCGCCGATGCGAGCACGACGGCCAGAGCGACCGCGGCGGCCGCGGCGACGGCGAGGCGCGCGCGGAAGCTCACTGCTCGCGCAGGGCGTAGCCGACGCCGCGAACCGTCTGGATGAGCCGCGGCTTGGCGCCCGCCTCCGTCTTGCGACGCAGGTAACCGATGTAGACGTCGAGCGAGTTCGACCCGAAGCCGAAGTCGTATCCCCAGACCCGCTCGAAGATGACCGACCGCGTCAGCACCTGCCGCGGGTTGCGCATGAAGAGCTCGAGGAGCGAGAACTCTGTTCGCGTGAGCTCGATCGGCTGGTCGCCCCGGCGCACCTCTCGGGTGCCCGGATCGAGCTCCAGATCGCCGAAGACGAGCTTCTCAGTGCCATCCTCGTGCGTGCGGCGGAGGAGCGCCCGCACGCGCGCGAGCAGCTCCTCGAGAGCGAATGGCTTGGTGACGTAGTCGTCCGCGCCCGCGTCGAGGCCGGCGACGCGGTCGTCGACGTCGACCCGAGCGGTCAGCATCAGGACTGGAAGGCGACTTCCAGTCCGGCGCAGCCGCCGGCAGACCTCGAGCCCGTCCATCTTCGGCATGAGGACGTCGAGGATCATCGCGTCGGGATCGTCGCCGTTCTCGAGCGTGGCGAGGGCCTCGGCGCCGTCCTCGGCCAGCTCGATCTCGTACCCCTCGAGTTCGAGCGCCCGGCGCAGCGACTCCCGCACGGCTCTCTCGTCGTCGACGACCAGAATCTTCACGGCTCCATTGTGCGCTTTGAGTCTGAACGCAGGCTAAGAAACAACTCTTAGCCAACTCTTAGGCGCGTTTCAGGCTCGTCTTAGGTGCCGCTGGTCGCATAGAGGCCAACGGATACCGAAAGGACAGAAATGAAGCGTCTCCCTTCCCGCAGCCTCAAGATCGCCGCCGCCTTCGCCGCAGCCGTTTTGCTCGGCGCGGGCGGCGGCGTGGCTGCCTACTCGGTCGCCGGCGGACCGGGCACCCAGACCGTCGTCCGCCAGGTGACGGTCACGGACTCCCAACCCGCCGCAAACGACTCCGCACTCAGTGTCAGCGCCATCTACGACCGCGTCCACCAGGGCGTTGTGACCATCAAGGTCGACACCCAGGGCGGGCAGGCTCTCGGCTCGGGCTTCGTCATCGACGGCGAGGGCCATATCGTGACGAACGACCACGTCGTCGAGGGCGCGAGCTCGATCTCGGTCGAGTTCGCAGACGGCGCCACCTACAACGCCCAGCTCGTCGGCGCCGATCCTTCGACGGATGTCGCCGTCGTCAAGGTCGATGCGCCCAGCTCCGAGCTGACGCCTCTCCAATTCGCCGATTCGGGCGCGGTTCAGGTCGGTGACGGCGTGGTTGCCATCGGCAGCCCGCTGGGCCTCGACGAGACGGTCACGAGCGGAATCGTCAGCGCGCTCCACCGCACCATCACCTCGCCGAACAACTTCTCCATCAACGACGCTATCCAGACCGACGCCGCCATCAATCACGGCAACTCCGGCGGGCCGCTTCTGAACCTCTCCGGCCAGGTCATCGGGATCAACTCGCAGATCGACAGCGACTCCGGCGGGAACGACGGCATCGGCTTCGCCGTTCCCTCGAACACGGTCAAGTCGGTCGCCTCCCAGCTCATCACGAGCGGGAAGGTCGA
>DATAOL010000073.1:0-8637 GCA_036265755.1 Gaiellaceae bacterium | reverse complement strand
TCGAGGTCGGGCAGCGCTCCCCAGAGCTCCTGCGCGCAGGAGATGAGATCGGCGATCCGCTCCCGCTCCTCCACGAAGCCGTCTCGCTCCGCGCACGTGTTCAGGGCAAGCCCGAGCACGCCGATCGTGTCGCGCTGTCGCGTCCAGAGCAGTGGGGTCGCCATGGCGAGGTAGTGGTGGATCCGCGCGAAGGTGATCGGCTGGACGAGGTCCCGGCGACCCAGGGGGGACGTTCGCTCCGCGGCCGGCTTGCCGTCCGCGATGGCTCCGGCCGTGCGGCCGAGAAGATCGCGAATCTGCTCCTCCGACAGCCCCGCGAGTCGCGCCGTGCGGAGCGCGATGAAGAGCGACCCGGGCTGCTGGCCGTACGGGTAGTCGGACGCGTAGAGCACCTGCTCCGGCGAGATGCGCTGGAACATGTCGAGCAGGTCGAGCGGGCTCCACACCGACGTGTCGAAGAAGACGCCTGGATGGCCGCCGAACTCCTCGGAGAGCCGGGCCAGGTCGGCGATGCCGGCGTGCGCGATGATCAGCTGGGCCTCGGGGTTCGCGTCGACGAGGCGGCGCAGGTGTTCCGCGATGGGTGGTAGGCCGCGGCCTCCGTGGATGAGGATCGGAAGCTTCCGTTCCGCCGCGATTGCGAAGACCGGTGCGAGTCGCGCGTCGTCGAGGAGGAATCCCTGAGCGCGTGGATGCAGCTTGATCCCCCGGGCGCCCGCATCGAGCGCACGCGTTGCTTCCTCCACCGGCTGCTCCGCCAGGTCGAGCCGGGCGAAGGGGACGAGCACGCCGTCGGATTGCCTCGCCGCCTCGAGTGTGCGGTCGTTCGCCGCGCGGAAGGCAGGCTCGCGGTCGGGCTCGTCGAGGCAGAAGGCGAAGGCGCGCGAGACTCCGTCCCGCTGCAGAAACGCAAGCAGGTCCTCGAGCGTCGAGACGAACCCGTCGATGTCGCGGCCCACGTGGACGTGCGCGTCGAAGAGCTCGGCGTTTTCCGGGAGCAGCGTGGCGACCTCGCCGTCGTAGATCGCGACAAGCCTCCGTGCCCGTTCCAACGCCTCCTGCACCGCGTTTGGAATCTACCCCAGGTAGCCTTGGGCCCATGACCGATGTGCTCATAGTCGCCGACACCATTCGCTCGCCCGAGCTTCGCCATGAAGTGCCCGTGCCGATTCCCGACGCGTTCATCTATGCGGAAAAAGACGGTGCGCGCTACGTCTTCGTCGGCTCGCTCGAGATCCCACGCATCGAGGGAATCGACAGCCTCGTCACGGTGCCTCTCGAGGAACTGGGGATCGACGAGCTCTACTCCCAGGGGCTCCCCTGGTACGAGGCCGAGCGCGAGCTCGTCGTGCGCGCTTGCCGGAAGATCCGGCTCGAGGACGCGGTCACCCCACGTACGTTCCCGCTCGATGCAGCCGACCACCTGCGCGAGAACGGCGTCTCGCTCCGTCCGCAGGGCGAGGTCTTCGACGAGCGCCGGCGCGTGAAGAACGAGTCGGAGCTGGCGGGCATCAGGCGCGCCCAGGCGGCGGCCGAACGCGCGATGGGCGCCATCCGGGACCGCCTCGAGCAGGGCGGCGAGCTCACCTGCGAGGACCTGCAGGCCGAGGCGCTGCGTTCGTTCAGCGAATCCGGCGTGATCGCGCCGGACATGGTCATCGTCTCCCACGGCGAGCAGACGGCCGTTGGACACGAGCCGGGGCACGGCCCGGTCTCGGAGGGCGAGGCGGTCATCGCCGACCTCTATCCCCAGGATCCGGTGTCGGGCTGCTACGCGGACATGACGCGCACCTTCTGCCTCGGCGAGCCGCCCGAGGAGCTCGTCCGCTACCACGCCCTCGTCAAGGAAGCCCTCGACCAGGCTGTCGAGGCCATCCGACCCGGCGTCACCGGCAAGGAGCTGCACAGGATGACGTGCGAGCTCTTCGAGGCGCAGGGGTTTTCCACGCAGCTCAGCAAAGACCCGTCCAAGCCGCTCGAGGACGGCTTCTTCCACAGCCTCGGGCACGGCGTCGGCCTGGAGGTGCACGAGCTGCCGAGTCTCGGCAGGCTCGGACGGGAGCTCGTCACCGGCGACGTCCTGGCCGTCGAGCCCGGTCTCTACCGCAAGGGATTCGGTGGCTGCCGCCTCGAAGACCTCGTGCTCGTCACCGACGACGGCGCCGAGGTTCTCACCGACTTCCCGTACGACCTGACGATGTCGTCCTAGGCGGACAGCGCCAGCAGCTTCTCGAAGCGGACGGGGTCGTCGAACGGGCCGATCGCGGCAAGGTTCAGCCGCTCGTCTTTGATGACGTCCTGCGCGACCCGCTGGATGTCCTCGCGGGTGACGGCGTCGAGCCCGGCGAGGACCTCGTCCGGCTCGCGCAGCTTGCCCTCGAGCACCTCGTTCCGGAGCCCGAACATGATCATCCCCTTGGGATCCTCGAGGGAGAGCACGAGGCGGCCCTTCGCGAAGTTGCGCGCCTTCTCGAGCTCGTCCGCGTCGACAGGCTCGGCGGCCATGCGGCCGAACTCGGCGACGACGGTGGAGACGGCGTCCTCGATCCGCTGGATGTCGACGCCGCCCTGTGCGTAGAGCGTGCCTGTGTCGGTGTAGCCCATGTTGTGCCCGTAGATGTAGTAGGCGAGGCCGCGCCGCTCGCGCACCTCGGTGAAGAGCCGCGACGACATCCCGCCCCCGAGCACGGTGGCGAGCAGGTTGAGGGCGTAGCGGTCCGGATGGTCGATCGGATAGCTGTGCACGCCGACCCGGATGTGCGCCTGGTCCGACTGCTTCGTGTGCAGCTTCACCTGCGGTGCGTCCTGCGCCCATCGCGCCGGCTCCGGCTGGCCCGCTTCGCCGTCGGGCACATCCCCGAGCAGCTCCTGGAGGCGCTCGACGAGGCCGTCGCCGAGATTTCCGGCCACCCCGGCGACCATTCGGGGCGCGCGGTACCACTTGTCCAGGTAGCCGAAGAATGTCTCGCGCTCGGCCGCGCGCACCGTCTCCTTGCGGCCGATGATGTCCCAGCCGAGCGGCTGGTCGCCGTACAGGAGCTCGTCGTACACGCCGTCGACGTAATCGCGCGGCGTGTCGTAGTACATGTTCATCTCCTCGACGATCACCCCCTTCTCGCGCTCGATCTCCTCGGGGTCGAACTTCGAGTTGCGAAGCATGTCGACGAGGACGTCGAGGGCGACATCGCGATGCTCGGCCGCGCACTTGACGTAGTAGCCCGTGTACTCCTTGCCGGTGAAGGCGTTGAACTCCCCGCCGATCGAATCGACCTCGCCGGCGATCTCTCGCGCGGTCGGTCGATTCTCGGTGCCCTTGAAGAACATGTGCTCGGCGAAGTGGGCGATCCCGTTGGTCTCCTTCGTCTCGTAGCGGGAGCCCGCGGCAAGCATTACGAAGCAGGCGACCGACTTCGCCTGCGGCATCGGGGCGGTGACCACCCGGAGCCCGTTGGGGAGGACAGTCTTCTCGAATGCGTTCACGTGGCCGCAGCGCTCCTTGATTCGTAGTTTTCGATTCGTGCTCGCCATTCCGGCGGAATCGGCATGGTCCGGTCGCTCTCGTAGTCGAACGCGACGAGGGTCGTCTGCACGTCGGCGACGCGCCTCCCGTCCTGGGAGCGAATCTCGTGCTCGAGGTCGAAGCTCTTGGTCCCGACGCGCGTCGTGCGTGCGCCGATCTGCAGGGTCTCGCCGAGGTTCGAGCGCGAGCGAAAGTCGATCTTGACGCTCGCGACGATCAGCAGGAGTCCTTCCAGCGACTCGATCCCGAGCACGTCGCGGACGTAGCCGATGCGGGCGTTCTCGATGTACGTGAGGTAGACCGCGTTGTTGACGTGGCCGAACGCATCGAGGTCGCGGAACGCGACCTCCTGCGAGTACACGTAGCGGTACCCCTCCATCCGCGCCATGTTAGCTTCGGCCCTGAAGATGGCCGGCGAGCTCACGCGCAAGGCGATTCACGCCCAGCCCGAATGGATCCGCGGCGTCCCCGACCGGATCGGCGACCGGCGGCTGCCGGAAGGACGGGTCGTCTTCACCGGCTGCGGCACGTCGTTCCACGCCGCGCAGACTGGCGGAGAGGCCTACCAGGCGCTCGAGGCGGTGCTCGCACCCCCGCAGGCCGACCTCATGGTGGCGATCAGCCACGAAGGCGAGACGAAGCTGACGCTCGAGGCTGCCCAGGCCTTCGGCGGCCGGGTCTGGCTCGTCACCGGGACCGAGAAGGGCCCGATCGCCGACCTCGCCGACGAAGTCGTCGTCGTCACCCCTGAGATCGAGGAGTCCTATTGCCACACGGCGAGCTATACCGCTGCCGTCGCCGCGCTCGCGGCGTTGCGCGGCGAGGACGTGCGCTGGCTCCGCCAGGCCGTCGACGGAGTTCTCTCCGATCCCTTTGCAGGCGGGGACTGGGAGCGCGTGGTCGTCGTCGGCGCGGGGCGGGACTGGCCAACCGCCCAGGAGGCGGTGCTGAAGTTCCGGGAGGGCGCCTACATCGCCGCAGAGGCGCACGAGACCGAGCAGATCCTCCACGGCCACTTCGCGGCCATCGACGAAGAGGTGCGCGTCTTCGTCCTCGAGGGCGAGGGGCGAGCCGCGGAGCGCGCCGCAGACGTCGTGAAGGCTCTCGGCGAGATCGGCGCCGAGACGACGCTCGTCCCCACGGTGCACCCGGTCGTGGACATCGTCCGCTTTCAAATGCTGACGGTCGACCTCGCCGAGCGCCGAGGTGTCGACCCGGACAAGATCCGTTGGGACGACCCGCGCTGGGACGCCGCCAGGCAGTCCTATTCCTGAACGAGGAGCGTGCCGATCCGCCTGACCCGCCCTACTGGACAACGAGGCCGCCGTTCTCTGCGGCGCCCTTGAGGAACCTGAGCCAGTCTTCCCACAGCTTGGCGTCGTCGAGCGTGCGCGGCTCCGGTGAGGCTTTCGTGAGCGCGAGGTCGATCTGGCCCGGCGGGATGCGCGCGTCGGGTGTGAGCGCGTCGGCCGAGAGCCAGCCTCCCATTCCCTGCTCCTCCATCTCGGCGGCGAGCGCGTCGTGCTCGCGCGGCCCGAGAAAGACGTGGCCCGTCATGCCGTCGTTGCGCGCCCAGTAAAGCCGCAGCATCAGGCGAGATCGGCAAGCGTTTCGAGGAGCCGGTCGACCTCCTCGGCCGTGTTGTAGTGGACGATCCCGACTCGCAGGCAGCCGTCGGCCAGATCGAGCCGCTCCATGATCTCGAGCGCGTAGTAATTCCCCGGCCACGCCGCGATGTCGCGCTCGGCCAGTGCGGTCGCGAGCGCGTCGGGAGTGTGCTCCGGGTGCGTGAGCGCGAAAGTCGGCGTCCGGGCGTCCATGGAAGCGAGGCCGTGAAGCCGGTACGCATCGGGGAGGCCGTCGAGGAAGCGCTGGCCGAGCTCTCGCTCCCAGGCGAGGATCGGATCCCAGCCGATCGACTCGAGGTACTCGATTGCGGCGGTGCAACCCGCGAGGAGCTCGTGCGCGAGCGTTCCCGTCTCGAACCGGTGCGAGACGGGGTCGTTCGGGCTCGGCCGGACCTTGTACGGCCGCCAGCGCTCGAGCACGTCGCGCCGGCCGAAGAAGAGGCCGAGGTGGGGGCCGAAGAACTTGTACGGGGAGCAGACGAGGACATCCGCGCCGACGGCGGACACGTCCATCGGGCCGTGGGGCGCGAAGTGCACCGCATCCACCCAGGCGAGCGCTCCCGCTTCGTGCGCGAGGTCGGCAACGCGGCGGACATCGGTGATCGACCCGACCGCGTTCGACGCCCACGGGAAGGCGACGACCTTCGTGCGCTCGGAGAGCTGCGCCTCGAGGTCGGCGTAGTCGAGGGTGCAGTCCCCTTCGCGAAGATCCGCGTGGCGTACGACCAGGTCGAGGTCTCTCGCAAGCTCGAGCCACGGGGAGACGTTGGCGTCGTGGTCGAGTTGCGTCACGACGACCTCGTCTCCGGCCGACAGCTCGCGCCCCAGCGTTCTCGTGAGCGCGAAGTTGAGCGTGGTCATGTTCTGGCCGAAGCCGACCTCGGCGTGGGAGGCCCCGAGGAAGCGCGCCGCTGCCTCATGGGCTGCGTCCACGACCTCGTCGCTCCGCCGGCTCGTCTCGAACGGGCCGCCCAGGTTGGCGTTCGCCTCGCGTAGGTAGGACGCGATTGCCTCGACGACGGAATCAGGCGTCTGCGTCCCTCCCGGGCCGTCGAAGAAGGCCGTCGGCCGCTGGAGCGCCGTGAAGCGCGCCCGCACAGCGGCGACGTCGAGAGCAACCGCGCTCATGGGCCCAGCCTAACCCCTCCCCGAATGTAGTCTGGCCCAGTGCGCGCACGGTGGGACGAAGATCCACGGGGTCAGGGTGTCGCAGACGCCGAAGCGTTCGCTCCCGGAGTCGAGGAGCTCGTTGCTGCCATGCGAGAGCCCAACTGGGTGGCCGAGGAGCCCGAAGCCCACCTTCAGCCCCACCTCGAAGCGGCCTGTGCGGACAGCAACTCGCCTCTCGCACTGGAATCGACCCGCGTGGATGAGGACGGAAGCCTGGTTCTGGAGCTTCGGTGGAAGGGCGCCGCGAACGACAAGCAAGGCGCCCGGTCGGCTGCCTTCGCGCTCATCGGGTCCGTGGCCGAGTCGGCCTCCTACGTTCGTGAGGGCGTCGAGGACGACGTCGCCACCTACGACGTCGTGACGGGGATGCTCCAGCCGGACACGCGTTTCGCCTCGCACGGCCACGTGCTGAGGCTCCGGGTCCGGCTACCCGGCTAGTGGATCAGTTCGCCGTTCACGCGCCATTCGTAGGCGGGCGTCGCGGTCAGCGAGGCGCCGATGAAGCAGCCGCGCTCGGCGTGCTCCAGCAGCTTCGCGAGCGCGTCGCCCTCGAGAGGTGGCTCGAGCTCGACGTCGAGCGCGACTCGCGTCTCGACGAATGCGAACCGGCCGTCGGAATCGCGCCTGGTGACCACGCCGTCGGCGTCGGCCGTTCCCGAAGCCTCGACGTTGGCTCGCCTGGCCGAGTACTCGAGGCTCGCGAGGCTGCAACGGGCGAGCCCGCTCAGGAGTAGGTGCTCGGCGGTCCAGTCGGGGTCGGCCTGGGGCTGGGTGCCGCTTCGCTCGCTGACCGAGTATTCGAGCCGCTTGGCCGTGCTCACGCGTCCGGCCAGCGCGTGATCACGACCTTCTTCTCGGTGTAGAACTCGATGCCGTCGCGCCCATGCGCGTGCAGGTCGCCGAAGAACGACTCCTTCCAGCCCGTGAACGGGAAGTAGGACATCGGCGCCGCAACGCCGATGTTGACGCCGATCATGCCGGCCTGCGCGTCGTGGCGGAACTTCCGCATGGCGCCGCCGGAGGTCGTGAAGATCGACGCCGCGTTGCCCTTCGTGGACGCGTTCATGATCTCGAGCGCATGGTCGAGGTCGCGCGCGCGGACGAGCGTCAGGACCGGCCCGAAGATCTCCTCCGTCGCTATCTCGGAGCCAGGGTCCGTCTCGATGATCGTCGGGCCGAGGAAGTGCCCGTCGTCGAGCCCTTTGCCGCGCCCGTCGAGGACGAGCTCGCCGCCGTCGGCGAGGCCCCGGTCGATGAACTCGCCGATGCGCTCGCGCGCGGCGCTGGAGATGACGGGCCCGACCTCCGTCTCGGGGTCGATGCCCTCGCCGACGACCATCGCGTCACCCTTCTCCGCGAGCCGCTTCTTCAGCGGTTCGTAGACGTCACCGACCGCGACGCACACGGAGTTGGCGAGGCAGCGCTGGCCGGCGGCGTGGAAGGCGGATGAGAGGACGCCGTCGACGGCCGTCTCGAGGTCTGCGTCGGGCATGACGACGACGTGATTCTTCGCGCCTCCGAGCGCCTGCACGCGCTTGCCGTGCTTGGCTGCAGTGGCGTACACGTGGTGCGCGACGGGTGTCGACCCGACGAAGGAAACGCCGTTGATCCCCGGGTGCTCGAGAATCGCGTTGACCGTGTCCTTGCCCCCGTTCACGAGGTTGACCACCCCGGCCGGAATCTCGCAGTGGTCGAGGAGCTCGAAGAGAAGCTCAGAAGCCAGCGGATCCTGCTCCGAGGGCTTGAGGATGAACGTGTCCCCGCAGGCGACCGCGAACGGGAGGAACCAGAGGGGCACCATGAACGGGAAGTTGAAGGGCGTGATCGCCGCGAAGACGCCGATCGGCTGGCGGATCATGTCCGAGTCGATGCCGCGCGAGACGTCTTCGAGGTTCGAGCCCTGCATGAGCGAGGGGATTCCGGTCGCGACCTCGACGCACTCGATGCCGCGGCGGACCTCGCCGGCCGCGTCCTTGATCGCCTTGCCGTTGTCGCGCGAGACGAGCTCGGCCAGGTCGTCCTTGCGCTCTTCGAGGATCTGCTTCAGGCGGAAGCACGCACGCGCTCGCTCGACGGGCGGCGTCGCCCGCCAGTCCGGAAACGCCTGCCGGGCCGCCTCCACCGCGCGGTCGAGATCGCTCTGGCTCGACATGGGCACCTGGGCCAGCGTCTCCCCGAGCGCGGGGTTCGTGACGTCGAGGCTGTCGCTCGCGTCTGCGTCGACCCAGCCTCCGCCGATGTAGTTCTTGATCGTCCTGACAGCCGTCTCGGCCTGCGCCATTTCTGCCTCCCTTGGTCTCGACGTAGAGTAACGCCGTG
>DATAOL010000072.1:0-1570 GCA_036265755.1 Gaiellaceae bacterium | reverse complement strand
TAGCCGCCGGCGCTCTTCCTTCGGCGCGGGCGGAGGCGCGGCCGCGTCGGTCTTCTTCGAGAGTGGCTGGGCGACCTTGCAGTTGTCGCGGTAGATCGCGATCGCTTTGACGCCGAGCTTCCAGGCGTCGGCGAAGAGGCCGGAGACCTCGTCGACAGTCGCCGTCTCCGGCAGGTTGACCGTCTTCGAGATCGCGCCCGAGATGAAGGGCTGGACGGCGCCCATCATCTTCACGTGGCCCATGTAGTGGATCGCGCGGTCGCCGATCGCGCAGTCGAAGACCGGATAGTGCTCGGCCTTCATGGACGGCGCGCCGACGACGGTGTTCCGCTCGTCGATGAAGGCGACCATCTGGTCGATCTCGTCCGGGGAGTAGCCGAGCTTGTCCAGCGCCATCGGGACGGTCTTGTTCACGATCGTGATCTCGCCGCCGCCGACGAGCTTCTTCGACTTGACCAGGGAGAAGTCGGGCTCAACCCCGGTCGTGTCGCAATCCATCATGAAGCTGATCGTCCCGGTGGGCGCGAGCACGGTCGCCTGCGCGTTCCGGTAGCCGGACACCTCGCCGAGGTCGAGCGCGTCGTCCCACGACTGCCGCGCCGCCGTGAGGAGGTCGGACGGGACGACGTCCGAGTTCTCGATGTTCCCCACCGCCGCGCGGTGCTGGGCGATGACGCCGATCATCGCGCCGGCGTTCGGCTGGTAGCCCGCGAACGGGCCCATCCGGGCGGCGATCTCGGACGACTTCCTGTACGCGCGACCCGTCATGAGCGCGGTCACGGCGGCCGCGTAAGCGCGGCCCTCGTCTGAGTCGTACGGGAGCCCGCGCGCCATGAGGAGCGCGCCGAGGTTCGCGTAGCCGAGGCCGAGCTGACGGTAGGCCTTCGCGTTCTTGTCGATCTCGGGCGTCGGGTAGCTCGAGTAGCCGACGAGGATCTCCTGCGCGAGGAAGACCGTGTCGACGGCGTGCTCGAAGGCCTCGACGTCGAGCTCACCGTCCTCGCGGCGGAACTTCATCAGGTTCAGCGAGGCGAGGTTGCACGCCGAGTCGTCGATGGACATGTACTCGGAGCACGGGTTGGACGCGTTGATGCGGCCCGTGTTCGGGAGCGTGTGCCACTTGTTGATCGTGGTGTCGTACTGGACGCCGGGATCGGCGCAGCGCCACGCCGCCTCGGCGGCCTGCTTCAGAAGTTCGCGCGCTGGCAGGGTGGCGACGACGGCGCCGTCGGTGCGCGCGGTCAGGTTCCAGTCCTCGTCCCGCTCGACGGCCTCCATGAAGGTGTCGGTGACGCGGATGGAGTTGTTCGCGTTCTGGTACTGAATTGACGCCCAGTCGGGCGAGTTCAGCGACATGTCGTAGCCGGCCGCCTCGAGAACGCGCACCTTCTCCTCCTCGTGGGCCTTGCACCAGATGAACTCCTCGACATCCGGGTGGTCGATGTCGAGGATGACCATCTTGGCCGCGCGCCGGGTCTTGCCGCCGGACTTGATCGTGCCGGCGGAGGCGTCGGCGCCGCGCATGAAGCTGACCGGGCCGGAGGCGTGGCCGCCCTTGGAGAGCTGCTCG
>DATAOL010000071.1:0-3574 GCA_036265755.1 Gaiellaceae bacterium | reverse complement strand
GCCGCTTCGGGCGTGGCTCGATCTCTATCCGGACCTTCGCGTCAAGCTCGATCCGACCTCGACCTGGGACGACGCCCTCGTCACGGAGCTCGTCGCGACCGGCACGGTCGACACGCTCGACTTCAAGGGCGCATACGAGGGAACGCCCGTCGACCAGCCGCCCGATCCGACGCTCTACGCGCGCATCGCCCTCGCGTTTCCGGATGCGTGGCTGGAGGATCCGGCCCTGAACGACGAGACGGATCCGATCCTCGAGCCACACCGGGCGCGGATCACGTGGGACGCTCCGATCCACTCGGTCGCGGACATCGTGGGCCTCCCCTTCCCGCCGCGGACGCTCAACTTCAAGCCGTCCCGGTTCGGCAGCATCCGGCGGCTCTTCGACGCCTACGACCACTGCGCGGAGAACGGAATCCGGATCTACGGCGGTGGCCAGTTCGAGCTCGGGCCAGGCCGCGGGCAGATCCAGTACCTCGCCTCGCTGTTCCACCCGGAAACACCGAACGACACAGCTCCCGCGGCGTACAACGCGAAACCGGCGGCGGGATTGCCGACCAGCCCTCTGGCCCCGCAGCCGGATGGCGTCGGCTTCCGCTGGAAGCTCTAGACCTCGAGTACGACGGGGAGAATCATCGGCCGTCGCCCGGTGCGCTCACGGATCAGCTGCCCGACCGCGTCGTGAATGTGCTCCTGCAGGAGCTTGAGCTCGGAGATGTCTTCTGACAGACAGTGCGCGAGCGTGCGCTGCGCCTCGTCCCGCGCCTCGTCCAGGAGCGACTCCTCGGGCTCGGCGAAGCCCCGCGCGATCACCTCGGGCGCCGCGATCTCGCGCCCGTTCTGGGAGCCGACCGTGACGACGACGATGAGGACTCCGTCCTCGGACAGGTGACGGCGGTCGCGAAGGGCGACGTCCTGGACGTCCCCCACCCCCAGGCCGTCGACGAAGGTCGCGCCGCTCTCGACGATGCCGACGACCTCGGCCCGCCCGTTCGCGAGCTCGACCACCGAGCCGTTCTCGGCGAGGACGATGCGGTCGCTCTCGACGCCGGCGTCGCGTGCAAGGCGCGCGTGGGCCGCCAGCATCCGGAACTCGCCGTGGACGGGCATGACGTTGCGCGGCCGCAGTACGGCGAGGATCGTCCGCAATTCCTCGGCGTGGCCGTGGCCGGAGACGTGCACAGGGGCGATTTCCTGGTGGAGCACCTCCGCGCCCGACTTGGCGAGGCGGTTGATCGTGTCGTGCACGCGCAGCTCGTTCCCCGGCACGGGCTTCGCCGAGATGATGACGGTGTCGCCTTCCTCGATCTGCACGTGCTGGTGGTCGTTGTAGGCCATGCGGGTGAGCGCCGACATCGGTTCGCCCTGGCTCCCCGTGCAGAGGATCATCGTCTCGTCGGGCCGGAGCTCGGCGAGAACATCCGGCTTCACCAGGAGATCTTCCGGGACGTCGATGTAGCCGAGATTCCGGGCGATGTTCACGTTCTTTCGCAGCGAGCGGCCGATGAGGCACACCTTGCGCTCGTCCTCGAGCGCGACGTCGATCGCCTGCTGGACGCGGTGCACGTTGGAGGCAAACGAGGCGATCAGGATCCGGCCGCGGCGCTGCGGGATGATCTGCCGGAAGACCTCTCCGACCGTCCGCTCCGACTGGGTAACCCCTGGCCGCTCGGCGTTCGTCGAGTCGCCGAGCAGGAGGTCGACACCGCGGTTGCCGAGATCGGCGAGAGCGCCGAGGTCGGTGCGGAAGCCGTCCACGGGTGTGTGGTCGATCTTGTAGTCCCCCGTGTGCACGATCCGGCCGCCGGGCGTCTCGAGGACCACGGCGACAGCATCCGGAATCGAGTGGGCCATGCGCACGAACTCGGCCCGGTAGGGACCCAGCTGGACCGGTCCGTCCTCCGGGACCGCTTCGACAAGCTCAGCGTCCCGCAGGAGCCCGTGCTCGTCGAGCTTCGACTTGACGAGCCCGAGCGTGAGGCCCGTGGCCCTGATCTCCGGAACGCGCACCTCGCGCAACAGGTAAGGCAATGCGCCCACGTGATCCTCGTGCCCATGCGTGAGCACGACTGCGCGAATGTCGCGCTCGCGTTCCCGCAGGTAGGAGAAGTCGGGGAGGACGAGGTCGACGCCGAGATGCTCGTCGCGCGGAAAGGAGAGGCCTGCGTCGATGACCACGATCCCGCCGTCTGACTCGACGACCATCATGTTCTTCCCGACCTCGCCCAGGCCCCCGAGCGGGATCAGTCGCGTGGCCTGGGACATCGGCGGAAGTGTAGTAGGGTCGCGGCGTGGCGACGAGGACTCCCTCCGCCCCAGTCGCGCTCGCGGCGATAGGGAAGACGCCGATCATCCGCCTCGAACGGCTGGTCGAGCCGGGCAGCGCCGAAGTGTGGGTGAAGCTCGAAGCCGCCAACCCGACCGGCTCCTACAAGGACCGCATGGCGCTCGCCATGATCGAAGGCGCCGAGCGCTCCGGCAAGTTGAGCCCGGGCCAGACCGTCGTCGAGTACACGGGGGGAAGCACGGGCTCCTCACTCGCCTTCGTCTGCGCGCTCAAGGACTATCCCTTGAGGATCGTCACGTCGGATGCCTTCGCGTTGGAGAAGATCAGGACGATCGAGGCGCTCGGGGCGGATGTCGAGGTTCTTCCGAGCCCGGAAGGAATCACGCCGGAGCTCATTCCACGCATGATGAAGCGCGCCGCCGAGATCGTCGAGGAGACCGGCGGGTTCCCGACGGATCAGTTCAACAACGAGGACATGATCGAGGGTTACCGCGGGCTCGGTCGCGAGATCCTCGAAGACCTCGGCGGGCCCCCCGACGCCTTCTGCGCCTACGTCGGCACGGCCGGCTGCTTCGTCGGCGTCGGTCGCGAGCTGCGCACCGCGGGCGGGTCGCTGCACCGCGTGGCGGTCGAGCCCGCTGAGTCCCCGATCCTCTCCCAGGGACGAAGCGGGACGCATCGCATCGAGGGTGGCGGGGCCGGCTTCTGGCCTCCGCTGCTCGAGAAGGACGATCTGGACGAGGTGATCGCCGTGCCCACCGACGCGGCGTTCGCCATGGCCAGAAAGGCCGCCCGCGCCGACGGCGTTTTCTCCGGACCGTCCACGGGCGCGAACATCCAGGCCGCTCTCACGCTGTCCCGCCGACTGGGCACCGGCAAGCGCGTCGTCACCATCCAGGTGGATTCCGGCCTGAAGTACCTGGCCGGCGAGCTCTACGCCTGAACGGCCTGCAGGACGCCGGCTTGCTCGAGCACGGCGCGAAGCTCCGCCTTTTGAGCGTCGGTCGCATCGACCAGCGGCAGCCTCGGGATCCCGACATCGTGGCCGGCGATCGCCATGGCGGCTTTCACTGGAATCGGGTTCGAGTCGATGGCCAGCGCGTCGATGACCGGCTTCAGTTCGGCCTCGATCTCGCGCGCCCCGTCGAGGTCGCCGTCGCGGAAGCGGGCGACCAGCTCCTTCACGCGGGGCCCGACGAGGTGGGTGAAGACGAAGATGCCGCCCTTGCCCCCCACCTCGAGAAACGGCACGAGGAGATCGTCGTTCCCAGCGAGAAGCGTCAGGCCGCT
>DATAOL010000070.1:0-4703 GCA_036265755.1 Gaiellaceae bacterium | reverse complement strand
TCCGGGGCGACCTTCTACTCTCAGAGCGCTTCCGCCTTCGTCGAGATGTTCGCCGGGCTCGGCGCCGCCCGTATCCGCAAGCTCTTCGACAAGGCCCGGAAGAACGCGCCGGCCATCGTCTTCATCGACGAGCTCGACGCGGTCGGCATGCGCCGCAGCGGCACGAGCTTCAACCGCGAGCACGACCAGACCCTCAACCAGCTCCTCGTCGAGCTCGACGGATTCCGCGGCCCGGACGGCGTCGTCATCATCGGCGCCTCGAACCGGCTCGAGGATCTCGACCCTGCCCTGCTTCGTCCCGGCCGCTTCGACCGCCAGGTGCTCGTCGCTCCTCCGGACCTGGCCGGGCGCGAGGCCATCCTCAAGGTGCACACGCGTGGAAAGCCGCTTGCTCCCGACGTCGACCTCGAGGTGATCGCGCGCCACACCGCCGGCCTGACCGGGGCCGACCTCGCCAACATCTGCAACGAGGCCGCGATCTTCGCCGGCCGCGCGGAGCTGGGACATCTCCGCCAGATCGACTTCGAGAACGCGATGGAGCGGGTCGTTGCCGGACTGCAGCAGCGGCGCGTCGTTACGGAGAAGGAGAAGCGGATTCTCGCCTACCACGAGGCGGGCCACGCCCTCATGTCCCACCTCGTGGGCAGCCCACAGCCGGTGCAGAAGGTGACCATTGTCTCCCGTGGCCGGGCGCTCGGCTACACGCTGAACACGCCCCAGGAAGATCGCTACCTCCATACGAAGGAGGAGCTCCTCGACCTGATGAAGGTGCTGCTCTCGGGTCGTGCGGCCGAGCAGATCGTCTTCGGCGCCGTCACGAACGGCGCGGCGAACGACCTCGAGCGAGTCACCGAGCTCGCCCGCGAGATGGTCTTCGAGTTCGGTATGGGCGACGAGGTCTCCTCGCGTACCATGCGGGCCGACAACTACGCCCTCTCCGAGCACACGAAGCGCGTTCGCGACGAGGAGCAGGCGCGGCTCTGCGACCACGCCTTCGACGAGGCGATCCGGCTCCTGACCAAGCATCGCCGCACGCTGGACGTCCTCGCCGCGGCGCTGCTCGAGAAGGAGACGCTCATGCGCCCCGAGCTCGAAGCCCTCCTCACCGAGGTCAAGGCGGAGTCCGACGCGTCCGAGCGCGTGGGCACTCCGCGCGTCGTGTCCGGCGAGTCCCACTAAGCATTCCGGCCGATAGGATCGAGGCGTGGACGTCCGCTCGGTCCATCACGTCGCCTTCGCGGTCGAAAACCTCGACGAGGCCGTCAGCACCTACGAGCGACTCTTCGGCGCGCGGGTGGAGCTGCGCGGCCGCATGGAGGAGCAGGGAGTGGAGGCTGCCTACCTCCGTGTCGGGTCGGGGCGTGTCGAGCTGATGAGCGCCCTGGCCGAGGACACCCCGGTGGGCCGCTTCCTCGCCAGGCGCGGTCCCGGGATGCACCACGTCGCATATGAGGTGCCCGACGTCGCCGAGGCGATCGGAGAGCTCTCCGCGCTGGGCGCCCAGGTGATCGACCCCGAGCCCCGTCCGGGGCTTGACGGACACTCCGTCTCGTTCGTCCATCCAGATTCCGTGCACGGAGTCCTCGTGGAGGTAATCGGTGGCTGACAACGACCAGATCCGCCTCGAGATCGCATTCGAGGGCGGCCAGATAATCGGCGGCACGGTGAGCGCCGCCGTCTCGGAGGCCTTCCAGAAGGCCATGGCCGAGGACGGACCCGTCTTCGAGCTCGAGGCCGACGAGGGCAATTTCCTTGTCGCGCTCGGAAAGGTCGTGTACGTCAAGCGCAGCTCGCGCGAGACGCAGATCGGCTTCGGCTCGACCACATAGCCGGCTTGGCACGAGAGCCCGAGGACAACGGCAGCGGGGTCGACGAGAGCGCTCCTTCGGAAGCGGACGTCCGCGCGCTCGTCGAGCGGGCGAAGCAGGGCGATCCCGAGGCCTTCGAGGACCTCTACCTCCTCCATTTCGACCGCATCTACGGCTATCTCCAGATGAGCGTTGGCAATCGACACGACGCTGAGGACCTCACGAACCAGACCTTCGTGAAGATGATCGAGTCGATCGACCGCTTCGAGTGGCGCAAGGTGCCGATCTCGGCCTGGCTCTTCCGCATCGCCCACAACCTGGCGATGGACCACTTCCGCTCCCGTCGCCGCTGGCAGCCGGAGGAGGAGCCGCCCGAACCTCCGGGAAGCGAGGCGCGTTCCGCCGAGGAAGAGGCGTTTCACGCCATCGGGCAGCGCAGCATGCTGGAGATGATCGAGGGCCTCTCCGAGGACCAGCAGCAGGTCCTCACCCTGAAGTTCGTGTTCGACTTCTCGAACGCAGAGGTGGGCACCATCCTCGGGAAGAGCGAAGGGGCGATCAAGTCGCTCCAGCACCGCGCTCTCGGCACCCTGCAGCGCCAGCTGGCCGGAACGAGCTAGTGCCGGTCGACGTCGGCATCGTCGGCTTGCAGAACGCGGGCAAGACGACCCTCTTCAACGCGCTCACCCACGCCGGGGCGGGCGTCTCGGGCAAGGAGCACGTCGGCATGGCCACGATCGCAGACGACCGGCTCCCGCAGGTCGCCGAGGTCGTTCAGGCGAAGAAGGTCACGCCCGCCGCGATCCGCGTCGTCGACGTGCCGGGGACGGGCGCTCAGCTGCTCGGAAACCTGAGGCAGGTGGACGCCCTCCTTGCTGTGCTCGACGACTGGTCGGGCACGCGCGATCCGGCGGCCGATCTCGAGACGCTCCGGCTCGAGCTGCTGGTCGCCGACCGGGATCACGTCGAGCGCCGGCTGGAGCGCGTGGAGAAGCAGGCCAAGTCGGGCGATCCCGGGCTGCGGGCCGAGCGAGGAGAGCTCGAGCGCGTGCTCGCACATGTGGACGACGGCCGATCGCTCGCCGACTACGACGGCGCGCTCCCGCCGGAGCTCGAGCCTCTGACGACGAAGCCTCTCGTAGAGATCCGCAACGGCCCGGGTGGTGTCGACGTGAAGCTCGAGGCGGAGCTTGCCGACCTGCCGGAGGAGGAGGCGGCGGAATTCCGCGACGGTCCGTCCGCGCTGGAAGACGTCGTGCGCAAGGTCTTCGAGGCGGTCGGGCTCATAACATTCTTCACCGCCGGCGACAAGGAGACGCGCGCGTGGACGCTCGTTCGCGGTCGCACCGCGCTCGATGCAGCGGCGAGCATCCACTCGGACATCGCACAGGGGTTCATCCGCGCCGAGGTGATCCGTTGGAGCGATCTCGTCGAGGCCGGCTCGCACGCGGAGGCCGCACAGCGCGGCCTCCAGCGTCTCGAGGGGAAGACCTACGTCGTCGAGGACGGTGACGTCCTCAACGTGCGGTTCAACGTCTAGGCGGCAACTCCCGGACTGGGCTCCGCGGGACGCGCCGGCCGCCACGTGCGGATGAGCATGACGACGCTGACGATGAGCACCCAGGCGAGGAACACGACCACAGGGAAGAAGGCGGAGAACAGCAGCGCGATCGCGGCGGGAACGCTGATCCAGCACACCCACAGCGGGACGAAACGCGAGCGGTAGCCGATGAAGGAGACCGAGAGCAAGAGGAGCGACGCGAGGATCAGGGCGGCCACGAAGAGCCCGTAGCCGAGATCCTGCATGAAGTCGGCGCTGTTGGGGTCGAAGGTGAACTTCTCGTCGCTTGCCATGAAGGCGGGGGAAGTGAAGCACGTCAGCGCTGTGACCATGAGCACCGTGAACGTCAGCCCGGAGCCGAACGCGACCGCCGTCGGCGAGCCGTCGCCGCCCTCCGCGCGGAAGAGCTCGCCGCGCAGGGTTCCGAGGAACCACAAGAAGGCGAGCATTGCCGCGAGGAAGAGAAAGAATGCGATGAATTGTTTCGTCCGGTTGCCGGAATCCGCGTAGAAGTCCCGCAGCTCGGCCGGCGTGTCCCCGCTGTCGCCCGAGACCGCGAAGGCGACGAAGAGCACGACGAACAGGATCCCGCTCACCCAATACCAGCGTGACCGAAGCCACGCCATCAGGCCCCCTTTGGCTCGATTGACGGCGGGCTGCTAGCGGGGGGAGCGGTCGCCTACCAGGGAATCGGCTGGCGGTCGCGGAAGAATCCGCCGCGCGGGCCGTCGTCGGGCAGCGTGGCCAACCAGACGGGCGTGTCGGCCCCCTCCTCGACGGAGCGCCGGGCCGACTCCGTGCCCATGTCGGTACGTACCCAACCGGGGCAAACCGAGTTGACGAGGATGTTCTCGTCGACGAGCTCGGCCGTGAGCATGCGCGTCAGCACGTTCAGCCCCGTCTTGGAGACGCGGTAACCCGGCGAGTGTCCACCCATGTCGGAGAGCTGGCCCATCCCGCTCGAGATGTTGACGATCCGCCCGTAGCCATTCCGGCGCATGAGCGGTAGCGCCTCCTCGGTCAGCCGCCAGGCGCCGAAAAGGTTGGTGTCGAGCGTCTTCCGAACCTGGTCGAGATCCGCGTCGACGGCGCTCGTGCTCCAACCTCCGCCCGTGATGCCGGCGTTGTTGACCAGCACGTCGAGGCGGCCTGGATCTTCGGCCACGGACGCGACGGCGCGACCGATGCTGTCCTCGTCCGTCACGTCGAGCTGGACGGCGCTCACGTTCTCGCCGAGCTCCCCGGCGACCTTCTCGCCCTTGGGGAGGTCGCGCGAGCCGATCACGACCCGGTAACCCAGATCGGCGAGCTGCCGCGCGACCTCGCGGCCGATT
>DATAOL010000069.1:0-2115 GCA_036265755.1 Gaiellaceae bacterium | reverse complement strand
TTCCCGGAGACGGGCGTCACGCCGAGCACCTCGACCTCCGGCGAGGCGAGCGCGAGGAGGAGCGCGATCGCATCGTCGTGGCCGGGATCGGTGTCGAGAATGATCGGCGTCGCCATCAGCGGCGCAGTATCTCGTCTATCTCCGCCGCCGTGGGCAGTGAAGGCTGCGCGCCCATACGCGAGGCGGCCAGCGCGCCGGCTGCGCACGAGCGGCTGAGGGCCTCCTCTCGGTCGCGGCCCTCGAGCAGCGAGACGACCATACAGGCGGTGAACGCATCACCGGCCGCGGTGCCGTCGACCGCCTCGACCTTCGGGGGAGCCGCGCGCCCGACCTCCTCCCCGTCCTCGAGCAGCATGGCGCCCTCGGCTCCGAGCGTGAGCGCGGTCAGGCGAGGAGCCTCGGGGAGCGCGTCGAGCTCGTAGCGGTTGACGACGACGAGGTCGGCGCGGCCGAGCACCTCCACCGGGACCGGCTTCGAGGGCGCGGCGTTCAGGGCGAAGAAGCCTTTGGCGCGCCTTGCGGCTGCAGCCACGACCTCGACCGGGATTTCCAACTGGCAAAGGACGTTCTCGATCGGCTCGGCAATCCTTGTCGAGCCGTTCGCCCCGGGCGCGACGACGATCTCCGTCTCGCCCTCGGCATCGACGTAGATGAGTGCGACGCCGGTCGGTTCGTCGACCTCGTCGACCCGCAACGCCACGTTCGCCTGACGCAGACCGGTCAGTGCCTCTTCCGCGAACGGATCTCCCCCGACAGCCCCGACCATCGTCACGGCGGCGCCGAGCCGGGCGGCCGCGACAGCCTGATTGGCTCCCTTTCCGCCCGGAAAGCGCTCGAGGGTCGCATCGGTGACCGTCTCGCCGGGCTGCGGTAGGCGCTCGCACCGCGCGACGAGGTCGAGGTTGATGCTCCCGACGACGGTGAGGCTAGGCGGCAAGCGCGCGCAAGTCGTCGACCGCGCCGTTCAGAAGGTTCTCGCGCAGGTCGAAGAGGCCGGCCCAGAGGGAGCCGCGATCCGGCACTGAAGCGAAGCGGGCGGACGCCGAGAGGCCTTCCAGGGCGCGGACGAGCACGGCGAGCTCGAGATAGGCATGCGCAACCCGCGCGGGAGAGGCGGCGACGCCGGCGCGGCGCAAGACGGAATCCCACTCCACGACCTCGCCCGCCCCGGGCCCTCCGTACCAGGAGCGGCCCTCGGCGTCGTCCGGCTCGAGCTCGATGAGGAAACGGCCCAAGGGTCGCTCCAGTCCTGCGAGGGCGGTCTCGGCTCGTTCAGCGGCCCGGCGGAGCGCGGCCTGGCGCTTCGGCGCCGTGCAAGGCTCCGGTTCGCCCTTCGCCCACCGCTCGAGCAGCCGGCAGAACGCGAGCGCGGCGACCTCACTGGCGGTCAGGGAGCGCACCAGGCGCTCGGCCGTCGCCTCCGACACGCCGTAGGAGCGCATCAGCCGCGGCCAACCGCCGTTTCCGTTCGTTTCGCTCATCCCTTCTACTAGTACACCAACTTCACGTTCCGCGTACGGTTCCGTGGATGAACACGTACTCCCTCGTCTCTGAGCTTCCCATCGAGATCGATTCCTACGAGCTCGAAGGGCTGAGCGTCCAGGTCACCCCCGAGTTCACCCGCCGGACGACCGTCATCCGCCTCCGCGGGGGCGGCGAGGAGGGAATCGGAGAGGACCCGACCTACAGCGCCGAGGATCAGGAGGCGTTTCAGGCGGAGGGCGCCACCCTCCCCCTCAGCGGCTCGCACCACACGATCGACTCCTTCTCGGAGCTCCTGGAGCGGCTCTCGCTCTGGCCGGCCGGCCCCGCTCTCGAGCAGTTCCGGCCCTATCGGCGCTGGGCGTTCGAGAGCGCGGCCCTCGATCTCGCCCTCCGGCAGGCCGGTACGTCGCTGGCCGAAGTGCTCGAGCGGGAGCCGAAGCCCCTCCGCTTCGTGGCGTCCATGCGCTTCGGCGATCCGGCGACGATCGAGCCGCTTCGGGCGTGGCTCGATCTCTATCCGGACCTTCGCGTCAAGCTCGATCCGACCTCGACCTGGGACGACGCCCTCGTCACGGAGCTCGTCGCGACCGGCACGGTCGACACGCTCGACTTCAAGGGCGCATACGAGGG
>DATAOL010000068.1:0-7721 GCA_036265755.1 Gaiellaceae bacterium | reverse complement strand
GTGTCCGCGTGCTCGACGTGGCACTGGAGGACGGTCACGTCGCCGCCGAGCCCCATCGGGCCGATGCCTGTCTCGTTCAGAAGATCGAAGAGCTCCTCCTCGAGCTTCGCCACCTCGGGATCGGGGTTGCGCGTGCCGACGGGGCGGGCGATCGCCTCCTTGGCGAGATGCATCGCGTAGTCGGCGGAGCCGCCGATCCCGACACCCACGATCCCGGGCGGGCAGGGCTTGCCACCCGCGTCGACGATCGAGTCGAGGACGAAACGCTTGATCCCCGCGACGCCGTCGGCGGGCACGCACATCTTCAGAAAGCTCATGTTCTCGGAGCCCGAGCCCTTGGGGACGCACTTCACGTCGAGGCCGTCCCAGTCGGGGACGAAGTCCCAGTGCACGATGGGAACCCGGTGGCCGACGTTCTGGCCGGTGTTCTCGCGCGTGAGCGTGTGGACGGTGTTCGAGCGCAGCGGATGCTCGACGGTCGCGCGCTCGGTGCCGTCGTAGAGCGCCTCGTAGATGCGGGCCGGATGAAGCGGGAAGTACTCGCCGACGCGGCAGTAGTAGACGGCGCTCCCGGTGTCCTGGCAGACCAGCGTCTTCTGGTCGTCGGCGATGTCGACGTTGCGGATGATCGTGTCGAGGACGCGCTGGCCCGGGATGGACGTCTCGCGCCCTCGCGCCTCGCGGATGGCGTCCCGGAGATCCTGCGGGATGTCCTTGAGCGCCCAGACGTAGAGGTATGCCGCTGCGTCCTCGACCGCTTTCTGGATGTCGGTCGCAACGGCGCTCACGCGGCCACCTTCTCCGCGGCCGCCTTCCCGGCCCGGCGGCCGAAGACGCAGCACTCGAGAAGGGAGTTCCCCATCATCCTGTTGCGGCCGTGCGTCCCGCCGGCGATCTCGCCGCACGCGAAAAGGCCCTCGACGGTCGTCTCGCCGTGCTCGTCGATGACCAGACCGCCGTTCTGGTAGTGGAGCACCGGGTAGGTGAGAATCGGCTCCGCGAGCGGGTCGATCCCAGCCGAGCGGTAGCGGCGCAGCATGTAGGGCAGGGATACCTCGGCGTCCGCCTCCGAAATCCGAGTCGTGTCGAGCCAGACGGCGGGGCGACCGTCGGGGGTCTCGACGCCGTTGCCCTTCTCCACCTCGTCGACGATGGCCTGGGAAACCTCGTCCCGCGGGCCGAGGGAGTCGGTGAACTCCTCGCGATCGGCGTTGAGGAGGACGGCTCCGTAGGCGCGCGTCGTCTCGGGGATGGAGTAGCCCTGCATGTTCTCGGGCCACGAGCCGCCGTTCGGGTGGTACTGGAGCGCATCGAGGTCGCGCGCTTCCACGCCGAGCTCGAGCGCCATCCGCGTCACCTCACCCGTGGCGCCGGGGTGGTTCGTGGAAAGCTCGCCGCGCTCCTCCGCCTCCCGGTAGCAACGACCGCCGGCCGCGAGTACGACTGCGCCCGCCTCGATCACGTGCTCGCCGCATCGAGCGCGCCAGCCTGCTCCGGTCCGGTCGAGCTCGACGAGCGGCGAATTCGGGAAGGTCTCCACGGTCGAGTCCTCGATCCGCTTGCGGAGCGCCTTCGTGATCGCGTGTCCGGTGCGGTCGCCGACCTGGAGGAGGCGCTTGCGGCTCGCGCCGCCACAGCGGGCAATCCGGTACCCGCCGTTCTCGCGGGTGAACTCGACGCCGACCTCCTCGAGCCAGCTGATCGTTCCGGGCGCCTCGCCGGTGAGGATCTCGACCCGGCGCATGTCCGCGGTCTCGTGCGAGCTGTTCCACACGTCCTTTGCGTGGTTCTCCGGCGAGTCGTCTTCGCCGACGGCGGCCTGGATGCCCCCCTGGGCCTTGGCGGAATTGCAGGACTGGAGGGCTCCCTTGGCGGCGAGTGCCACTCGCGCGCCCGCGCGCTCGGCCGCGACGGCGGAGGCGAGGCCGGAGGCCCCGCTGCCGATCACGAGTACGTCGAAGTGAAGCGCGTCCGCCACGGTCGGACTATACCACTGTTGTACTAATGACAAGCATTTTGAACCCTTATTCAATAAACCCGTTCGCCAGGCCGATAAATGCCCGGTGGGCAGAGCCTTCTCGTACATCTTCCTTCTCGCCGCGCTCGCCATCGGCGGCTATCTCGTCCTGAAAGCGGCCCAGAACACCCCGCCGACTTCGGCGAGCCAGCAGCAGGCCGAGGACGCAGCCAACCAGGTGAGCGCCTCGATCAACCTGCAGCAGGCGACACCCGTCATGGAGGCCTGGTTCAACGAGACGGGGTCGTATGTGGGCGCCCAGTCGCAGCTGCCGCCGGCATTCGGCGTCACGCTGGTCCGCGCCGACAAGTTCTCCTACTGCATCCAGGCCGGCGCCGGGACGAACGTCCAGCACATGAACGGCCCGAACGAGAACGCCCCGATCGCGGGCCCCTGCTAGCTCCCCTCCTCGGCGAGAACCGCTAGCCGCTCGCCGCGCTCGGTGTCTCGCATGCCCGGAATGAGCAGGCAGAGCAGCGTTGCCGCGCAGGCGATCACGCCCGCGCCGGCGAGCGTGGCCTCCGCGCCGACGGCCGCCGCCACCGGCCCCGTGAGTGCAAACGAGACCGGGACGAGGGAGGTTGACACGAGCCAGTCGAGGCTTGTGACGCGCCCGAGGAGCCGTGCCGGGACGAGAGACTGCATGAGCGTTCCCCACACGACGAGCCCGGACGCGAACAGCGCCTGCTGCACGAGCGACGAGGCCATCGCCTGCCAGAGCTCCGTTGCAAATGCGAGCCCGGCGATCCCGAGACAGCCGGTCGCCCAGGCGACGTACATGAAGGTCATGTGCTTCCGGGGCAGGCCGAGTTGGGCCATCACGACAGCGGCGAGGATCGCGCCGACGCCGCCGGCGGCAAGAACGAGCCCGAAATCGTCCGCGCCGCCGCCGAGATCGTTCTTGATCCGGAACGGCACGAGCACCTCGATCGGGCCCCAGAAGGCGAGCAGCGAGATGGCCGCGCCGAGCAGCGTCCCCCAGAGCCAGGCGTGCTGCCGGACGAACTGGAAGCCCTCGCGCACGTCCGCAAGCGCGGAGCGCGGCTCCTCTTCGCTTCGGTCCACGCGGTGCCCCGACGAGATGAGTGAGATGGCGACAGCGGAGAGGAAGAACGAGCCCGCGTCCAGCGCGAACGCCGCTCCCGCGCCGAGCGCGGCCACGGTCAGACCGCCGAGCGCGGGACCGGCGAGCGCCATCATGAACGGCCGGATGAACTGGTCGAGCGAGTTCGCCTGCACGAGCATCCGCTGCGGGACGATCTGAGGCACCATCGCGTTGAACGAAGGGCCGAAGAACGCATCGCCGGTTCCGAAGACGACTGCGAGCAGGAAGAGGTGCCAGAGCTCGAGGACCCCGGCGATCGACAGCACCGCGATCACCGAGACGGCGAAGGCTCGCACGACGTCGGTGGCGATCATGATCCGCCGTCGGTCGAAGCGGTCGCTGACTACCCCGCCCACGAGCAAGAAGGCGGCCATCGGCAGCGTCCAGGCGACGCCGATCAGAGACAGCGCGGTCGGGGTGTCGGAGATCTCGTAGACCTGCCACGCGATCGCGACGATGTAGACGCCGTCGCCGAGCAGCGAGACCGCGGCTCCGGTCCAGAGCAGGGCAAAATCCCTGATCGCCAGGGGGCGCAGGATCTTCACGTGGCGCAGGCCGGTTGTCGTTTCAGGATTCACGTCTCTCACTGCCTCAGGGATGGGCTCGAGGCCGGCGGGAGGCCGGCCCGGAGAGACGCGCGAAAGGTGCGGAGCTAGCCGGGCAGGCGAAGACCGCCAGTCTTCGGGTGCGGTTCCATTTCCACCAGGCGGCCTCCGATCAGGTCATGCTCGACCTGGAAAGCCTACCGGAGGCGAAGGGCGGCGTCAGCCCCCGAGGCCGCCGAACAGCGTGAACGGGTTGCGCGGCGCAACTTCCCAGACCATGCCGCCGCCCGGCTCCACTGCGACCTCGGCGCCCTGGGGGGCCTCGGCGCGGATCCGTTCGGCGAGCGTACGGGCATCGTCCTCATTGGCCGCGCCGGCGATCAGGAAGGTGTGCCGCCTGACGACCGGGATCCCCTCCGACTCGAGCCGTTCCGCGATGAACACGGTGTCTTCGTGGCTCGCGAGCTCGACACGCACCTCCCATTGAGCGGCGCCGGTCTGCTCGGACTCTGACGCCTCACGATCCTGGAGCCGCTCGTGCTCGGCAGCGAGCTCGGCTTCCGTCTCCGGGAGGGGGAGCGAAGCGTCCTTCCAGGCCTGCTCGACCGGATGCCAGCGCTCGAGCGCCGTGACGGCCGATTGGCCCTCCTGCTCGATCCGCGCCGAGACGGTGCGGAGCACCTCGCGAGCAGGCGCCTCCGAGTCCGAGTAGAGAAACACGCGCGGCCCGTCGCGGCTGACGATCACCCGGTCGCCGAGAGACGATCGCTGCTCGCCCTCGAGGTCGACCGCGGCCAGCCATTCGGCGAGCTGCGTTCCGTCTCCCTCGTCGTCGAAGTCGATCGTCACCCGCCAGTCGTCTGCCATCGCGGACAGCCTAATGGAGTCCCAGCCGTGACTGAGGGCGGTTTCGCCGAGGTTCGGCAGCGGATCGCCCGGATCCAGGGGCCCGGCTACCACATGCTGCGGAAGAGCCCCAGCACATCCTCGGCGGTGGCGGGCCGCGGATTCGCCTTCGCCCCGCTGCGCTCTGCCGCAGCCTCCGCAAGCGCGGGCAGGTCGTCCTCGGGAACGCCGAGGTGGCGCAGCAGCGTGAAGCCGGAAAGGCGCGCGAGCTCCTCGACCCGCCCCACCGGGTCGCTGCGGCCCATCGACTCCCCGAAGCGGGCGATTTCCTCCGCAGCGACCTCGGCGTTGAACCTGAGCGCCGGCGGCAGGCAGAGGGCGTTCGCGGCACCGTGCGCGATGCCGTACCGCCCACCAACCGCCTGCGCCATCGCGTGCCCGAGGCCGAGACCAGCGCCGGCGAGCGCGGCGCCCGCGTGCATTGCACCTTCGAGCAGCGCGCGCCGGCCTTCCGGGTAGCGGCCGTCGGCGAGGACGAGCGGCAACGAGTCGGAGATGAGAGGCGCTCCCGCCAGCGCCTCGGCATCCGCCTCGTCGTTTCGGCCCTTGACGTAGAGAGCCTCGGCACAGTGGGCCAGTGCGTTCAACGCCGTGCCGCCCGTCTGGCTCGGAGGAAGGTCGTAGGTCAGCTCCGGCTCGTAGACGATGCCCTCGACGCGGGCGCCGCCGCCTCCGGCCTTCACACGTCGCGACTCGTCTCGCACGCCGAACCCCTGCGTCCATTCAGCCCCCGAGTACGTGGTCGGAACGGAAACGACAGGAAGGCCCGTCTCCGCCGAGACCGCCTTGGCCGTGTCGATGGCGCTCCCACCGCCGACGGCGAGGAGACCATCCGCCTCCGACGCAGCCCCGGTCGCTTCGGCGACCGAGTCCGGCGAGCCGTGCTGCGTGACGCCGTAGAAGGCGCGTCCGGCGGGAAGATCCAGGTCGCGCCAGCGCTCGGTGGTGACGAGGAGCGGTCGCTCGGTGCCCACGTCTGCGAGCACCGACGGAAGGGAATCGAGCCCCCACCGAACGATCACTTGGTCTTCTCGCGTGCGAACTCGAGGAAGGCAGCCGCCGCACGGGTCTGGGGACGGCCCTTGGCGCGGACGACGTAGATCTGGCGGGCGGGCTCGAGGCCGGCGACGCGTGCCGTGGCGAGGGCCCCGGAGGCCAGCTCTCCTTCGATCGCGGTGCGCGAGATGAACGTGACGCCGAAGCCCGCCGCGACCGCGCTCTTCACGGACTCCTGCAGGCCGAGCTCGAGCTTCGGGTCGAGCTCTCGCACCCGCAGGCCGGCCTTGCGGAGCTCCTCGTCGACGACCTGGCGGACGCCGGCCCCCTCCTGCATGGCGATGATGCTCTCGCCGCGCAGGTCTTCGACCGAGATCGTGCCGCCCGCCGCCGGGTGCCCTGCGGGGACGGCAAGGACGATCTCGTCGCGGACGAGCGGCTCGAACTCCAGCGACCGGTTCCGGCGCAGCGCGCCGACGACGCCCAGCTCGAGCTGCCGGGTCGCAACCTTGTCGCTCACGGTCTGCGTGTCCCAGATCGAGAGGGCGACGTGCAGATCGGGATGGTCGCGCTGGAACTCGCAGAGGAGGAGGGGGACGAGATGAGCTCCCGGACCTGTCGAGGCGCCGATCTCGAGCGAGCCCTGGAGCTCCCCCGTGTCGGCGGAGACGTCCTCGTAGAGCTGCTCCTCGAGCGCAAGCATGCGCTGTGCGCTGCGGTAGAGACGGAGCCCCGCCTCCGTCGGTTCGACCTTCCGCCCCGAACGGTCGAGGAGGGTCTGGCCGAGCCGCTCCTCCAGCGCGCGAACCTGGAGGCTCACGGCCGGCTGGGTGACACCGAGCTTCTGGGCAGCCTGTGAGAAGCTGCTCTTCTCGACGACCGCGCAGAAGGCGGCGAGCTGACGGGTATCCATAAGGAATCATTATGCGCAGGACACGTTGGGGACAGTGGACTTGACCGCGTTCAGTCAGTAGATTCGCCCGGCTGACATGCGGCTGTCTCCTCTTGCGGCTTGCTTGCCATGGGCGTGTCGGTGCTCGCCGTTTCTGGGTGCGGCGGGTCCGGGTCTTCGACTCCGACGGCGACTGGCGCTGGGGGAACGGCGACCACCGAGGAAGCGATTCCCGCAGAGCTGCTCGGCACCTGGACGACGAGTCTGAAACCAGAGGATCTCCCCGCAGACGTCCCGCCTGAGCTTGCGAATGCTGCGACCAAATGGCAGCTCGAGATTGCAGAAACGGGCGGAACGGACAACGGCCCGGTTCTCTCAATCGTGAACCCCGACCTCGGTCAACTCGAGGGCCCGACCCTCGAGGTCGCGGGTGACCGGCTCGGGCTTCTCCAAGAGGAGTGTGCGGCGGGGGGCGACACGCAGTTCTTCGACAACGAGTATTCGTATGAAGTCCAGGGCGACACGCTGACCATCCAGGTCGTGACGAACCAGTGTGCCGATCGCGTCGCCGAGACAATCCTTACCAGCGAGCCTTGGAGCAAGGCAGGTTAGCTCAGCGGAAGCTGAGCAACGACAGTCACGCGGCCCGCCCCCAATCGCTTTGGGCGACCGCTTCACTCGCGGACGCTGACCTCAGCCTCGGTCGCCTGCGCAAGGCGACGGGCATCCCGACCGGCACGTCCAGTGGTCCGGCACGCGCACGCAACCCACCTGCTCACGGAGAGCGTTCCCGTCCACGTCGCGGTCGCCCGCGTCGGCGACGATCCGAATACGCTGCTCTCGACGTATGCGCACCTGCTTCCGCAGAGCGACGAGGTCGCGGCGGCGAAGGTCGCCTCGCTGTTGTCGCGTTCTCCGCTCGCCCGTTGGCACGTCGTTAGCAAACGCAACGCTAACCCGCATGGCTGCGTGAGAACCGCACAAGCAATCACGATGCAAGCTCTAAGCCGATGATGGCCACGCCCGAGACCGAGTCGCTCGCAGAGCAATACGCCAGGCTCTCGCGGGAAGGGGTGGATCGCCGAGACGTCGACGCGGCCCTGCGCGCTCTGGACGTGCTCATCTCGGCGTTCGTCCTCCTCGTCACGCTGCCGGTGCTCGCGCTCGTGACCCTCGTGCTCCTCGGGACGTCGGGGACCCCTCTCCTCTACCGGGGGCTGCGCGTCGGCCGCCACGGCCGGATCTTCCACATGTTCAAGT